>NZ_CP064187.1:2170000-2480000 GCF_015353075.1 Rhizobium sp. 007 | reverse complement strand
ACTTTTTTCAACGTAAGAGCGGCGGGGGAAAAAGGGTTGATGATTGCGGTTGATTGGTCGCCGGGTTTGGCGCCGGCTTCGGCTCTAACAGCATCAAATACCCGTTGCACCAACGCTAAGTCCCGGTTGAGAAGCGGCAAGTCCTTCGGATGAATATGTTATTTGCAGCATCGCATGCGTTGATTTAGGTCCCCAGGGGTCGGCGCGCCATAGTGATCAACCGACCTCGTTGGCGCACCTCCCGTTTCCGTCACCACGCGCCGGCAATCAGGCGGCCTGCGCGTTGACGGTTGCTTTGGCGATCTCGGTAAGCCGTTCGTCTGTCGTTTCTTCTTCGTCAAGAGTCTCCGCGAGGAGGTCAGCTACGTCATCCAAACCGAGCGTCTCGGCCCAGGTGACCATCGTGCCGTAGCGGCTGATCTCGTAATGTTCCACAGCCTGCGCAGCGGCGAGCAGGCCCGGATCGAGGGCGGCCGTCCCCTTGAACGCCTCCATGACTTCCTTGCCATCCTCGATGATGCCGAGGATGGCATTGCAGGTCTTCGGCTGCGCTGGCTTGCCTATCAGTTCGAAGGCCTGTTCGAGGCGCGCTACGTGATCTTCGCTCTGACCGAGATGTGTTTCGAATGCCTCCTTGAGATCAGGCGATTGCGCGGCTTCAGCCATCTCGGGCAGGGCCGTCAGTATCCGCTTTTCCGCGAAGTACATGTCCATGAGGGTCTCATAAAGGAGATCGCTAAGATTTTTAGGTTCTGCCATGTTCGTGTTCCTCGTGTTGAGATGACTATAGGTTTCGGCCGCGTGTATATTCTTCAAGGATGGGGCCTGGTTTCGTGCCAGCTACCCCCCCGAACCAAGCTGCAATCACGCCGAGAACGAGTGCGACGAAGCCGAGCAGGGCGCCGCTGGACACGACCTTCGTCGTGGTTTCTGCCGCCGCCAAAGCCTGCTGCTTTGCCTGATCGACGGATGCCCTGTAGTTTGCCTCGTATTCATCCACCTTCGCCCGCGCCTGGTCGACAGGGATATTCTGAGCTTTCGCCAGAGCATCGGCGGCCCGTGCCTTGGCGTCCTTGACCTTGCTCGGGTCGCCCGTTGCCACGGCTTTCATCGCCGTGACTGCCGCCGCTTGAAGGGCTTGCGGGTCGGAGCCACCGCTGGCCTCGCGAATTTGCCGTTCGATATCGGCCATCGGATCGGTTGCTGCGGCAATCGAAGACGCTCCGGTGGTCGCCGCAGTTGCTGCAGTCTTGCCGACACCGCCGACCACGCTCGAAAGGCCGCTGAAGGCGCCGCCGACGAGTGCGCCAACCGAGGTGGTCAGGAGGTAGAGAATGACTAGCGTCGTAACGGCCCAGGAGGTGATGCCGTGGAAACCGCCTGTGGACTTGCTGGGACGGCCGGACAGCCGGCTTGCAGCATATGCGCCGATAAACGAGGCGACGATGCCGGAAACGACGAACCAGAGGCCCCCCATGATGGAGAAACTGGTCGCTGTAGGATTGTCCGACGTGGTAGGGTCGAGAACTGCAGCGCCAATCCCGACACCGAGAAGATTAAGCAGGAACTGGGCCGCGAGTGCGAGAACGACGCCGGCGAACACTGCACCCCATGATATCTTGTTGATGGTGGCCGTAATACGCGGGTCTACCGGGTTAACCGCATACGGAGTATCGCCCGGCAGGCGGGAGATGGATGGTTGGGACATGGTAGAAGCCTCCAGAGATTTTTTTCACCGTTCTTTGAATGCGCTCCCAACTCCCGCTTCACCCGAATGTTCCAGAAGTATTTTCGCTTCGGCTAGCGGTCCTTTGAGCGACACCGATGATGCTGAGCAGGACGCAAAAAACGTGTCGAATACCCTAAAACCTCGTGCCTGATCGCGAAGAACCTGGCCACAATCGAATTCCGGAGAAAGACAGTGAGAGGCCCACCGCAGTTTAGGCGATCGACTCCGCCACATCCTGTCTAACTCGGATGTTCACGCGACGGCTCGCCCTTATAGCTGTCAGAAAACCGCTCCATCTCGGCCTTCCTCGCATCGATCCTTGGTAGCGGGTGCCGCTCTCGTTCATAGGTAAAAACGGAAGCGCAGTTGAAGGAACGGCACAGAGACCCCGCAGAGTTGACCGCGGGGTTTCTTCGATGAGCCAGATTTTACTGGCAATTGCCGGCGGCATCTTTGACTTGGCCCTGAATGCAATCGGAAGAGTCTTGCTTGCCGGTCGAATCCTTGTCTTTATCGGAAGCGCCCGTGCCGGAGGTGGAAGTGCCGGATCCGCTACCGGACATGTTGCCAGATCCGCTACCGGAACCTGAAGCGCCGTCGGACTGGCCAGAACCACTGGTTCCTCCAGTTCCACCTGTGCCGCCGCTGGCCTGAGCCATGGCCGAAGTTGCCAGACCGATCGAAAGTGCCGAGACCGCGATGAGTTTCAGAAGCATTGGATTCTCCTATTTTGCTTCGTTTCACCTATCCCGAACCTCGTTTATCTTTGGATGTTCCAGATCTAGTGTAAGAAAAGTGGTCGACGTTGAGCTGCGCGGCTATGTCGTCGCCCTCCTTACGGGACAAGCCGCTGAGTTCGCGTCCGGATGCCTCTATAGGCACGCCCCTTTCCTTGTCGGGAATGGACCAGGCGCGACCTGCCTGTTGCGCGGATGACCTGGCCTTTTAAACTGTCCAAGTTAATGGGGTCAGTTCATTCCTCCCCCCTGCCGTTGGTCAGAGAGAAATCACATTAACGTCCAAAGCGAGCACGGTCAGGCCGCACTGAGGCACGCCATCGCGCTTGTTAGCGCAGGCATCCAGTCGCCGGATGCTGTGGTCGCAAGGCTCGACGAGGCGCGCGCCGCCCGCTGGTCACCGTTCGTCCTTTAATGGGAGCTAAGAGCGAACAATGACAGCCGGTTTGGGCGGAAATTCGGAACTTACCGACACCGCCGGTGTTAGCCGCTCATCATCTCACGAGGTGCGGCTATGGACGACGGAGCCTGGACCACCATTGTTGAACTGCAATTGCGGCCGGATGGCGTTGCCGCCGCGTTGATATCGTCGGTCGTCCCGTACATGTTGAAAACCGATCCCGACGGTACGCCTCCGAACATATTCGATGGGTAAAGAGCGATCGCCGGATCAGCCACGGAATCGATCTTGTGAAGTAACCGCAAGGAATGGTCTGCGTCATGGGTGGACGGTGGGTGGACGGAGTGGCGTGAATTGAACAGCGAATATTTAACCAAAAAGCGTCTTGTCGTTATCAGCGACTATCAGGCCGGCTGGTACGAGCCGTCCTCGCCGCTTTCTATCGAGGAATTGCGAGGTCAGTGGGCCAGCGGAGCGCGGGGAAGTCCTTCTACTGCCGAACAGCCAATCCAGGATGTAATGGTGCGGGGCGGTTACATTGAACGCCTGCCCCTTGCTTGCTTGAAGATGGGCATAGTCGACATCGTCGAAATTTGGACGCATTGGCGGGGCGTCCACCCGCCCCCAGAGGATCTGACGAATCCGTTTCTTGTTCACCGTTCATTCGCAATGAACGGCCCAGAGGCGCCATTCGCGTCGAATGATATGCTGGCCCACATCATTACGTTTGGTGCTCCCGATATTCTCTGCGTGTGGGGGCTTGGCGTTTCCGAAGATATACTTGTCGCATGCAAGAGCAGCTATAAAATCTACAATTCTATCGATGCTCCCACGTGGCGAGTTCCACGTTCAATCAGCCAACATTTCGACCTCGTGCTTACCGGCGCCTTGTGGCAGTCGCAGGAGGTGAAGCGGCGACATCCGAAAATGAAGACGGCGGTCCTTCCGATTGGACCGGAATTTGCCTCTGACAGCACATTTTATCCACTCGATGGCCCTCGACGATATGACGTTATCTATGTAGCCGCCGCTCAAGCCTACAAGCGCCACGATATCCTTTTCGATGCGCTCGCTAAGCTTCCGAGTGGTATCCGTGCACTTTGCGTCTGCGGCTATGGGGAACTCGGGGATATTCTGCGTGCACAAGTGCAAGCCTTGGGAATTGCCGTCGACTTTGTTGGTCCGCCCGGCGTGCGATATGCAGACGTCAACCGTCTAATGAGCCAGGCAAAGATCGGTGTGGTCTGCGGCATCAATGACGGTGCGCCGGCGATCCTAACCGAATACATGCTCGCTGGCCTGCCTGTTCTCGCTAATAGCGCACTCGTGTGCGGCCTTCAGTATATTACGCCGCGAACCGGAGCGACTGCAGCAGCGGATGACTTTGACCATGGCATTTTGAGCATGCTTGAAAACCTCTCAAACTATTCCCCGCGCAAGGCTGTACTCGACAATTGGACGTGGCCACATTCGGTCCGCAAGCTTTGCGAAGTCATGGATTCGCATGCGGGGCAGAAATGACTGCGGAACAAACCGCCAGAGTGGAGGTTAGAAGGCCTCTAATAAAACGGCGGATCCGCAATGAATCTCTCCAGCTCATTCACCCAAGGGCTCCATAAAGCCCTGCAACGCAAGGCGCCGATCATATGTTTTTCCCATTTGCGCTGGGATTTTGTGCTGCAGCGTCCGCAACATTTGATGGAACGTTTCGCCCGCGATAGACAGGTCTTCTATTTCGAGGAATTCATCCCCACAGATCATCATTTAGCCTATCTGGAGATCCATCCGTTTGAGGGGACGGCGGTGAAAGCCATACGTCCTCGAATTCCTCACTGGTTAGGCGAGGACGAGAGGGAGCGCGAACTAAGAAAACTGTTGGATGAACTGCTGTCGATCTATGGCGTGGCCCGTCCGATACTATGGTTCTATACGCCGCTCATGTATGGGTTCGCTCGCCACATCGATGCGGCGGCGGTCATTTACGATTGCATGGACGAGTTGGCCAACTTCAAGTTTGCGCCGCCAACTCTCAAGGACGCCGAGGCTGCACTCCTTGCACGCGCCGATGTGGCCTTCACGGGCGGCTACAGCCTGTATGAGGCTAAGCGGCATCTGCATGACAATATTCATCCTTTCCCGTCCAGCGTCGATGCAGACCATTTCCACGCTGCTCGTGGAAACCTCGAGGAGCCGGCCGATCAAAGGTCTATCAGCAGTCCAAAGCTCGGATATTATGGTGTCATCGACGAGCGCCTTGACCTCGGCCTAATAAGCGCTGTAGCCAACGCTAGGCCGGACCTCTCTTTCGTATTTATCGGGCCAATCGTCAAGATTTCACCCGACGACCTCCCCAAAGCGGCGAACATCCATTACCTCGGCCGAAAAGCATACGGCGAACTGCCAGCGTATGTGTCGGGCTGGAACGTCGCACTGATGCCGTTTGCTCTGAACGACGCAACACGTTTAATAAGCCCTACCAAGACTCCGGAGTATCTTGCTGCCGGTCGACCAATCGTATCGACGCCTGTCGCTGACGTAGTGCGTCAATACGGGGGCGTTTCCGGTGTTGCTCTTGCGCGAGATGCCGAGGGGTTTGCCACAGCGTGCGACGACGCGCTTGCTCTCAAAGAATTCGACAGCGCCTGGCTGAGATCAGTTGATATCCTTCTCGCCGCTTCGTCTTGGGACGACACGTTTGATGCGATGAACGTGCTGGTTGAGGAAGCCATCATCCGTCGGTCCGCATCTCCGCATTCCCCCACACAGTTCCCCTGTTCACAGTCAAGCGTCAGGTCAAGGCCATCCTACGACTACCTGATCGTCGGTGCGGGCTTTGCGGGCTCGGTGATGGCAGAAAGATTGGCGTCCGATGGGAAGCATGTACTTTTGTGTGATAAGCGTCTGCATATCGGCGGCAACGCGTACGATTTTCACAACGAAGACGGCATCCTCGTTCATCGATATGGACCGCATATTTTTCATACCAACAGTCTGGAAATTTTTGACTACCTGTCACAATTTACGGCTTGGAGGCCGTACCAACACCGTGTGCTCGCCGATATTGGCGATCGTCGATTGCCTGTTCCCATCAACCGAACGACCCTCAACGGGCTCTATTGCCTCAATCTGAAGGACGACGCAGAGGCCGCCTTATTTTTGGCCGCTCGTGCGGAACCTTGCGATCCGATCGAAACGGCGAAGGATGCGGTGGTCTCCCAGGTCGGTGACGATCTCTACCGCACGTTCTTCCAAGGATACTCCCGCAAGCAATGGGGTCTCGATCCGACCCAGCTTGACAGATCGGTGACGTCGCGTGTCCCGGCACGGGTTAGCGACGACGACCGATATTTCCTCGACACCTACCAGGCCATGCCGTTGCATGGTTACACTGAGATGTTCGAGAAAATGTTGGACCACGAGTGCATCACTGTATTGCTCGGCACGGAATTCGCGGACATCCGAAAGGACAATCTGGCGGCGCATACGATTTTCACAGGCCCGATCGATGAATATTTTGATTTTCGCTTCGGTCGTCTTCCATATCGTAGCCTTGAGTTCCGGCACGAAACACATGATGCCAGACGGCTGCTACCAGTCGGCGTGATCAACTATCCCTCGGAGACGGTGCCGTATACGAGGATTACCGAATACAAGCATCTGACTGGTCAGATCCATCCGAAGACTACCATTTCCTATGAGTTCGCCGGTAGAGAAGGGGAGCCCTACTATCCCATCCCTCGACCGGAAAATCAGGAACTCTACAAGCAATATGAAGCTGTTGCGCGACGTTGTAGCGACGTAACTTTTGTCGGTCGGCTCGCGACATACAAGTACTATAATATGGATCAGGTGGTCGGCCAGGCTCTGGCAACATACCGGAAGATGTCAAAGGCGCGCGCGAGCACCATTGCTGCGAGCGTGAAATGACAAGTCAATTGCACCACATCGTTATCGCCACCGACAGCCGCGAGCCGTCCGGGATGGGCGAGCACATGCTTACGCTCGGGCAGGCGCTTGGAACACACTACAAAGTCACGCTAGCGGCTCCGCCGAATTGCGCGTTGCTGACCCGCGCCGTCTGCCGCGGCTTGGCGATCAAGGACGCCGATGATCCCGCGGCATTTGAGGAATGGCTGTGTTCATCAGGTGCGTCGCTGCTTCACATCCATGCAGGCATCGGGTGGGAGGGACACGAGATCGCCCGTGTAGGATGCGTTTGCGGAATTCCCGTCATACGAACGGAGCATTTGCCATATTTGCTGACAGATGCCGAGCAAATCGCGCAATATCATAGATCGATTTTGACAGTTGCCCATCATATCGTAGTTTCCGAGGCATCTCGCAAGAGTTTTGAAAGAAATGGTGTGGATCCGGCCCGGCTGACGGTTGTCCGCAACGGGATATATGCGTTGGAGCGGGGGGAAAGCGACGCAGACGGCATCGGCGAACGCGCGCTTCAATCCCGACCAACCCTGCTTACGGTGGCGCGCTTTTCAAAACAGAAGGATCACGCTGCTCTCGTAAGGGCAATGCCAACCGTTGTTGCAGCCCATCCCACCGCCTTGCTTCTTCTGGTGGGGGAGGGCGAGGAAATGAATGCTATCCAAGATCTGGTCGACGGACTGGCACTTCGCGATCATGTCCAGTTTCTAGGACACCGAAACGACGTTGCCAACCTCATGATGAATGCCGACCTCTTTGTCCTGCCCTCGCGCTTTGAGGGCCTGCCGTTGGCGGTGCTCGAAGCAATGTCTGTAGGACTGACGGTCGTCGCAACCCGGATTGGGGGGACCATCGAAGCCCTTGGCGAAGATCACCCATTCTTGGCTGAGCCAGAAAATCCCTCCTCCTTAGCTGATGTTTTGATCGACGCGCTCTCTGACCCCATTCGCGCCAGGTCAATAGGTCAGTCTGGCATGGATCGATTTCACAGCGCCTTTTCAGCGGATCGGATGGCCACCGAAACGGTTGCCGTCTACCAACGGTTTCTCCCCGCCAAAACAGAAGTCGAAAGAGGACATCCTTTCATGGAGAAGACACGGATTGGCTTCATCGGCGTCGGAGGAATCGCGCGCCGCCATCTCGACATTCTTACCGGATTTGACGATGTGGCGCTCGTCGCTTTTGCGGATCCTGATTTAGGTCGCGCAAGCGAAGCTGCATCGCGCTTTGGTGCGAAGGCGTTCACCAGCCACCAGGCAATGCTGGACGACGAAGCGCTCGATGCAGTTTATATTTGCATACCTCCCTTTGCGCACGGCGACGCGGAAAGGGAGCTGATCCGACGCGGCGTCCCGTTCTTTGTCGAGAAGCCTGTCACTCTCGATTTGGCTCTTGCTGAAGAACTTGCAGCCATGATTACGGGGGCGAAATTAATCACGGCCGTGGGCTATCACTGGCGGTATCTCGATACTGTAGAGGAGGCCCGCCGGTTGTTGGTGGAAAACCCGGCGCAACTTCTCTCCGGCTACTGGTTGGACCAGACGCCTCCACCGCAATGGTGGTGGAAGATTGATCGATCAGGTGGGCAGATGATCGAGCAGACCACTCATATCATTGACTTGGCGCGTTACCTCATTGGCGAAGTAACGGACGTATATGGTCGTGTTGGCTTTAAAGATCGGTCAGAATTTCCTGGCCTCGATGTGCCCGCAGTTGCGACTGCGACAATGACCTTCGAGTCCGGTGTCATCGCCAACATTTCGTCGACCTGCCTTCTCGGCTGGAACCATAGGGTCGGGCTCAACATCTTCGCCGATCGTCTTGCGATCGAATTGACAGATCATGACATCATGGTCGATGTCGGAGCAGGACGTCCGGTGCGTCAAGCCGAAGGCGATCCCGTCTGGCGCGAGGATCGCGACTTTGTCGACGCCGTGCGCGGGCAAGAAAACCACATTCGCTGTGCCTACTCGGACGCGCTCGCAACGCATCGCATCGCGCTGGCTGTCGCAGCCTCAGCCCGACAAGACGAACCCGTAAAACTCGATCCTCCTGTCTTCGAGCGCAGGCCAATGGCTCCTCTTCAGCATCAATCCCGTAAAGAGGAGCCGCAGAGCCCGCCCCCCGGCCATCGGCGAATTCGTTCGCTGGGCATAGAACGTGCTGGGAAAGCATTCTTTTTGGAATACGAAGAGGGCCCGCCCGCCGACGGCCATATCCGGTTGGAGACGCTGTATAGCGGATTTTCAGCAGGTACCGAACTCACGTTCATGAAAAATACCAACCCCTACTTCCGTTCGAGGTTCGATGGGGAGAGAGGCGTATTTGTGGAAGGCGAGGCTGACCTTCACTATCCAGTTCCCTTTCTGGGCTACATGGAGGTGGCGCGCGTTTCGGAGACACGGGCTGCCGGCTTCGCGAATGGCGATGTTGTCGCGACGACTTTCGCGCATAAGAGCGGTCACACTGCAGACCCCTGCCATGACTTGCTGGTGCCGCTTCCCATCGATATCGATCCCGTGCTTGGAGTGTTCGTCGCTCAGATGGGACCGATCGCGGCTAATGGAATTTTGCATGCCGATTCAGAGGCGTTCGGAAGCAGCGTGCCCTACCTGGGCGCTGGCATTGAGGGACGCAACGTCGTTGTCCTGGGTGCGGGAACGGTGGGTCTGATGACTGCGCTGTTTGCGCAGAAGTGCGGAGCTTCCAACGTCATTGTCGCCGACCCGTCGCAATTCCGTCAGAACAGGGCGCACGATCTTGGCCTCGCCGCGATGGAGGAGGAACTAGTGTGGCAGTACGTGAAGGCGCGTTGGCACAACGGCGGCAGAGACCGCGGTGCCGATGTAGTGTTCCAGACGCGTGCGCAGGCGACCAGCTTGCATACTGCGCTCAAAACGTTGCGCCCGCAGGGAACAGTCATCGATCTCGCCTTTTACCAAGGTGGAGCCCAGGCATTGCGGCTTGGCGAAGAGTTTCACCACAATGGTCTCAACATCAGGTGTGCACAAATCAATCGTGTGCCGCGCGGATTGGGGGCGTCGTGGGACCGATGTCGGCTTGCCGAAGAGACAGTTGGCCTTATGCGGAGCCACGGCTCTGCTATCCGGGACCACATGATCACGCACGTCGTTCCATTTGATGATGCGCCGCAATTCTTGGCCGATCTCGTTACGAACCGGCCGGAATTCCTGCAGATTGTTTTTAAGGTTCAGGAATGAGCTCGCGCAAACAACCAGTCCGAATCCTTTTCGTATTCGCATGGTTAGTCGTTGGCGGTGAAGAGACGGAAGTGCGGCTCCTTGCCCGAAATCTCGATCGAAACCGCTATCGCATTGACGTCGTGGCATGTTTCCACAAACCGAGCATGCCCGATCAGACACACGAGCAGCTAACGGCGTTGGGCGTGGATGTCGATACGACCCCTTACACATTGTCGTTCAAGGATACGATAACCTATCTGGCAACGAAGATCCCAGGCTATGACGTCGTGGTCTCCTGTCAGAATGTCGCCGATATTTACCCGGCGCTTGAACGTATCCACCTCCGCCCGCCGCTGATTGAACATGGCGGGCTGGTGTCGGAGGCGCTTGCGGGGCCGAAGCACTTCACAAGTCGCTACGTCGGCGTCTGTCGATCAATCCGCGATGCCGCAGCCTCCGTGATGCCCGGTCGTGAATTAAGTGCTCTTGAAATCCCGTCGATGGTCGATTTCTCGGAATTTGACGTCACCCGGCGTGCCGAAACCCGTTCGTCACTCGGCTTGGCCGAGGATTCGGTCCTTGTCGGCTGGGTCGGACGGCTTGATCCAAAGAAGAACGTCGAAGACTTCATAGAAGCTGCGGCGATTGTGCACAAGGACGTTGCGTCTGCGCGTTTTGTGATTGTAGGGGGGGCCGACGCGTTCCACCCGGAATATGCGATACAGTTGCATTCGCTTGCTGCTCAGCGGGGATTGGGTGGCGTGCTTTCCTTTCTCGGAGATCGAAAGGATGTTCCCAACCTTCTGTCAGCCTTCGATATTTTTACCTGGCTCTCGCGCGACGAGGGGATGCCGCACGTTCTGGCGGAGGCGGGTGCAGCAGGTCTGCCCGTAATCGCGACGCCTGATAACGGGGCGCTCCAGCAGGTCGAGGAGGGGACTTCGGGTCTCTTCGTGCCCTACAACGATCCCGCCGCTGTCGCTCAGGCCATGATGAAGCTGATCATGTCAGCCGAACTGCGTGCCCGGCTGGGCAAGGCCTTGATGTCAAAAGTTGAAAACGACTACAGCGCCGCTACTGTCGTGCCGCGATGGGAAGGTCTTTTTCTGGATGTTCTCGAAGATCGAGCGCGAGCCGGGCCATCTGGTTTGTTCAAATCCTTCATTCAGGGGGGTTTCGAGTGTTCAACGCACCGCCTCCGTCCAGGCGAGGGCGAAACTGCTGGGACGCGTCTCGATGTCCTCGCCTCTACTGGCCACGACTCGCATGCGCGACAGGACTACGATCAACTGAAAGCGCACCGGATCGAAACCGTGCGCGACGGCCTCCGCTGGCATCTTATAGAGCCGGCATCTGGCCGCTATGATTGGTCTAGCTTTCTTCCGATGCTCGAAGCAGCGAAAGAGGTGGGCGTTCAGGTCATCTGGGACCTTTTGCACTATGGCTGGCCAGACGATATCGATATTTGGGGGCAGGATTTTGCGCCTCGGCTTGCAAATTTTGCGGGTGCTGTGGCAGCAGTGGTGCGGGAAAACACGAGCGAGGTTCCGTTCTATTGTCCCGTAAACGAGATCTCGTTTTTGTCGTGGGGTGGAGGAGACGTCGGCTACCTGAACCCTTTTGCAAACGGACGCGGCTTTGAATTGAAAGTCCAGCTCGCGCGCGCTTCTATCGCCGCCATGGATGCCATCCTTCTGGTCGATCCACGGGCACGTTTTGTGCACTGCGATCCCGTTATCAACGTCATCCTAGATCCGTCGCGACCCTGGGAGAGGCAACTTGCCGAAGGACATCGCCAGTCGCAGTTCCAGGGGTGGGATTTACTAGGTGGAAGGCTATGGCCCCAAATCGGCGGCGCAGATCGCTATCTCGATATCGTTGGGGTGAACTACTATCACAACAATCAGTGGATCCACGGTGGTTCACCGATCGACGAAACCAATGCGCTTTACAAACCATTTAGGACCATTCTGATCGAAACCTATGCCAGATATGGCAAGCCGATATTCGTTGCCGAAACCGGTATCGAAGCTGAAAGGCGACCTGGTTGGATCATGTATGTTTATAGCGAGGTCGTTGCTGCGATGGATGCCGGGGTCCCGATCGAAGGTATATGCTTGTACCCCATCGTAAACCATTCCGGATGGGACGATGATCGACCCTGTCAAAACGGTCTTCTGTCAGCGGAGATTTCTGACGCAACTCGTGTCGTATATCAACCTTTAGCAGAAGCGTTGGAACGTATACAACAAGACGTTATCGGAAGGAGCGGGCGTTCCTAAAGTTAACTTGATAATCGAGGACGGCGCCATCGTCGGTTACATCGAGTTCAGCTTTGTAGCCACGATGGCCACCCAAGACCCCAGAGGCGCGGAGAAGAGGACCGGCCCCACGGTCATACGGCAGAAGGACGTTCGCTGGACGTTGCGTTAGTCGTCGAGCCAGGGGTGTGCTGGCAAACGACGCCCCTTCCGCTGTCATGCCGATGGACCTTGTGACTTGAACACCCTGTTGATGGCGTCGATCAGCAAGGCGGCCGGAAACGGCTTCCGCAGATAGGCGACGCAACCTTCTCGTGTCGCCTGCGCTTTCAGGGCGTCGTTTTCGAGAGCCGTGATGAAGATCACCGGAAGGCCGGCGCCAGACTCCTTCAATCGGCTTTGTAGCTCGATCCCGGACATGCCGCCCAGATCAACATCCAGAACAAGGCATTCCACATGGCTTCCCACATCGCGACCGAGAAACGATTCCGCCGACGTATACTCCTCCGCCAGAAAGCCGTGGGCATTCAGTAGCCGCAGGACGCTCCTTCGCATGCTTGCATCGTCCTCAACGATCGCCACCGTGCGGCGCAGGTTTTCCAACTTGTGCCTCTCTTTCGCTCGCGTGGAGGATGTTCGGCTCGTGCATGTGAGTGTAGGCCTTCCACGGTACGTCGGATATTGTCCTAAGGGGAAACGGCACGCTCACGTACGCTGCAGCGGTCTCGCATCGGGATCGAGGAGGCCCGTTCTCTCGGCGATGGACACCGCCTCGGCCAACGAACGCACCCCGAGTTTTTCCATGACACTATGCCGATGGGCCTTCACGGTCCTCTCGGACGTGCCGAGGGCATAGGCGATTTGCTTGTTGAGGTGGCCGCGCACGATCAGAGCGAAGACCTCGGCTTCGCGAGGTGTCAAGCCAGCCACCAGAACCTGAAGCGCGCGAATGCGGTCGTGCTCCACACGCCGCTTTTCGTACTTGACCAACGCTCGTTGGATCGCCTCCAGCAAGATGGTGCCGGACGCCGGCTTCTCCAGAAAATCTTCCGCGCCAGCCTTCATTGCACTGACGCTAGCCCTTATGTCGCCTTGGCCTGTGAGATACACGATCGGCAACAGGGGCGCTTTCTCCAAAAGGCGGTCTTGCAGTTCCCGACCGCTCAACCCAGGCAGTTGGAGGTCGAGGAGGACGCAACCAGGCTCGGTGGCGGGCAACTGCGCGAGAAACTGATCGCCTGATTCATAGAGAGCCACGCGGAAACCTGACGCCGACAGCAGCCGTCCGACTGCTGTCCGGAAAGATTGGTCGTCATCGACGATGTGAACGACGGCTTCCAATGGATTTATCCGCTTCGGGCAAGAGGCAGCACAACACGAAAAACAGCTCCGCCCTCGGGGCGGTTGTGGGCCCAGATCTTGCCGCCATAGGTTTCGACGATCGCGCGCGCGATGGAAAGGCCGAGCCCTGTCCCGGTGGGCTTTGTCGTATAGAACGGCTCGAAAACACAGGCGAGCTGTTCGTCAGGGATACCGCGGCCCGTATCGGAAATCGACAGCTCGACCTCGGATTCCTTCGTCAGCGTTGTCTCAAGCACGAGCCTTCTTTCAGTCGCTACCATCTCCAGCATCGCGTCCATGGCGTTGGTCGCGAGGTTGAGAATAACCTGCTGGACATGGATCTTGTCGGCTCTGACCGGCAGCTCCCGTGAAGCCCGGTTGGAACTGACAATAACACCCTTCCGCTCGGCTTCGCCGCGGAGGATCAGTATGGCCCTGGTCGTCACTTCATTGAGGTCGAACTCTTGCCAGTCAATCTCGCTTCTCTTCTTAAGCAGGCCTCTCATCCGGGAAATGATATCGCCGGCGCGTTGATCGTCGTCTTGAATGTCTATCAGGATCTGCTCGATCAGCTTGAGATCGGGCCTCTCTGATCGAAGAATGATTGCAGCCGCTTCCGCGTTGCTGCGGATGGCACCCAGCGGCTGGTTGAGTTCGTGCGCGATCGAGGCGGACAGCGCGCCGGCTGTCGCGGACTGATTGAGATGAACCACTTCGAGGAGACGGCGGCGCGATTCGAACTCCGCCTTCCGGCGGCGGCGGCGTTCGATAAGCAGACCGGTGATGACGATTCCCTGTGTCGTGATGACGGCAAGTGCCGCAACCACGGCGAACCAGTATTGCTCCCAGAAGGTCGGTTCCCTGAACATCTGGACTGTGCCTGGAGGAAGGTTCTTCTCCGGCAGTCCCCAGCGCTGTAGTTGCCTTGCGTCTGCGATATAGGTCTGGGGAGACTCGACGTTGGAGATCGGCTTGCCGGCGAGAGCGTCGAGTGCCAGGTCCGCCACGGTCATGCCCAACGACTCGAACGTTACAACGTTGCCACCGACAACGCCGTAATCGATGTAGGTGGGATACGGACCGTATATCGGAGCGCTGGCAGTCCGCGATATTTGTCTGATCGCTTCACGCGGAATGAAATTGCGGCCGGCGCTATCTTTGAAAATCGTCAGCGCGAGGACGATGCTGTCACGGGGAAACTCCGCGGCCCGCTTGGTGAATTCGTCGATCGTCAGGTCCTCCAGGTAGGTCGTTTCGTAGTCCTTGGAGAATGCCGCAAGGTCGGCCCGCGCCGTCGCGAGCCACCACCGATCGAATTCTGATGATCCTCCGATTACGAATAGATAACGGGCCTCGGGCTGGAGTCCGCGCGCCATCTCCGCTGTCTTCAGGATGTCAAACTCGGTGAAGGCACCGATCACATCGCTGGGCAAGTCTATTTTTTCGGCGGTGGAGCTACTGAAGCCTGCGTGGATTATTGTTGCATTCTCTGCAAGCTGCTTGCGGTTTGCAACGATGAATCTTGCCGACTGCTCGCCGAGCGCAACGACCACATCAGGACGACGATCAGCATATTTGGCGGAAAGATATCGAGCCATACGATCAACGTGGGCGCTTTCCGGAAATCTCGAAAGGTCGAGAAATTCGGAGAAAAGATCGATCTTTCCTTGGGTGGCATCCAGCAGCCGCTTTCTCACGGCCTCTCCGGCGGCGGTGGTCGCTGCTATTCGTTCATCGTATGGGTAGAGAATTAGAACACGGGGAACCCGGCTCACGATCTCCATGGGCACGGATGGCATCGAAGCGACCATTACGAGGATAAAGCAACAGAGGGCCGCACACCGACCGAGCCGGTCCGATCGAAACGCCCACTTGCGTCCCAAGCCCATAGCCTTCCCCCAGAAAAAGCTAATCGACAAATAGCAGTTAAGCCAAGTCGTATCGACCTTGCAACCGCTTAAATATATTTCAAGAAGCTTATAAAAATCCATGGTTGCCCGAAGGTACAATATCGGCGCGGATTGCCGTTCGGTAAGGTGCGAGCCATGAGTGTCCTTGACCATCCACAACGGATGCTCAGGCTGGATGCCATTCCCGACTGAAGGGCGTCCGCAAATTGAAATTGCTCCAGTTGTTTCGATTGAATTCAGAGTGAATACGCGACCGGCGGCGCTCGGTTGCCGTCGCGCGTTTGGATGAATCATCGTTCAGCCGGAAATCACACGGGAGGAACTCAAGATGAAGCGCAGGATTATCTACGGAATTGGAGCAGCGGCTGCTTCAACTGTTCTCTGGTCTACAGCATCGCCCCTGCAGGCCCAGGAAACGCCAGCAAAGCCCAACATTCTGTTCATCGTTTCGGACGACACGGGCTACGGCGATCTCGGGCCCTATGGCGGCGGCGAGGGCCGCGGCATGCCGACGCCGAACATCGACAAGCTGGCGGATGAAGGCATGACCTTCTTTTCCTTCTACGCCCAGCCGAGTTGCACGCCTGGCCGCGCCGCGATGCAGACCGGACGTATTCCAAACCGCAGCGGCATGACGACGGTTGCCTTCCAGGGCCAGGGTGGCGGCCTGCCTGCAGCCGAATGGACGTTGGCGTCGGTGCTGAAGCGCGGCGGCTACCAGACCTATTTCACGGGCAAGTGGCACCTTGGCGAGGCAGACTACGCGCTGCCGATCGCGCAGGGCTATGACGAAATGAAATATGTCGGCCTCTATCATCTCAACGCCTATACCTACGCCGATCCCACCTGGTTCCCCGATATGGACGCCGAAACTCGGGCCCTATTCCAGAAGGTGACGAAAGGCTCGCTGTCCGGCAAGGCTGGCGGCGAGGTTAAGGAAGATTTCAAGATCAACGGCCAGTACGTCGACAAGCCGGTGATCGACGGCAAGCCGGGTGTCGTAGGCATCCCGTACTTCGATGGTTATGTCGAGAAGGCGGCGATTGAATTCCTCGATGCAGCCGCCAGCAAGCCGGATCAGCCGTTCTTCATCAACGTCAACTTCATGAAGGTGCACCAACCAAACCTTCCAGCCCCGGAGTTCCAGCACAAATCCATCTCGAAGAGCAAGTATGCGGACTCAGTCGTGGAACTCGACACGCGTATCGGCAGGATCATGGACAAGCTGCGCGAAACCGGCATGGACAGGAACACGCTGGTTTTCTATACGACCGACAACGGCGCCTGGCAGGACGTCTATCCGGATGCCGGGTACACGCCCTTCCGCGGCACCAAGGGCACCGTGCGCGAGGGCGGTAATCGTGTTCCCGCGATCGCCGTATGGCCTGGCAAGGTCAAACCTGACGTCAAGAACCACGACATCGTTGGCGGTCTCGATCTGATGGCGACCTTCGCCGCCATCGGCGGGGTGCCGCTGCCCGACAAGGACCGCGAAGACAAGCCCATCATCTTCGACAGTTACGACATGTCGCCGGTCCTGCTCGGCAACGGCAAGTCGGCGCGCAAGGAATGGTTCTACTTTACTGAGAACGAATTGACGCCCGGTGCAGCGCGCGTCGGCCACTACAAGGCCGTGTTCAACCTGCGCGGTGACAACGGACAGGCGACCGGCGGCCTGGCCGTCGATACGAACATGGGCTGGAAGGGTGCCCAGTCCTACGTCGCCATCGTACCGCAGGTGTTCGATTTATTGCAGGACCCGCAGGAGCGCTACGACGTATTCATGAACAACTATACAGAGCACACCTGGTCCCTAGTTTCCATTTCCGCGGCGATCAAGGATCTTATGAAGACCTATGTCCAGTATCCGCCGCGCGAGCTGCAGAGCATGGGCTACGACGGCCCGCTCGAGCTCTCCAAGTACCAGATGCTGCAGTCGGTACGGGATCAACTCGAGAAGCAGGGTGTCAACATTTCCGCTCCGACCGGAAACTAGATGCCTTTGGCGGCCCTGGAGCAAGCCGGGGCCGCCTGCAGGACTCTACAGTCCAAACGACCCGATTGCTGACCGGCTCAGTGCGAAATTGGGAGCGACGTGTCAGTTGGGTAGTTTCAACGACGGCGCAGGCCGCCGGTCAGCCTTGGGCAGTTGGGAGGAATTGAACAATGTATAGATTTAAAGACGTCTGGCTTGGTCTTTTGGGTTCCGCTTTTGCCGCGATAGCAGCGATTGACCCCGTGGCGGCACAGGAAAAACCCAACATCGTCGTCATTATGGCAGACGACGTCGGCATCTGGAACATCGGCGCCTATCACCGCGGCATGATGGCCGGGCGCACGCCGAACCTCGACAAGATCGCCGCCGAGGGCATGTTGTTCACCGACTATTACGCCGAGGCGAGCTGCACGGCTGGTCGCGCGGCCTTCGTTACCGGCGAGCTTCCAATCCGCACCGGCATGACCACTGTCGGTCAAGCCGGCGCCACCGTCGGTCTGCCGGCAGAAGCAATGACCATCGCGACGGCGCTCAAGGACTTGGGCTATGCCACGGGGCAATTCGGCAAGAATCATCTCGGCGACCGCAACGAGTACCTGCCCACGGTCCACGGCTTCGACGAGTTCTTCGGCTATCTCTATCACCTCGATGCCATGGAAGACCCGTCGCACCCGAACTACCCGCAGGATCTGCTGGACAAGGTCGGCCCACGTAACATGATCCACAGCTTTGCCACCGAAACCGACGATGCAACGGTAGACCCGCGCTGGGGCAAGGTCGGTAAGCAGAGGATCGAAGACGCCGGCACTCTCTATCCGGACCGGATGGAGACTGTGGATGAAGAAATCCGCGACATCGCGTTCAAGTGGCTCGACAAGGCGAAGGCGGACAACAAGCCGTTCTTCCTGTGGCTCAATCCCACGCGCATGCATATCGTGACCCATCTGTCGCCCAAATACGAGGCTTTGCGCAATTCGGAGAACGGCTGGTCGCTTCAGGAAGCGGGCATGGCCCAGCTCGACGACATAGTGGGCGCGACCATGCAGAAGTTGAAGGACATGGGCGTGGACGACAACACGATAGTCGTGTTCACGACCGACAATGGGACCGAGACCTTCACCTGGCCCGACGGTGGCAACACGCCGTTCAGGGGGCAAAAAGGCACCGTCTATGAAGGCGGCTTCCGCGCGCCCGCAATGATACGCTGGCCCGGCAAAGTGCCTGCCGGCTCGGTCGAAAATGGCATCATCTCCGGCCTCGACTGGTTCCCCACTTTCGTTGCCGCTGCCGGCAACCCGAACATCAAGGAGGAACTGCTGAAGGGCAAAACTATCGGCGACAAAACCTACAAGAACCATCTCGACAGCTACAATCAGATGGACTTGGTCACCGGCAAGGGACCCTCAGCCAGGCAAGAAGTCTTCTATTTTGGCGAGAGCACTCTCGGAGCGGTGCGCGTGGGCGACTACAAGTATCGTTTCATTGACCAGCCCCATGGTTGGATCGGCGTCAAGAACCAGCTCAACGCGCCCAACCTGACAAACCTGCGCCTCGATCCTTTCGAGCGTTTTGGCGATCCGGAAAACGGCACGCTGGATGGCGCGCAAGGCTCTTTCATGGGCTGGTTCGTGTATGAATTCTGGCGGTTCGTGTTCGTCCAGCAAGAGGTGGCTAAGCTCGCCCAGACGGCAATCGAGTATCCGCCGCTGCAGAGGGGCGCAAGCTTCAACCTCGACGCTGTGAAGGCGCAGATCGAGGCAGCAGTTAAGCAGCGCCAAGGGCAGTAGCACAGTGTGAATCTGCGCGGCTGATCGCTCCTTGCGATCGGCCGCCAACATAACAATACGGAGTCTCCCATGCTCGCGAAGTATGATCTCCCCCAACTGATCCGCCGCGTCATACTGGCTGCCGCCGCGGCTCTGCTCGTCGCCCCCCTCGCTCTCGCCCAGACCGATCCTCTTCCCTCCTGGAGCGACACCGCCCCGAAGGCGGGGGTCGTCGCCTTCGTCGAGAAAGTGACGAAGGCGGGTTCGCCCGAATTCGTCCCGGAATCCGAGCGCATCGCCGTGTTCGACAACGACGGCACGCTTTGGGCCGAGCATCCGATGTACACGCAGCTCGCCTTTGCGCTCGACCGCGTGAAGGTACTTGCACCGGCGCATCCGGAATGGAAGGACACGCAGCCGTTCAAGGCGGTGCTCGAAGGCGACATGAAGACGCTTGCCGCATCCGGCGAAAAGGGCCTCGTGGATCTCATCATGACGACCCACGCGGGAATGACCAGCGACGACTTTAAGAAGGTCGTTACCGATTGGCTTTCGGGTGCGCGAGATCCGAAGTTCAAGCGCCCCTACACCGAACTCGTTTATCAGCCGATGATCGAACTGCTCGCCTATCTGCGTGCCAACGGCTTCAAGACCTTCATCGTTTCGGGTGGCGGTGTCGAGTTCATGCGGCCGTGGGCTGAGCAAGTCTACGGCGTCCCGCCCGAGCAGGTCATCGGCTCGTCGATCAAGACCGAGTTCAGGATGCGTGACGACACGCCCACCTTGTACCGCCTGCCGCAAGTCAACTTCATCGACGACAAGGCAGGCAAGCCGGTTGGGATCAACGAGCATATCGGCCGCCGGCCGATTGCCGCCTTCGGCAACTCCGACGGTGACCTTGAAATGCTGCAATGGACGACGATGGGCGGTGCGCCCGCGCGTTTCGGCATGATCATTCATCACACCGATGCGGAACGCGAATATGCCTACGACCGTGACACTGAATTCGGCCGCCTTGACAAGGCGCTTGATGCGGCAGCGATCGCCGGTTGGACCGTGGTCGACATGAAGGCCGACTGGAAGCAGATTTTCCGGGAGAAGTAGGACTACGGATGCGCTGATTTTCAGCGGGGGTCTTTGTGGGATGCCTTCCACGATGGGAGTTTTGGTGACGGTAGGTTTGATGAAAGTGGCGCGTTTGTCGGCCAATTCTTCGCCCGACGTCTTTAGTCGCGCGTTGAAGCCCGATGCGCGAGTTCCGCTCGGACGGCGGAAGGCCCGATTGCATTTTCGCATCGGGCGCACTGCAATTCTTCGTGCAGCTCTTTTGCTGTGCCTGCTTGCGTTCGCCGGACAGACCCTCGCGGAGGAGGTGGCTCCGGCGTCCACCGCAGATCCTCGGATCTCCATCCACGACGGATTCGTGGACGAAAAGACGTGTGCATCCTGTCATGGCGATCAGGCCGCCGCCTTCGCCAAGTCGCACCACGCCAAGGCGATGGCACTCGCCAATGACAGGACAGTGCGGGGCAATTTCAACAATGTCCGGTTCGATCACGACGGTATCGTCACGAGCTTTTCTCGCCGCAGCGGCCGCTTCTTCGTCCGGACCGAAGGGCCGGATGGCAAGCAGGAGGAATTCGAGGTCAAATACACCTTCGCCTATGCGCCTCTGCAGCAGTATCTGGTCGATCTGGGCGGCGGCAGGCTGCAGGCTCTCGACATTGCCTGGGATACCAGCAAGCAGGAATGGTTCTGGCTTGGCGAAGGCGCGCCAGCAAAACCGGACTCGACATATCATTGGACAGGTCCGTTCTACCGGTGGAACCGCACCTGCATCGACTGTCATTCGACCGATCCCCGTCGCAACTTCCAGCCGGAGACGAATGACTATAAATCAACCTATGTCGCGACCAGCATCGGCTGCCAGTCCTGCCACGGCGCTGGTGCCAAGCATGTCGAGTGGGCCGGGGCAAGGTCGAAAGGTGCTTCCATGCCCGTCGCTCCCGGCCTGGGGCTATCGCTGGTCGACGTGAACACCTGCTTCGGTTGCCACTCGAGGCGGATCAAGCTTGGTGACGGCTATGCTGCCGGGAAGTCTTTTCTTGATTATTTTTCGCCGGCGTTGCTCCGTCCGGACCTCTATTTTCCTGACGGGCAGATTCTCGACGAGGTGTTCGAGTATGGCTCCTTCCAGCAGAGCAAGATGGCAAGAGCGGGCGTCACTTGCCTCGACTGCCACAGTCCGCACGCGGCAACGTTGAAGGCGGATGGCAACGCCTTGTGCACGCAATGCCATACGGAAACCGCGCCTGAGCGGTTCACCAAGAATGACCCGAGCGGCGTGTTCGACGCCCCGGCCCATACCCACCATCCGGTCGGTTCGAGCGGCGCGCAGTGCGCTAACTGTCACATGCCGAAGCGCACCTATATGAAGGTCGATCCGCGGCGCGACCACTCCTTCGTGATCCCGCGCCCTGATCTCTCCGCCGCTTACGGAACGCCGAATGCCTGTACGACGTGTCATGAGGGCAAAACCAATGCCTGGGCGGTGGAGAATATGGACAAGTGGTACGGCACCGCTTGGCGCGCGCACCCGACGATCGCGCACGCTTTCGCCGCGGCCGCAAGAAGCGATCCAGCTTCGATCGGGGCTCTGCGCGAGCTTGTCGTGGACAAAGAAAATGCTGGCATCGTCAGAGGCAGTGCGATCGCGCAGATGAGCCGCATCGGCGGAGCGGACGTCGTCACTGACATAAAATTGGCCGCAGGCGACTCCGATCCTCTGGTCCGGCTGGGGGCGGCGGAGGCGGCCGGCAACGTGCCGCCCGAGTTCAGATTGGACGCTGTCGGCAAGCTGCTCGGTGATGAAACCCGCGCTGTACGTGTGGCTGCAGCGACGGCACTCGGCAGCACACCGTCGCTGGATCTCCTTGGCGATCAACGAAAGAGCTTCGACGGCGCCGTCGAAGACCTGCGTGCTTATGTCGAGGCCAACGTCGACGTCGCCGATGCACAGAACAACTACGGAACCTTCCTGTTCGGCCAGCGGCGCGCCGGAGAGGCGGAAAAGGCGTTTCGCCGGGCGATCGTGCTCGACCCGGCGCTTGCGGGTCCGCATATCAACCTGGCCGAACTCTACCGCGCCGCGGGGCAAAACGACAAATCGGAACGCGCCTACGCCGAAGCCATCGCGATCTCGCCCGATCGCGCGGATCTGCGCTACGGACACGCGCTGTCGCTCGTTCGCGAGAAAGCAATGCCGCAGGCTATCCGGGAACTCGATGAAGCCGTACGGCTGGATCCGGTAAATGCCCGCTACAAGACGACGCTTGCCATCGCACTCGACTCGCTCGGCCGGACGCAGGAAGCATTCTACCTGCTCGGTCGCGCAGTTGCGGGTGGAGAACTCGACGCCGATCTGCTCGGAACTGCAGTCAGGTATGGACTGAAGCTCCGACGTTTCCCGGAGACGCTGGAATATGCCGAGACGCTGGCCCGCCTGCGGCCGGACGATCCACAGATTGCAGAGCTGGTCAGACAATTGCGGGAAGTAACCGGTACGAAATGATGGCAAAGATACATGCGGCCGACCAGTCGCCTCCGCGCGACCAAGTATTGCTGTGCTTCGGCCCCAATACTTGCTATCTGAAGAGAGCTGATTTGTCTTTGCGAAGCGCAGACAGCTTGGGGACGCTTGCTGCGCTGAACATGACTTAGGCTCGGGGGGAAGCGTGAGCAGTCTACGCAGTGGTGGCCTCCGCGTCACCTCGTCATTGTTTCTTCGTCGTCTTCGGCGGCTGTCGCTTTGTGTTGCGCTCATCGTCCCTGCGGGATGTGGTGGGCATCCAAAAGGCGTGTTGACGCCCGTTGCCGACGCGTCGCCCGGTTCGAGCCGGGTCAGCATGCTGATCACCACCACGCGCGGCCGCTCGGAGCATGCCGGAGAGATGTTCACGGGCGAGCGGGCGCGAGCGCCTGCGTTCGCGGACATCACGGTGTCGATCCCGCCTGTTCGCAAGGTCGGCGAAGTCGCCTGGCCAAAGAGGCTTCCCCCCAATCCGGCGACCGACTTCGCGACTTTGAAGGCGGATGAGCTGACCAAAGACGCAGCAAAGACTTGGCTCAACGCCGCCGTCAAGAAGAGCCCTGACCGCAGCGTCCTTGTGTTCATCCATGGGTTCAACAACCGGTTCGAGGACTCCGTCTACCGCTTCGCACAGATAGTCCATGATTCAGGCGTCAAGAGCGCGCCCGTTCTCGTGACCTGGCCGTCGCGGGGCAGCCTGCTCGCCTATGGATATGACCGCGAAAGCACCAACTACACGCGCAACGCCTTGGAGACGCTGTTTCAGTACCTGGCCGCCGATCCGGAGGTAAAGGAGGTTTCGATCCTCGCGCACTCGATGGGCAACTGGCTGGCGCTCGAAGGGCTACGCCAAATGGCGATCCGCAACGGTGGTCTGCCACCGAAGTTCAAGAATGTGATGCTTGCTGCTCCGGACGTCGACGTCGACGTGTTCCGCTCGCAGATCGAGGACATGGGCAAGCGGCAGCCACGCTTCACATTGTTCGTGTCCCGCGATGACCGCGCGCTCGCCTTCTCACGCCGGGTCTGGGGCGACATCCCCCGGCTGGGGTCGATCGATCCGGAGCAAGCGCCCTACAAGGACGAGATGGAAACCAATGAGATCACCGTGATCGACCTCACCAAGGTGAAGGCCGGCGACGGTCTCCACCATAGCAAGTTCGCGGAATCCCCGCAGGTGGTGCAGCTCATCGGCGCACGCATCTCCGATGGCCAGACACTGACCGACAGCCGGATGGGCCTTGGGGATCACCTGATCGCCGGGACGACGGGGGTAGCGGCAGCGGCCGGCAACGCCGCAGGTCTGATCCTCGCAGCCCCGGTCGCCGCGGTGGATCCCCATACCCGAGACAACTACGCCCACCACGTAAGCGGGATGGGCGGACACATCGGCGGAGAGCAGAAGATTGCGGTGAACGACTGCCCATCGAAGCCGACAGCGCCGCGGGATCCGGCATGCCGCGCGGCGCAGAACTGAGAAAGCAATGGGGGCAGCAGTGCCTTCCGACAGAAGGGGATAGGACGATGATGAAGTTTTTGAAACTCGGGCTCTCCGCGGTTGGCGCCGCCATGATTTGCGGCGGTGCCCAGGCGGCCGACGTATCGCCTCTCCTGACCCAGGACCCGCAGCCTGCCGAAGCAAACACAGTGGGGGCTTTTTCATTTGCGGTAGTCCCCAGGCTTAACAAACAACGAGGTTCCTTACGTCGAAATGTAAGGAATGGCCCCAGGGCTTGTAGTCAGGGCCGATCCGTTTTCCGGCGCTATCAAGCTCCTCGATGAACCAGGGATAGAGGTTCGGATTCGGGCTCTTGGTGCTTGTCCGCACAGTGTTTTCAACTCTGTATTCCACGCCACTTCCAACCCGCAATTGCGCCGCAACTCTCACGGGAATTGATATGTTCACGCGGGCAAAAGCAAGACCCTTGGCCTGGCCATGGTATCAATCGATACAGCTACGGGTGCGCATGCATGAACGTTGATACGGACGACGAGCATGCTATCCGTGCTTTCCTCATTAGAAGGTGGGCATAGGTCATCGATGCGCCTTCTCACCGGCAAGTCAGCATCGTGATTTGAACAAGCAATTGTCACAGCAAGGTCGCGCCCTACCTTTCCATCGTCAGTCGAGTAGGACTTCGATGCAATTGATTTTCTTCATCATAGGCGGCCCTGACCTTCGCAACGTGATCCTCGGGAACGGCGCTTCACATGGCGAGTGACCGGAGCAGAAATTGGGTCCGGAAGCAGGGTGTAGCTCAAACTAGAACCAGCTTTCCCGAACTTTTTTTCGACTTGGTTTTTGTGTTCGCGCTCATTCAGCTGTCACATGCGCTCGCATCCGATTTTAGTTCGACGGCCGCGATTGAATCGCTTCTCCTCATCTTCGCGATCTGGTGGGTCTGGATCAACACAACGTGGGTCACAAACCTCTTAGACACTGACAAAGACCCTGTCAGGCTGCTGCTTTTTGGCCTGATGTTCGGTGGCATTCTGCTGGCCATTGCGATACCCGAAGCCTTTGGAACGCAAGGTCTGGTCTTTGCCGCAATCTATAGCGCCATGCAAGTCGGGCGCTCTGTCTTCACGCTCTATGCATTTCGCGGCGTCAATCAGGCATCATTCTTGACCTTCTTGCGCATTACCCTGTGGATGCTGGTGTCGAGTATATTTTGGATAGCGGGAGCGCTGGAGGTGCGTACTGCCCTCTGGTCGCTTGCACTTCTGATCGAGTATGCATCACCAGCTGTTCGATATTACGTTCCAGGCATGGGAAAATCGGCGCGTGAGACATTGGATGTCTCAGGCGAGCACATGGCCGAACGCTGTGCACTGTTCGTGATAATCTGCCTCGGCGAGACAATCCTGACGACCGGCCGCAATGCCGCCGAACACATGGCGGGCGATCTGACGTTTGCTGTTTTCTGCAGCGCTTTCCTCAGCACAGGGTTCATGTGGTGGATTTATTTTCATCACGGCCAGGAGAAAGCAGCGGACAAGGCCGAAGCGACGTCTAAACCGGAGAGTGTCGCGCTGAACCTTTTCACATACGGCCATCTGCCAATTGTTGCAGGCATCATCCTCGCAGCCGTTGGCCAAGACTTCAGCCTTTCGCATGCGAGCGAGGAAAGCACGCTAAAAAACGCGCTCGCGATACTGGGCGGCCCGGCGCTATTTCTCGTGGGAAATATCTGGGTGAAACTAGCCGCCGCCCGCGAAATGCCGGTCTCGCATATTGTTGGGCTCGTTTTGCTCGTGATGGTCGCGCTGCTGCTGCCGATAACGGTCAACTATCACATCCAGATGTTCGCAACCGCCGTCCTTTTTGTGGTGGCTTTGTGGGAGTATCTGGCGTTACGCCGCATAGCGCCATCGTCCGCATGAGCCGCATGCGTCTTTTTCATGTAGGTCCATCCAGGGAGGCATGCTTATATGGCCGCACGCTAACATAGGAGCACTCACCATGACGCCGCGCCGACTTCGTACGAATGCCGTCACGTTCTGGTTAGAAGCTCCGTTCGTGATGGCGCTCCGCCTCCAGCAGATGCAGCTCGCGGCCCTGACAGGAAAACCGCAGGATGCCGCGGAACTTCACCGCATGGTCGCAGAAAAAGTCGCGGCCACTGCAGAGAGCGCGGTGGCCGTCAACATGGCACTGTCAAAGGCTGCATTCGACACCACGATCAACATGATGATGGGCGGACGTCCCTCGGTGTCGAAAACCCGCGAAGCGGTCGTCGCAGCCGCCGTGAGACCATTCGGTAAGCGGGTTCGCGCCAACAGCCGTCGCTTGGCTAAAAAGAAATAGGTCTTATCCCGTTCGTAGCGGTATTGACCACGGTGAAACGCCGCCAGCCGAAAGCAAGCAAATCTTATAGATGCTTCAAAAATCGGCGTGCAGCCATAGCGGCGACCCCGCAATCCCTACCTGCTTGTGCAACTGGCCTGTTATTACAGCTCCGGCGTCGATTTAGATTACCAGGGCAATCAAAAGCCTCGATTGTCTGCGCCATAAAGTAGGGAGCGACAGTTCGCCTCAAGGGTTGCCTTACGGTGGTCATAACGCGGGCCTGGAATGTTTGTTGCAAATTTCTGAGACCGGTGGAAACCTGAGGGGTAAGGGGACACAGGACAGAGGCAGAACCTCCAGCCTCAGGGTTCATCTTCAGGGTTCACTCGAAAGGGTCTCTCTTGGCCATTCTCACGATTTAGCCGATTGACCAAGTCATAGGCCTCCTCGTCGGTGAGCATGTCCATGATCATCCCATCGATAACGACCGGCTGTCCGGTGACCACATCGAACACCGTCCAGTAGACATTGAGGTTTCTGTGAAGGCTATACCTCTGGGCCATGAGGCGATACCTTTGCGTTGCCATCCGCTTATCTTAACTCGCCCCCCGATGTTTTGTTTCAAATTCATCTG
Organism: Rhizobium sp. 007; assembly: GCF_015353075.1. Lineage (NCBI taxonomy): Bacteria > Pseudomonadati > Pseudomonadota > Alphaproteobacteria > Hyphomicrobiales > Rhizobiaceae > Rhizobium > Rhizobium sp. 007. The sequence goes on along the minus strand of NZ_CP064187.1, from coordinate 2,452,702 downwards.
AGGGGGATCGGATACAAGGCACACGCGGTCAGCCCCCATGCCCCCCTTCCGGCCTAATAGAGGTCCCGCAGCGCTGCACCATTGCGGTTCTTGGACGGCATCAGGCTCAGCCTCAGATCGTGGCAGCAGCGCTATGAAAGGTGACGGAGCACGATTGCCTCAGGGCGGGCTCCGAGATCGGCCTCGGGGCCTGGACCATCGAAGGGGAAATGGTGCCCAGAAGAAGGAAATCGAAGAGATGACCAGCTGGCTCGACAAGGAAGCAAAGGAATCGGGGACCGACATCACCTATCTTCCGACATGAAAGCGTGCAGACCGTTCTGGGTAGTGTCAGCTTGCCGTACCGTCGTGGATTTCGCACCGACATGGGAGAATTGTGATTCTCCCGGCGGAGTGGATTTCCGCCCCAACCGTTCTGTGGGCCTTGTGTGAGAGTAGTAACATGACCAATCATGCGATGGCCGCAGCTCCCTCGCGTTCCGGGAACAGCTACGACAGCGTCACCATAACTCTTCATTGGCTGACCGCCGTGCTGGTCATTTGCCTTTTTGTGAGTATCGAACTGCGGGGATTCCTTCCGCGCGGCACTTGGATTCGCAGCGAGATGCAACCCGTGCATGTTTCTCTCGGTATTCTGCCGCTGCCGACCATGCTGTTGCGCTGCTTCTGGCGTCTCTCCCGTCGCGGGAACCTTCCTCCCACGACGAGCGGGCATATGGATATCGCCGCCAGGCTCGCTCATTTTGGGCTCTATGGGCTCCTCATTGCACAGGTCGTGCTCGGCTTCGCGCTTAGCGCGGCGCGGGAGGGGCCTTCATGTTTATCGGACTGTTCTCGGTGCCACGGCTGATCGAAATCGATCCCTCCTTGCGCCACACGGTCGGCGATTTAGATCAAGGGCGACGGCCGCTTAGGCTGCGTAAAGCTGAGCTTCGGTGCTCCTGATCGCCTGCGGCCTCGTTTTCTGGCTGCTTCCAGCTGAAGTGAGACCGCGCGGCTGGCACCGAGCAGAAAGAACGGCCCTGCAGCTAAGGAGGGGTGTGTGCAGGGCCAGGTAGCCAGCATTGCTGGCTTTGGACGCGCGGTGTCTGGCAGAGTTGTGGGCTATGATGACATACCGCGCCATCCACTGCCTTAACGGGCAGAACGTCATAGCGTTCCGGTGCGGAGCGTGCGGTCCGGATCGCCATAATTGCAGCAGACGATGTGCTAGCCCCAAAAGCCGAACAGCCATACAAAAAAGCAGCGACGCGATGACAAGCCAAAGCACCAAGCCGATCAAAGTCAGCAGCCCTAGTCGGCGCATCCTCGCTCCGGCGGCTTTCCAGACTGGCGATTGGGATCACTCATTGGCGCGTCCTCCAAAAATTCGGGCGCAGCGGTAACCAAGTCCATCCGTGAGGGGTGGATCGCGCGGCATCACCAAGAGGGAAGGTGTCACTTACTGGAGTACAAGACGCACAATCCTGCCTTCAAACAAACGGAGACACGCCATGTTCGCGTCGTCCGACAAGCCCGTGGCCGACCTGCCGATGGAACTCACGTAGTTCGCGCTTCTCCACTCGACGACGTCTTCCATTTGCACCCAGATAGTATCCTCTCCGCCCGCGCGGCCATGTTCGAGCTTGTAAGTCGCGACCTTTCCGAAGATGTCGGCGTACTCCATGAGCCGTTCCTCCGAAGCGTCCGGCGGCGACGCCACGCCTTCCAACGCCTCGCGGGTGACGATCACGAGCCAGTCGGCCGTCTCATCGTTCATGGGGATATGGCCATTCTCGTCTCTGAGAAATGGCGGCACGTCCGGGCGCATCTGAAGCGGCATTGGTTCTTAGCCGAAGGACGAAGGGTGGGCCGACGTAGTCGTCAGGAGGCTGGCTCCTTGGACCAACACGACCGCGAGAGCCCAGCAATGATAGATATCCTCCGTCACGTCGTCGCTAAAGACGTCCCGCCGTTGATCTGGCATGACCCACTTTTCGGAGCGCGGCTGGGTAGCCTCGGTTTGCAAACCGAAGCCGCGCCGGACGAGGCCGCGTGTTCTCACGGGGCGGCTCGTGATTGTTTTCCTACCTAATGCCGCAAAAAGCACCTAGACCCGCGTATAGGTCATCCCCTCCTCGTTGGTATCCGATCCCTCCTCCCGGCCAATAGTCAGGCCTCGGAGCGTACGGTTATGGTCAGGGTACATCCTCCCCGGGGGGCCGTTACCCCAATCGCCCCCCATGGATCAACATATCGTGCGACACGAGAAACGCCGAGGATTGTGGCAATGACACAGAGCGTCGAAATCGATCTGGTCCCGTTGAAGGTGTTCTCCCGGCGCATATCGGAAGGCTAGACCAATGGTACCAGGCTATCGACTCCAGGTTCCGCCAGACGGTCAAAACTAATCGGATGCGAGTAATGCGATTTACTGTCATCGAAGGTGGCAAGAGCAAAGACTATAATTTCACGGCACGAGACGGAAAGCCAACGCCTGAGGCGGTTCGCCGGGAGGCCTCCCGGCGGCGCGATATCCTTGGCCTAAACAGGCATCGCGTCAGGGAGTTGGCAGTTGGTGTCCCGGTGCCAGCTAAACTTCGCTATCTTGAAATTCAAATCGAATTCGTCGCCGAGTGCCTGCTGAATCAGGATGATATTCCAGAAGATTTTCGATCCGATAAATACTGGCCTGCGTAACGCTCGATCTATCAATCTGCCGTACGCACTGCATAATTACGTGAGAGACGGCGTCTATGTGTCGGCGTACGGGATCACGGTTCTGAGGGAGCGTTATGGCGGGAGTTGGTGACACAGTTGGCGTTTTCGAGTTGGGCGGCCACATCCTCCGACGTGCCCGCCTAATCGCTTAAGCAGCTTTTGCGTTGACGGTGGCTTTGGCGATCTTGGACAGCAACTGATCGGTGGAATTCGGTGCCATCTTGATCGCGGCCGATAGAGATGACGCCATGCAGGTCGCGGAACGAATCCGTCAGGAAGTCGAGAACGCGACGTTAAATCTGTCGGAGGGTGCGACGCTGCGCCTCACTGTCGGTATTGGCGGCACCACGAGCGATTTTTCCGAAGCGTCGCTCTCCGATCTGATGCGCAAGGCCGATACCTGTCTCTATGAGGCCAAGCGGCAGGGGCCGGAACCGCGTTATCTTCGACGTTGCAAGGGCTGCGTAGGTGTCGCCAGATGGCTGTCAGAATATACTATCAGCAGCACCCCCGTTCGCGATGCTTGGTCATCGAATCAGTTGAGGTGAAAGACTTCAGCTAAAAACTTCTTCACGGCGGCTTGTGCTGCCTCAGTTGCAGTCTTGTCGTAACCCCTTGTCTCACCGAGTGCCATACAAGCATCCGCATAGGTGAAGGGTTTGCCGGTCGCGACGTTGACGATCTTACCGTTTTCTTCGCGGCGCTGACAATTGCGCGGTGTCCGTGCGCTTTTATTAAGACCCGGCCGCGCATCGGGGTTATCAAATCCGTGGTACGCGTCGCGATATTCGGTCATGATAGCATCCTTCCCGGCTTCGCTGAGGCGCGTGACGTAGTCACGACAGGTAGCAGCCAGGGTCGTGTCGTCCGCCGTGCCATGGAATTCGCGGATCGGTGCATCGGCGACATCGAGTTCATCGACGAACTGAGTATTGCAGGCAGGATAGAACGAAATGTGTGCGGCAATCCGCGTTTTGCTCGGGCCATGGAGAGTTTGGAAGCGCTGCATGCTGGTGTAAAGTGCTGCGGTGCCCCCGCGCGAGAAGCCCATCACGGCGATGCGTGATGGATCGATGCGCGGGTGGGCCGCGAGCACGTCGACGGCGCGATAGGTGTCGTAGAACTGTGCGAAAGGGCTCAGTCGCGACGGGTCTATTTCAACCTCGTCTATGCCTCGCCCACCAAAGCTGTCGAGACGGAACGTGGCGATGCCCATTCTATTGAGAAAGTCGGCCCATCGGACTACCGAGACGTTCTTGTTGGTTCCGTGGAGCAAAATGACGGCTGGAAGGTGCTCATCCCAACCTGGAAATCGAAGCTGGCCGGTCAGCGTCACAGCAACGCCGTTCGCCGCGTCACCCTCCAGGAACTGCTCGTCCGTCAGGATGAGCGAGGGCACTGTCAACGTTTCGTCGGGCGGAAATTTTGGCCGGGCTTCCTCGGCGTGCCCCTGTGGTGCGAACAGTGTCACAAAGAGCAGGGTGAGGGCGGCTCCGATAAAGCGTACCATGATAAGCACCTCCGGCTTGGGGCCAACTTAGAAGGTTACGCCGCCAAGCCATTGACTCTCCCACAGCTTGTCTCGGATTGATGATGCCATCCAAGGGTGGGATTTGCTGCCGAATTCCGCAAATCTCGACCTGCTACAGCGTGTACGATCAAGATTTAGCGTACCTCCTATACGGGCGTTTCTCGTGCTTCCGCAACTGATCGTAGCTGCCCGTTCTGTAATGCTATTCGACGGCAATGGAGCTGGGTTTGCCTTTCGCTCCGACCATCACGACCAGGAGTTTCGTGGGGACGCCGCCGTTAAGGCTTGCATGGGGGTGTTCATCGGCTCCGCTACTGCCTCCCCGGCCTTATAGGTCCGTGATACACCCCCAACCCGAGTTTCCAGCGTTCCTTCCAACACATGAGCGATGACCGGCACCGGATGTTGATGAAGGTTGCTGTGACCGTTCGGTTGGATTGTAATGACCATCGAGGTTATTTCGGGCGTATCAGTCTGGGGCAGGGTCAATGGTTGGTCAGTTGCTGTTGCCGTCGTCTTCAGTAGAATTTTCCCTTCAAAGCCCACGGCTTCGTGCGAGTGATCCTGGGCAAGTACGGTCGTCGGGAACGGCGTCAACCAAGCGCACCCCGCCGCAACAGCAACGCCCAAGGTGAGGGATAACGTGCGCATAATCGTGTTCATCGCTTCCTCCATCTAGTCGAGGAATATTAGGTAATCCGAAATCAACCTAAGAGCGATAACGATGGGTTGTCAAATCAACTTTTGGGAAATAGCGCACCTGCCGCGTCCACTGGGGACCGTACGGAAAAGTTCCGCCCAATTATAATGCGGCGGCCATTAGTGAGCGGCCGCAATGGGCGGCAATGAGCGTTCGGCCGGATCAGATGGACTTCAGCTTTTGGCGCATTCCGATCGCTGTTGGCCCGAAGCGGTCTTTACCGCTTGTGGCGAATCATCAGGCCCGCTAGCTTCCGCTGCACAGGCTTGGCCCGCGCCTCCTCCCTCCTTTCGGGGAAGTATCGCACATACGGGGTGACATCATCATCATCGAACCATCTGTTCGAGCGTCGCATAAGGAGGGGTTGCGTTTCAGGCTCGGAATGGAGGTCCTTTGATGAAACTCTCTGCCCCGATCTTCCAATTGAAACGCCGAGCCAAGCTCATGGCTCGGAATAGTAACGTCCCGCTGCACGAAGCCCTGGATCAAATTGCGCGAGAGGAGGGGTTCGCAAGATGGAGCCTGCTCTCGTCTCAAATCGCAGCGGGGTCACTGTCCAAAACAATATTATCCCGGCTGAATGATAGTGATCTGCTATTGGTGGCCGGTCGGCCGGGACATGGAAAGACCTCGCTTGGACTTCAGCTTTTGCTTGACGCGGCCCGAGACGAGAGAGAAGCGGTATTATTCACGCTAGAACTTACCGAGCAGCAGGCACGCAAACACGTTCAGTCTTTGGATGAAGGCTGACACGGCGTTGCCGACAGTCTGGAAATCGTGACGTCGGATGAAATCAGACGATTTCGTCGAAGAATTCAACATCGAACGGCCCCATCAGGCCCTCGATATGGCCTGCCCAGCCGAGTGCTACAGCGCCTCACTGCGCCCCTACCGCGGACTGCCGAGTCTGGACTATCCTTTCCACGACCAGGCGGTGAGCGTCACCACATGCGGGCGCATCTGCTACAAACGCAAGAAGATCAACTTGAGCCAGGTCTTCGCCGGGCAGACCGTCGGAATCAAACAGGTCGAAGACCACATATGGCTCGCCAGCTTCATGCACTATGATCTGGGATATTTCGATGACGAGACATGCAGACTGGAACCACTTCAAAACCCGTTCGGGCCGAAAGTGTTACCTATGTCTCAGGAATAAACCGTAACCTATGTGTCCAGAATGGACCCTTCTCTGTGTCGCCGAATAAGCGCGGATCCACGAACACGGAATTCATTTAGTTTTCTGCGAGGGCCGCGAGCATAAATGCGGCTCAGGGCCGCATAAGCGTGAACTGGGAAGAGCTGTACCACCATAACTGCGGATTCAGCAAAATTGCCCTGCCGGAGGGTAATGTTGGTGCTATTGGAAACGTCTGCGATTCTCGCAGGCGAGGCAACAGGATGGTGGCGGGGGCGATGGAGCGGGGACGTTTCCCGAGAGTCAATCTCAGTCGATCCGAAATGCATGAGGCTTGAAACCTCCATATCACTCGAATCCTAACCGTTAGATTTCCTATTCATCAAATCGAACCAACAGGCATGGTGATGACGGTTTCCTAATGGTCATTCATGCTATTGGCAGACAGTTCGAACTCGAGTTCGACCGATGGGCCGCGAGAAGCCTCTCCGAGCAACTGATAGACAATTTCATGGAGCATGCGGACGCTGGCCACCTTCATTGAAGCCGTCCTTGTTTTTCTTTTCGGCCAGCATTTTTGCGTAGATGGCCGACACAATTGGGCAGGGTGGGTGACGAAGTAGCAGCGTCTTCTGTGTGATCATTATCTCTCTCCCATCGCACGGTCTGTTGATTGTTCAATCCTTTGCTAGCTGTGCCAATAGCCGGTGGAGGACGGTTGATGTCGTCCATTTGGTCGCACAGCAGCTCTTCGATCTCTCCAGGGACCTCACAGGTCTGGCCGACCGCGACATGGAGTTCAAGCTGCAGCCCGGCCGTGGCGACGAGTTTGCGTGGGGTGGTGGGCCGGATCCGAGGGACAAGCCAAAGCCAGCGGTGGAGCCGAGGGACATCTTCATTTCCTTATGCCGAACTCGGCATAAGGAAACTTATCCCGAGTCCGATACTATGCCGAGCCTATTCCCTAAGGCCCGAGATTTCCGGTAGTCTAGGATTGAAAGCTCGGCATAATTTGAACGCGTTGGAAGACCGGGTTCGGGTCCTAAGCGGACTTCGACTTCACCAGCGGCAGACCCGGCGGCTACGCTTCCGCTATTCCGTGCTGGGCCGACAAGATTAGAATTGATGTCGGCCGCGGCGGAAAACACGCGGCGGGCATCACCGCGGCGTCACACTTCGAACCGTCGCAACCGCCGATTGGGTGTCGTCGACGGAGTCGATCAATTGGCGAGGGAACTCGGGGCTTGCGCCCAGATGCTGGAAATCCGCTTCAGGGAATGTGAAGCTGCCAACCGACCAAGAATGGGGAATCAAATGGCAAACAGCGCATCACGGATTTGCCGCGTGGGGGTCGACATCGGCGGGACCTTCACGGATATCGCCCTTGAGTTGGATGGCGTGCTCCATTCGACAAAAGTCCTGACGGACTATACGGCTCCCGAGCGGGCAATACTCAGGGGGGTGGAGGCGGTCGCCGATCTCGCCGGAATCCACCTCGGAGAAATTCGGCAGTTAATCCACGGCACGACTCTCGCGACGAACGCCCTTATCGAGCGACGGGGTGCCAAAACGGCGCTCGTGACCACGGAAGGCTTCCGCGACGTTCTCGAAATGCGTACGGAAAACCGCTTCGAGCAGTATGATCTCAACATTTCGCTGCCCCCAGCGCTCATCGAGCGTGCGGATCGGTTCGTCGTTCGTGAACGTGTCGACGCCTCGGGCAAGGTGTTGTTGGCGCTTGACGGGGCGTCGGTCGCCGTCGTCGTCGATGCCATCGAGAAGGGCGGTTACGAGAGCGTCGCGATCGGCTTCATCCATGCCTACGCCAACGGCCGTCACGAGACTTTGGTCCGCGACGCGCTGCTTACCCGCATCCCCGGCCTCTCGGTTTCGATCTCCTCTGAAGTCTCACCGCAGATGCGCGAGTTCGAGCGGTTCAATACGGTCTGTGCCAATGCCTATGTGAAGCCCGCCATCAAGTCGTATCTCGACCGCCTTGTAGTGTCGCTCAAGGATATCGGTGTCGTCTGCCCGGTCTTCATGATTCATTCCGGCGGCGGCATCGTCTCGGTGGATAGCGCCTCCGAGTTTCCAGTGCGCCTCGTCGAGTCCGGCCCTGCGGGTGGCGCGATCTTCGCGGCCAACGTCGCGCGGCACCACGGTCTCGATTCGGTCGTCTCATTCGACATGGGCGGCACGACTGCGAAAATCTGCCTCATCGAAAATTATGTTCCGAAGACGGCGAAGACCTTCGAGGTCGCTCGCACCTATCGGTTCCGGAAGGGAAGCGGCATGCCGATTTCCATTCCCGTGGTCGAAATGGTGGAGATCGGGGCCGGCGGTGGTTCGATCGCGGGCGTCGACTCAATGAGGCAAATCAGGGTTGGGCCTCACAGCGCTGCCTCGGAACCCGGCCCGGCCTGTTATCAGCGGGGCGGCACGAAGCCCACCGTCACCGACGCCGATCTCATCCTCGGCAAGCTCGACCCCGACAATTTCGCGGGCGGCGCGATCAAACTCTCGGTCGAAGCCAGCCGCAAGGCTATGGTCAACGAAATCGGGTCGGAGATCGGCCTCGACGACATCGCAGCGGCATATGGAACCTGCGAACTCGTCGACGAGAACATGGCTAATGCTGGACGCGTTCACACCGTTGAGAACGGAAAGAATATCGCCGACTTCACGATGATCACCTTCGGCGGTGCGGGTCCGCTGCATGCCGCGCGCCTCTGCGAAAAGATGGGCATTACCACCTTCCTCGTGCCCCCAGGCGCGGGCGTCGGCTCAGCTATCGGCTTTCTCAGGGCACCGTTCGGCTACGAGGCTGTCAGAAGTTCCGTTTTCAATCTTTCGCGCTTCGATTGGGCCGCAGCCAACCGCCTACTCGACGATATGACGAAGGAGGCGCTCGGCTTCGTCGAAGGTGGCCTCGATGACAAGGAACCCGTCATCGAACGGACGATGTTTATGCGCTACTCCGGACAGGGCTGGGACATCCCCGTCGCTTTGTCTTTTGCCAAATTCGACGGCGGCAGCGCCGCATCGCTGGCTGAGACTTTCGAGGAGGCCTATGGGCGCTTCTTCGGCCGAGCGATCGAAGGCCTAGAAATGGAGATCGTCAGCTTGTCGGTCAAAGCGAGCTCGCCTCTTCCTCCAGCCGAACGGATCGGCTCGATCGATACGGGAAATCAGGTTCATTCGACCTCGCGCAGGCAGTTGTTCGATGCGGCTTCGGGCGTTTTTCTGGAAGCTGGCATCCACAATCGCGACGAACTGACCGCGGGGGATGTCGTCCGTGGCCCGGCGGTCATCGTCGAGCGCGAGACCTCCACAGTCATCACCGCGGCATTCAAGGCGATCGTCCAGCGTGACGAGTGTCTGCGCGTAACCCGTATCTGAGGATTGATCCAATGAACCAGTCAATGATCGACATCCATATGCAGGTCATGTGGAACCGCCTTGTTTCGGTGGTCGAGGAGCAGGCCCGGACCCTGATCCGCACCGCGTTCTCGACGAGCGTCCGCGAGGCCGGAGACCTCTCAGCAGGAGTCTTCGACCTTGCAGGCAGAATGCTTGCTCAGGCGGTGACAGGCACGCCGGGGCACGTGAACGCTATGGCGGAATCTGTCGCCCACTTCATCAACGACATCGGCCGTGACAATATTTTCGAGGGTGACGTCTACATCACGAACGACCCCTGGAAGGGGACGGGGCATCTCCATGACATCACGATCGTCACCCCGTCGTTCCATCACGGCAAACATGTTGGATATTTCGCATCGACTGCGCACGTCGTCGACGTCGGCGGTCGCGGTTTTGGACCGGATGCCCGCGAAATCTATGAAGAGGGTCTCTTCATTCCGATCATGAAATTCTTCGAACGGGGCGAGGTCAACAAGACCCTCATTCAGTTCGTAAGGAACAACGTCCGTGAAAACGACAAGGTCGTGGGCGACCTTTATGCGCTCGCGGCCTGCAATGAAACCGGGCATCGCCGCCTGGTCGACATGCTGACGGAGTTCAATCTCGCCGATCTTGACAGGATTGGCGGCTTCATCCTCAACCACAGCCGGGAGGCCACGCTCGAGCGTCTGTGCAACCTGCCGCACGGCACCTGGGCCTACTCTCTGGACCTCGACGGCTATGACGAACCTGTCCACCTGGCGGCCAAACTCACCATCGGCCCGGAAGGAGTGCTCGTTGATTTCGACGGCACTTCGGGGATGAGCAAATTCGGCATCAACGTGCCGCTTGTCTACGCCAAGGCATACGCCTGCTATGGCATTAAATGTGTCGTCGCCCCGGAAATCCCGAACAACGCTGCGTCGCTGGCACCTTTCGAGGTGGCCGCGCCGGAAGGCTGCATCCTGAACGCCAAGCGTCCGGCTCCGGTCGCGGTGCGCCATGTGCTCGGCCACTTCGTGCCGGACCTTGTGCTCGGCGCGCTCCACCAGGCTCTGCCGGGTCAAGTGCCCGCGGAAGGCGCGAGCGCGCTCTGGAACCTGCATATGAGCGTCCGTCCCGTTGCCGACCAGATCGGCGGCAAAGGCGCGGAAATACTGATGTTCAACTCCGGCGGCAGCGGTGCCCGTCCCGCGCTGGACGGGTTGAACGCCACCGCGTTTCCAAGCGGCGTTCACACCATGCCTATCGAGGCGACGGAGAATGTCGGCCCGGTCATCGTCTGGCGCAAGGAGTTGCGCGAGGGCTCTGGTGGCGCGGGTGAACTGCGCGGCGGCCTTGGGCAGACAATCGAGATTTCTGCCGCCGAGGGATACGCTTTCCGCTTCTCCGCAATGTTCGATCGTCTGGATCATCCGGCACGGGGCAGGGACGGGGGGCAGGACGGCGCAGCCGGCTCGGTTTCGCTTGATGACGGAACGAAGCTTCGCGGCAAAGGTCTGCAGTTTGTGCCCGAGGGGCGAAAGCTGGTGCTGCAGTTGCCGGGCGGTGGTGGCTTCGGCGATCCCGCGCGCCGACCGACCACGCAGGTGGAGAGCGACCGCCGCCATGGGTATATCACTCACGAACAACGCGCCGCATACGACCATGCCGAAACCACGGAGGCTCCCAATGAACATGATGGTTTTTGAAAGCTCGAGAGCTGCGACGATCAAGTCCTCGCCGTCCATGGCAGTCTCGATGGCCGCCAAGGCGATGCGCGCCAGGCGCGGGCATGTCGTCGAGTTGTCTCTTGGCGAACCCGACTTCGATACGCCTCTCCACATCGTGGACGCGGCCATCGAGGCGATGCGCCGTGGGGTGACACGCTACACCGCTCCGGATGGATGCCCGAACTCCGCGAGGCGATCCACAGCGGTTGTTGCTCCTGCGGCGTAGAAATACCGTTGGCGTTATTCGCCTGCAGTCGATCGACCACACTCAGTTCGCAATTATGGTGGCTACAGTTCGCGAACCGCGGGTGCGAGTTCGCACTTATGCGGTGACAAAGACCTTCAAAATTTGGCGCACCCGACAGGATTCGAACCTGTGACCTTTGGAATCGGAATCCAACACTCTATCCAGCTGAGCTACGGGTGCATGCCTGAGGCGGTTTGAATCGCCTGTCCGATGGCAGGTTCTTAGCCTAGCTTGCCCTGCGCTTCAATCTCCAAAATTGAAAAGTCCGCCGTTCTTGCGAGTGGCGGACTTTGGTGTTCACGGGTCCATTCGTTCACACCTGCATCGCGCCGGGGCCGGGAATCGCCTTTGGAGGCACCTTGCCAAGGATGATCATGCCGAGCACCTCGTCCTTGGTGACGTCCTCGGTGCGGGCGTGGCCGACGACCTGGCCATTCTTCATGACCGAGACGCGGTCGGCGAGGTCGAAGACGTCGTGGATGTCGTGGCTGATAAGGAAGATACCGATGCCTTCCTTCTTCAACTGCTTGATAAGCTCGCCGACCTGCGCCGTTTCCTGGGGGCCGAGGGCTGCCGTCGGCTCATCCATGATCAGGATGCGGGCGTTGAAGAGGATCGCGCGGGCGATCGCCACCGACTGCCGCTGACCTCCTGAAAGCGCCTTTACCGGCTCCTTGAAGCGCTTGAAGTTCGGGTTGAGGCGCCCCATCACCTCGCGGGCCGAGGCCTCCATGGCGACGTCGTCGAGCGTGCCCCACTTCGTTCGGATCTCGCGGCCGAGATAGAGGTTTGCGGCGGCATCGACGTTATCGGCAACGGCGAGCGTCTGGTAGATCGTCTCGATGCCGTATTTCTTCGCATCGCGCGGGTTGCGGATGTCGGCGGGTTCCCCGTTGATCAGGATGTCGCCGCCGTCGCGCTTGTAGGCACCGGAAAGAATCTTGATCAGCGTCGACTTGCCGGCGCCATTATGGCCGAGGAGGGCGACGACTTCGCCGGGGTAGAGGTCGACCGAGGCGTTGTCGACGGCGTGTATGCCACCGAAGGAGATCGAGATGTTTTTCAATTCCACAAGGGGAGTGCTTTGGTGTGTCATGGTTTGGCCTCCTCTTACTTGGCGCGGGCGCGGTAGACCGTGTCGAGCCAGACGGCGACGACAAGGACGACACCGACAACGATTCTCTGGAGCGGGCTGTCGATTCCGAGCAGTACCATGCCGGACTGCAGCGACTGCATGACGAGCGCGCCGAGCATGGCGCCGGCGATGGTGCCGGTGCCGCCCGCAAGCGACGTGCCGCCGATGACGGCAGCGGCGATGGTATAGAGTTCGTCCAGCTCGCCCTGCGCGTTCGTCGCGGCATTGAGGCGGGCGGTCGAGATTGCGCCGGCGATGGCGCACAGCAGGCCCATGAGCGCGAAGATGCGGACCGTGACCCAGCGGGTCTTGATGCCGGCGAGCTCGGCTGCCTCCGGGTTGCCGCCGATGGCGAAGACGTAGCGGCCGAAGCGCAGGCGCGTCGCGACGAAGGTCATGATCGCGCCGACGATGACGGCGATCAGAACCGGCACGGCAATGCCGTAGGGAATATCGAGGCCGGACTCCGGCCAGGGAATGCTGTTTGCCTCCGCATATCTCTTGGCGATGTTTGTCGGCCAGTAATAGTTGTTGGCGACGGCGATGGCGCCGAGCACGAGCACGCAGCCGAGGGCCGAAAGGAAGTATTCGGCCCAAAGCGGGCGCCGCGGGAAGCCGAAGCGCCGGCGCTGGCGGCGGGAATTGATGATGCTGGCAATGATGGCGAGGCAGGCGATGACGCCGACGATCCAGCTCCAGGTGGCGCCGATCGAGCCGTCCGTGCCGCCGCCCATGATGCGGAAATTGATATCCATTGGCGCGACTGTCTGGCCGCTGGTGACGAACCAGGTGGCGCCGCGCCACACCAGAAGCCCGCCGAGGGTGACGATGAAGGACGGCACGTTCAAAAAGGCGATGATCATGCCCTGGAGCATGCCGATCGATCCGCCGACGATGAGGCCGGCAGCAAGCGTGATGATCCAGGTGGCGGGACTGTTGAAGCCGAGATATTGCGGCAGCACCTGCGCCTGCAAGACGCCCATCACCATGCCGCAGAAGCCGAGCATGGAGCCGACGGAAAGGTCGATGTTGCGGGTGACGATCACCAGCACCATGCCGGTCGCCATGACGGCGACGGACGAGGTCTGGACCGAGAGGTTCCAGAGGTTGCGCGGCGTCAGGAAGAGGCCGCCGGTCATGATCTGGAAGCCGATCCAGATGATCAGCAGCGCGCCGACCATGCCGAGAAGCCGGGTGTCGATCTCCGTCGCGCGGAAGAAGCGCGCCACCGGATTGGCTTCCGCGTTGCGCGGCCCGTTGGAAGTCGTGGAATGTACCGTTTCGGCCATGGGTTTGCCGTTCCCCCATCGTTTGGGCAGGCTGCGGCGCTTTTCTTAGTCAACCGCCGCCACTTACGCCCAGTTCTTAAACTATCACCATCACCGATCTCTGCAGATCCGGTCTCAGCGGCCATGACGGCATCGGGTCGGGATGGGTAATGGCGGTCGATTAGCGGTCGCTACTGGGCTGGCGCCGGATCTCGATCCGCATCCGGCGCCGCAACGGTTTGCCGTTGCGGCGCCGGCACTGTTTTCAACCTGTCGGCAGCGATTTAGTTGCAGGCAGCAACCGAACCGGCTTTGACGCCCTGGCAGGCTTCCGCCTTGCTGATCCAGCCGGCGTCGATGACCACGTTGAGGTTGTCCTTGGTGATCGGCAGCGGCTTCAGGAAGACGGACTGCATGGCGACGCCCTTCGGGCCGCCGTTGAAGGTCTCAACGCCTTCGATCTTGTCCATGGTCTTGCCGGCGGCGAGATCGAGGGCGATTTCGGCGGCGCGCTTGCCGAGCTCGCGCGAGTCCTTCCAGACCGAGACCGTCTGGGTGCCGAGGGCGACGCGGTTGAGTGCTGCCTTGTCGGCGTCCTGTCCGGAGACCGGGACTGAACCAGCGAGACCCTGTGCGTCGAGAGCGGCGATTGCGCCACCGGCCGTGCCGTCGTTCGAAGCAACAACGGCGTCAACCTTGTTGTCGTTGGCGGTGAGGAACTGTTCCATGTTGCGCTGCGCGTTTTCCGGCTTCCAGCCGTCGGTATAGGCTTCGCCGACATTCTTGATCTTGCCGGCGTCGACTGCGGCCTTCAGCACTTCCATCTGGCCCGAGAACAGGAAGTCTGCGTTCGGGTCGGACGAGGAACCCTTGATGAAGACGTAGTTGCCTTCAGGCTTTGCGTCGAAGACGCCCTTTGCCTGCATGCGGCCGACTTCCTTGTTGTCGAAGGTGATGTAGAAGGCTGCCGGATTTTCGATCAGGCGGTCGTAGCCGACCACCGGGATGCCTTCGGCGGCGGCCTTTTCGATGGCGGGAGCGATGGCATCGGAGTCCTGCGCAAGCACGATGAGGGCGTTCGCGCCCTGCGAGATCAGCGATTCAACGTCCGTCAGCTGCTTTGCGGCAGACGACTGGGCGTCAGCAGAGATGTATTTTGCGCCCTTGGCCTCGAGGGCCTTCTTGATGGCGGCTTCGTCGGTCTTCCAGCGCTCTTCCTGGAAATTCGACCAGGAAACGCCGACGACGAGATCGGCAGCCATGGCCGCCGTGTGCACGGAAATGAGGATGGCCGTGCCGGCCATCAGCTTCAAAATAGACTTCATATTGTCCTCCCGAATGAATTGCGGTCGACCCAGCCCGAATGTTTCCTCCGGCCGCCGCGGATCGCTGTCCAGAAATCGATGAATTATTTTCTCGACAGTCGAGAAATTTAGTGTCAGAGATTTTTTCAACTGTCAACACCGCACTACCGGCTAAATTCCATTGCGAAGATCGGCTGGAGATTCGGTGTGAAAGCGGGGCGGAATACGGGGAGAGGGCGGCATTCATGCTGACCAAATCGAGCACGGAGCTGGTCCGGCAGAGGAATAGCGTGCTGGTGCTTTCCGCTCTTCGCCGCCACGGTGCGGTCGCGCATACCGAGATTTCCGACTACACGCGCCTGTCCTCCGCGACGGTTTCTGCGATCACCGCCGATCTCGAAAAGGCGCAGATCATCGAGAAATCGGAGCACCAGGCGGCAAGCGGAAGAGGACGGCCACGCGTGCTTTTCCGGCAGCGGCGGGACTGCGGCTATCTGATCGTGGTCATCATCTCGTCGGACGCCGTGCAATATTCGCTGGTGGATTACGCCGGCAAGCTGATCGATCGCTTCAGCGAGGAACGTTCGCATGACCCTGCCGGGGCGGCGCGCTTCGCGGCTGCGGTCAAGGCGGGTCTGTCACGTATCCTGGAGCGTTCCAGGATCAGCCGCAACAAAGTCTTGCTGATCTCAATCAGCAGCAAAGGGCTAGTGAATTCGCTCGAGCCCGTGCTCGTCTGGTCGCCGATCTTCGGGAGCGAGCAGATCGATTTCGAATCGGCGCTGCGTCCGGAATGGCAGGCGAAGATTATCCTGGACAATGAAACACTGCTCGTCGCCGCCGCGCTCGGCGCGCGCGAGGAGAATGTAAAGGGCGAGGATTTCCGCTCGCTTGGCGCACTCTCGCTCGGCCACAGCATCGGGCTCGGCATTGTCAGGCGCACGCCGCATGGCGGCCACGAGATATCGGCGCCGAATTTCGGGCATATGCTGCACATGGCCAATGGCGGTCTCTGTCGTTGCGGCGCCAAGGGATGCATTGAGGCGCATGCCGGGTTCTATGCGATCCTTCGAACGGCCTTCGAAGTGCCGCTCGATACGATCCCGGCAAAATTCGTGCCGGTCGCCGAACTCGACAAGATCGCCGCGCAGGCTCGCCAGGGGCATCGCATGCCGGCCTTCGCCTTCCGCCAGGCGGGCCTCGCGCTCGGCAACGGGCTGTCGCGCGTGCTGAGCCTGACGGAGCGCATGCCGGTCGCAATCACCGGGCCGGGCACGCGCTACTACGATCTGCTGCGGCAGGGGATTGAGGAGGGCCTTGGGCAATCGCATATAGTGCGCATGGAAGGCATGCCGGAATTGCGAGTGGTCGCAGACGAGCAGAACCTTGTCTTCGAAGGACATCTGAACCGGGCGCTTGGCGTGATCGACGAAGATATCGTCAATGCAGGCGGACCGGGGCACGGCTGAGCGATCGGCCGTTGCGGGCGCACTCCACGCAAAGTCCACTGGCGCGATTTGCCTCGACGGGGCGGGCGGAAAATAATCACATGCCCACTTTTTGGTCGTGCTCGCTCGACCGGCCGTCCAGGCCCTCGCGATGCAGCCGCCTAAATGCCCGGTTTTTCGGCTGTTTTTGGCGCCGAGGAGGATTTTAGGAATCTTCTCTTCGAACTGTGCATGGTTCTTGCATTGCCTTTTGCATTGTATTCAAATGAACAAAAAGAAGGGGAGCCACACCTTTGGCATTTGATGAAATGATCACCGGGGATGAAAATCCCCGTCAGCCATATGAGAAATATTTCGAGTGGTACAATGCCCAGGACAGGGCGCATCTGATTGCCAAATCTCGCGACGCGGAAAACATCTTCCGGAAAACCGGCATCACCTTCGCAGTTTACGGACATGCGGATTCCTCCGAGAAGCTCATTCCCTTCGACATCATCCCGCGCATCATTTCCGGCCGCGAATGGCGGAAGCTCGCTCAGGGCATCGAGCAGCGCGTGATTGCGCTGAATGCCTTCCTGGACGACATCTACCACAAGCAGGAGATCATCCGCGCCGGCCGCATTCCGCGTGAGCTGATCGAGAAGAACGATACGTTTCTTTCCGAGATGATCGGCTTCCGCCCCCCCGGCGGCGTCTATACGCATATCGTCGGCACCGACATCGTGCGCACCGGCGAGGATCAGTTCTACGTGCTGGAAGACAATGCCCGCACACCGTCCGGCGTCAGCTATATGCTGGAAAACCGGGAAACCATGATGCAGATGTTTCCGGAACTCTTCCACGAGAACAAGGTCCAGCGCGTCGAGGACTACCCGTATCTGCTGCGCCAATCGCTTGCCTCGCTCGCCCCTCCCGGCTGCAAGGGCAAGCCGCGCGTCGCCGTGCTGACGCCCGGCATCTACAATTCCGCTTATTACGAGCATTCGTTCCTCGCCGACATGATGGGCGTGGAACTGGTGGAGGGGGCGGATCTGCGCGTCATCGACGGCAAGGTGAAGATGCGCACGACCCGCGGCTATGAGGCGATCGACGTGCTTTATCGCCGCGTCGATGACGACTTCCTCGATCCGCTGACATTCCGTGCCGATTCCGCCCTCGGCATTCCGGGCATCATGGATGTCTACCGCTCCGGCAACATCACCATCGCCAATGCGCCGGGCACCGGCATCTGCGACGACAAGGCGATCTATTCCTACATGCCGGAGATCGTCGAGTTCTATACCGGCCGGAAGGCGCTTCTCGAAAACGTGCCGACCTGGCGCTGCTCGGAGGCCGACAGCCTCAAATATGTGCTGGAACACCTCGAAGAACTCGTCGTGAAAGAGGTGCATGGCTCCGGGGGCTACGGCATGCTGGTCGGCCCGACGGCCTCGAAAAAGGAGCGGGCCGATTTTGCCGAAAAGCTGAAGGCCCGACCGAACAACTACATCGCCCAGCCGACGCTGTCGCTCTCCACGGTGCCGATCCTCGTCAACAAGGGCATCGCACCGCGCCATGTGGACCTGCGGCCCTATGTGCTGGTTTCCGACAAGGTGCAGATCATTCCGGGCGGCTTGACCCGCGTCGCGCTGAAGCAGGGCTCGCTGGTCGTCAATTCGAGCCAGGGCGGCGGTACCAAAGACACTTGGGTATTGGAGGATTGATGCTCGGAAGAACTGCAAACGGACTCTACTGGATGTTCCGTTACATCGAGCGCGCCGAGAATATCGCGCGTCTTATCGATGCCGGCCTGCGCATGTCGCTGACCCGAAGCGGCACAGGCGACGACGACTGGGATGGCGTGCTGCAGAGTGCGGGTGTCCGCGAAGCCTACGACGAAGGGCACGCCAAACTCACCAGGGTCGATGCGATCGACTATCTGCTGCGCGATCATTCGAACCCGTCGAGCGTGATGTCGTGCATCGATTCCGGCCGCAACAACGCCCGCATGGTTCGCACGGCTCTGACGCGCGAGACCTGGGAGGCGACCAACGAATGCTGGATCGAGCTCAAGGCCCTGCTTTCCAAGCGCCTCAAGGCGGCCGAAATGCCCGAGGTCATCGATGTCATCAAGCGGCGCGCGGGCCTTATCCGCGGGGCCTTTCATGGCTCGATGCTGAGAAACGAGCTCTATAACTTCGCGCGCATCGGCACCTTCATCGAGCGGGCGGACAATACGAGCCGCATTCTCGACGTGAAGTACTACGTGCTGCTGCCATCCATCTCGCAGGTGGGGTCCTCGATCGACAATGTGCAGTGGGAATCGATCCTGCGTTCGGTTTCAGCGCACCGTTCCTATAGCTGGGCCTATGATGAGGAGTACAAGGCGGCCAATATCGCCGACTTCCTGATCTTGAATGGCCAGATGCCGCGGTCGCTGGCCTATTGCTACGAAAAGATCGTCAGCAACCTCGGCTATATATCGAGCAGTTACGGTGGTGAACGGCTGTCGGCCCACGATACCGCCGACGCCATCCGGACATCATTGCAAACGAGGCAGATCAAGGACGTCATGGACCAGGGGCTGCACGAATTCCTTGAGGATTTCGTCAATCGCAACAACCAGCTGGGCATGGAAATTTCCGACGGCTATCGGTTCTACGTATAAGCGGGGCATGAGATGAGACTGAAGATTAGCCATGTCACCGAATACCACTACGACGAGCCGTCGCAGTTCTCGCTGCAGCGGCTGCGCCTGACACCGCCCTCAGCCTTCGGTCAAAGCGTTTTGAACTGGTCGTTGCATGTCGAAGGCGCCAAGCCAGAGGTGGAGTATGACGACCAGTTCGGCAACCATGTGAACCTCGTCTCGCTGCAAGGCGAACAGCAGGTGACGCGCATCGTCGCCGAGGGTGAAGTCGAAACCGAAGATCGCAATGGAGTGACCGGCCCGCATACAGGCTTCTGCCCGCTTTGGCTGTTCCTGCGCGACACGCCGCGCACCAAGCCCGGCAGGCTCATCAGGGAACTCATACGGACAGTAAACGGCGACAATGAACTCGCGCTGATGCACGCGCTGATGGGGGCCATTCACGAAGCGGTCGACTACAAGCCTGGAACCAGCAACACGGACACGACCGCCGAACAGGCGATGGAGAAGAAGAGCGGCGTTTGCCAGGACCACGCCCACATCTTCGTTTCGGCGGCCCGCGCACTGCAGGTGCCGACGCGCTATGTCTCCGGCTACCTGATGATGGAGGGAAAGGCGGAGCAGGCCGCGACGCATGCTTGGGGCGAAGCGCACATTCCTGGCCTCGGCTGGGTCGGCTTCGATCCGGCAAACGACATCTGCCCCGATGCCCGCTACGTCCGCGTCGCTTCCGGCCTGTGCTACCGCGACGCAGCCCCTGTTTCCGGCATGCGCATCGGCACGCCGGGCGAGAAACTCTCGGTCATGGTCAAGGTCGAAGATCAGGGCCAGATGCAAAGCCAGAGCTGATGGCCAGCGTGGCTTAAAACTATTCGCAGAAAAGAAGATCGGAAGATTTTCATTTTGGCGTTACTTAGATTTCGGCTCAAAGCCGTGCTATAATAAGCCATGGCTTATTCTTCGAAAGATCTGGAGCTTTCCCGCCGGCGCGTGGCGGAAGACAGAAAGCACATCGCGGCGCAGGAAGCCCATATTGCGGGTGTTTTACTGCGGGGAGAACCGACCTCGCTGGCCACAGAACAGCTCGTCGATTTCAATCAGCAACTGCGTGCCCACACTTTTGAATGCGATCTGATCGCTGCAGCTCTTCGCGCTGACCGCGCTCATTTGGAGGACTAACCGAATGACGCTTATCTTTCCCAACAGAAGCCGTACTTTCGACGAAACGAGGAAGGCTGTACGCTTTACCGGCTACGACGGCATGTTCGAAATCAGGTTTCTCGTCGAAGCAGCCGCGCTTGGACAATCCGCTGCGGCGAACGCTTCGGAGCTTGCCTGTCTCAATGCCTTTGACGCCGCACGCTCTACGATCCAGGAAGCAGCCGCCAGAGCCTATGCAAATCGGCGCGGAAACAATCTGACGCTCACCGCACGGGATTTCCGCTGATCGTGAAAATGTTCAGGAGATGGCGTCGTTATCGCTGGGCACCTCTTCCGTCACGACATCGAACTGCTTCAATACAGCCGGGCCGAAAGCGGTCGAGATGGCCACATCCGTCGCATCGCGGCCGGTTCCCATCAGTATGCGGCCGATGCGCGGAACGTTGTGCCGGGCATCGACCGTATGCCAGTGGCCGCCCAGATAGACTTCGAACCAGGCACTGAAATCCATCGGCGCGGGATCGGGCGGCACGCCGATATCGCCGAGATATCCTGTGCAATAGCGCGCTGGTATGTTCAGGCAGCGGCAGAGCGTTATGGCAAGATGCGCGAAGTCGCGGCAGACGCCGGTCTTGTCGCAATAGCCACCATGCGCGGTACGGAGTAGATCGGCTTTCAGGTAGTCGAATTCGATATGGCCGTGCACGAAATCGGCAATGGCCTGCACCCGCGGCCAGCCGAGTTTCGTCTTCGAGAACGTCGCCCAGGCGAAATCGCTCAACCGGTCCGTATCGCAATAACGGCTGCCGAGAAGGAAAACGAGCACGTCGTCCGGCAGGTCCTTGATCTCGTGTTGCTGCGCATCCAGCGGCACCGCATCCGGCTGGCCGCTGTCGTAGATCTCGAACACGGTCGAAATCGTGGTCAGTCCCGGCGGGGCGACGATGCGTGTGCAGGAATTCCCGAAACTATCCGTGTAGTTCCACGCCGCGATCGGCTGGCTGAACGACAGCACCTGATCCGTCAGAAGGTCGGGACGCCGCGAGGGGTGGACATTGAGGACGAGAAGCATTGGCGTTGGCTGCACACATTCATAGCCGATCGTGAAACCAGCGCGAATCTTCATGGAAGCTCCTTCGTTCAGCAAGCCCGCAGGCCATCAAGGAACGCCAGCAGAACCTTTCGGTTCCACAGGGAAGAGACCCTTCGCCATATTTTACTGTTGGGTGGTGACGTTGACCTGCACAACCAGGTCGTCGAAATCGTCCGCCGCTCCGTCATAGCTGCCCCAGAGCGGAACCGCCTGGCGAGGATCGCGCGCAACGCCGACGCGGATCAGATCGTGGTTGCCGACGATGCCGTTCGTGGGATCGAATTCCACCCAGCCGGCGCCCGGGAGATAAACCTGGCACCAGGCATGCGTCGAGCCGCCGCCGAGCGTCGTCGAGCCGTCGCGATCCGGCACGTAGATATAGCCGGTGACGAAACGGGCGGCCAGGCCAAGCGAACGCGCCGCTTCCATCATCAGCAGGGCAAAGTCGCGGCAAGTTCCCTGCCGCATCATCAGCGTCTGGATCGGAGCCTGCGTTCCATGTTCAGAGCGGCGGGCATAGACGAAACTCTCGTGGATCGCATAGCAGAGCGTCATCAGGACGTGGCCTGTCTGGCCCGACGAGCGTGTTCCGACGAACTGATGCGCCCAGTGTGCGACCGCACCACCCGGATCCTCGTAGTGGCGCGTGATCGTGCAGGAAAGATCCGTCATCTCCTCGTCGTCGTAGGAAAAAGGGTAGGTTAGCGCCTTTCGATCGATTTCGAGATCGAGCGGCACCTGCGGCGTGTGGTCGAGGCGAATATTGGTCTCGAACCGCAACTGATCGGCCGGCCGGTCTATATCCACGAGCGCAATGCAATTCCCGAAGACGTCGTGTATCCAGCGGATTCCTGCCGGTTCCGGATCGATCGTCATCGTTGCATCCAGAAGGCGCTGGTCGAAGCTGTCCCGCGGGCGGAAAAGCACGCGGTGCTGGCCAAAGGCAACGGGCCGTTTATAGGAATAATGCGTGATGTGCTTGACGGAATAAACGGTCATCCTGCCTCGCCCGCCCCGGAGCTTTGATACGATAAGGGCTGTGGCTATTCGAATTCCGGCACCAGACCTGAGCGAAACAGGATCACCGATGGGCCTTGTTCGCCGATGGCATGGTTTTTCTCGCTGCACCAGACGACGACCCCATGATAATCCTTGACGAGCGTCTGGGCGATATAGACGGCCGTTTCTTCCCTCTTCATCTGCCGAGGCTCGAATGCCGGAATCAGGGTACCGTGCTCATCCTTGTTGAAGGCACTGAGCACAATCGATTTTTGCACTCCAGGCATGGTTCCCTCCCTACCGCGGTAACGGCGGCGAGGCGAGAACGTTCCGGAAGAAATGCGGTTCGCAAAGAAAAAGGCGGAACTTTCGTACCGCCTTTTGACGCTGGTGACCGTTTGGCCCCAGGGGCTGCGCGGTCCATCGGGATCTTCGAGCCGCACGGGCCGACCAGGAAATCGACGTCACCCTTATCGGCCTGTATGACCGTTTGATGTAAGCTGGCCATAGCCGCCCTCGAACGGCACTTGCGGCTTGAACCAGGCGGCGGCGCGTGGCCAGTTCATCGAAAACCTCGAGCTGGATGGTGCGTAAGGCCTGGATCGGCGCCGCCATGGCAGTCGGCGACGCGGCGCTGAAGCGCCTTTTCTATCCACCAACCAACGAAAAAGGCGGGCTTCACCCCGCCTCATCGATTTGCTGTCTCGATGCGCTCCGCTAGTGGCTGTCCTTGCCGACCGCGTTTCCGCGACATCCCTTGAGGAAGTCGAGGTCGGCGCCGGTATCGGCCCCTTCGACATGCTGCTGGTGCAGCCAGGCATAGCCGGACGTCGGCAGATCATGGTTCGGCTGCCATTCGGCGAGCCGCCGGGCCAGCTCCTCCTCAGAAATGTCGAGATGCAGACGACGGTTCGGCACGTCCATCTCGATCATGTCGCCGTTTTTCACCACCGCGAGCGGCCCGCCGACCGCCGCTTCCGGGGAGGTGTGCAGCACGACGGTGCCGTAGGCCGTTCCGGACATGCGGGCGTCGGAGATGCGCACCATGTCGGTGATGCCCTTCTTGAGCACCTTGGGCGGCAGGCCCATGTTGCCGACCTCGGCCATGCCCGGATAGCCCCTTGGTCCACAGTTCTTCATGACCATGACACAGGTTTCGTCGATGTCGAGGCTGTCGTCGTTGATCTTGGCCTTGTAGTCGTCGATGTCCTCGAACACGACCGCCCTGCCACGGTGCACCATCAGATGCGGGGAGGCGGCCGAAGGCTTCAGCACCGCGCCCTTCGGCGCCAGATTGCCGCGCAGCACGACGATGCCGCCCGAAGAGGTCAGTGCCCTTTCGGCAGGCAGGATCACATCCTCGTTCCAGTTGACGACGTCCTTGACCTCATCCCACATGGTTTCGCCGGATACCGTCAGCGCGTCCTTGTGCAGGAGGTCCGCCTCGCCGAGGCGCTTCAGCACCACCGGCAGGCCGCCGGCATAGAAGAACTCCTCCATAAGGTACTTGCCCGACGGCATCAGGTTGACGATGGTCGGGACCTCGCGGCCGCAGCGGTCCCAATCGTCCAGCGAAAGATCGACGCCGACCCGGCCGGCCATGGCGAGCAGGTGGATGACAGCGTTGGTCGATCCACCGATAGCCGCATTGGTGCGGATGGCGTTCTCGAAGGCCTCTTTCGTCATGATGTCAGAGGGCTTCAGATCGTCCTTAACCATCTGAACGATACGCCGGCCGGTGAGCTGTGCCATCACCTTGCGGCGGGAATCGACTGCCGGGATCGCGGCGTTGCCGGAAAGCGCCATGCCGAGCGCCTCGGCCATGGAAGCCATGGTAGAGGCGGTGCCCATGGTGTTGCAGGTGCCCGACGAACGGCTCATCGAGGCCTCCGCCTCGAGGAACTCGGCCTGCGTCATCTCGCCAGCCTTCACCATTTCGGAAAACTTCCACAGATGCGTGCCTGAGCCGACGCGTTCACCGCGGAAATAGCCGTTCAGCATCGGCCCACCCGTGACGACGATCGAGGGCAAGTCGCAGGAAGCTGCCCCCATGAGAAGCGACGGCGTGGTCTTGTCGCAGCCGACCATCAGCACGCAGCCATCGATGGGTTGGCCCCGGATCGCCTCCTCCACCGCGAGCGCGGCAAGGTTGCGATACATCATCGCCGTCGGGCGAAAGGTGTTTTCGGATGCCGAGAACACCGGCACCTCGACCGGGAAGCCGCCTGCTTCCCATACGCCCGCCTTCACCTTCTCGGCGAGCTCTCGCAAATGACCGTTGCACGGCGTCAGATCCGACCAAGTGTTGAGGATGCCGATAACCGGCCGTCCGTCGAACAGGTCGTGTGGATACCCTTGGTTCTTCAGCCAGCCGCGGTGATAGATCACGTCTCGGCTCGTGCCGCCGTACCATTCCTGCGACCGCAGCTTACGCGGCCATTCAGCTTTCTTTTTCATAGTCTCTGTCCTTCACGGCTTCCAGTTCGCCTCGCGCGACCCGGAAGCCGATGATGTCGTTACGCCAGGGTGTAAGCGGTCTTGACGGTTGTGAAGAATTCGGCGGCGTATTTGCCCTGCTCGCGCGAGCCGTAGGACGAGCCCTTGCGTCCGCCGAAGGGAACATGGAAGTCGACGCCGGCGGTCGGCAGGTTGACCATGACCATGCCGGCTTCGGCATTGCGCTTGAAGTGCGTCGCGTGCTTGAGGCTGGTGGTCGCGATGCCCGACGACAGGCCGAACGGCGTGTCGTTGGCGACAGCCAGTGCCTCTTCGTAATCCTTGACGCGGATGACCGATGCCACAGGTCCGAAGATTTCCTCGCGGGAAATGCGCATCTGGTTGGTCGCTTCGGTGAACAGCGTCGGCTGCAGGTAGAAGCCGGGCGTGTCACGCGCGATCAGCTCGCCGCCGAAGGCAAGCTTGGCGCCTTCCTTTTTGCCGATCTCGATGTAATCGGTGTCGGTCTTGAGCTGTCTCTCGTCGACGACCGGGCCGATATGCGTGCCGGTCTTCAGCGCGTGATCGACGTTCAGTGTCTTCAGCTTCTCGGTCATGGCCGCCACGAACCTGTCGTGGATGCCTTCCGTCACGATCAGGCGAGACGATGCCGTGCAGCGCTGGCCGGTCGAAAAGAAGGCCGAGTTGGCCGCCGCTTCGACGGCGACGGAAAGATCGGCGTCATCGAGGATGACCATCGGGTTCTTGCCGCCCATTTCGAGCTGAATCTTGCGATTATGCTCGATCGAGGAAACCGCGACGCGCTTGCCGGTGCCGACGGAGCCGGTGAAGGTGATGCCGGCAAGGTCGGGGCTGTCGAGCATCGTCTGGCCGACGATCGAGCCCTTGCCCATGACGAGGTTCAGCACGCCCTTCGGCAGGCCTGCACGGTTGAGGATGTCGACGATCGCCCAGGAGCAGCCGGGTACGAGTTCGGCCGGCTTGAAGACGATGGTGTTGCCGTAGCAGAGCGCCGGGGCGATCTTCCAGGCGGGGATCGCGATCGGGAAGTTCCAGGGGGTGATGATGCCGATGACGCCGAGCGGCTCGCGGGTGATCTCGACGCCGATGTTCGGACGCACGGAGGGCACGACTTCGCCGGCAAGGCGCAGCGCTTCGCCTGCGAAGAATTCGAAGATCTGCGAGGCGCGGATCGTCTCGCCGATGGCTTCCGGCAGTGTCTTGCCTTCTTCGCGGGCAAGCAGCGCGCCGAGTTCGTCCTTGCGCGCCATGATCTCGTCGCCGGCCTTCTTGAGGATGACGTGGCGTTCCCAGATGCCGGAACGCGACCAGGCCGGGAAGGCGGCCTTGGCGGCGGCGATCGCGTTCTTGGTGTCGGCGGCGGAGCCGCTGGCGTAGAGGCCGACGACCTCCTTCGTATCGGACGGGTTGATGTTTTCGACGGCGTCGGCGCCGGTCCATTCGCCGGCGATCAGGTTTTGATAAATGGTCATGGGCTGAACGAGCCTCCTTTACCCTTTACAGAGTGGTCCGGCCGCAGATCGCGGCCAGCCCAGCGCAAAATTCAAAGCTGCTTCACAGCGATATTTTCCTCGGCGGCAACCTTCAGCGGATTGCGCAGCGGCAGGCCGAATTCGGCAACCTCGATTTCGAAAACATCGCCTTCTTCCGTCTTGACGCCATCTGCGAAGGAGAGCGTCGCCGTGCCGAACATGTGGACGTGAACGTCGCCCGGGACGCGGAAGAGGCCATACTTGAAGTGGTGATATTCGAGGTTCGCGAAGGTGTGCGACATGTTCGCCTCACCGGAGAGGAACGGCTTTTCGAAGACCACCTTGTCGCCGCGCTTGATGCGCGAGGTACCGCGAATGTCTTCCGGGGCAACGCCGATGCGGATTTCCGGACCGAAGCTTGCGGGACGCAGCTTGGAGTGGGCGAGATAGAGATAGTTAATCCGCTCGGTGACGTGGTCGGAAAATTCGTTGGAGAGCGCAAAGCCGATGCGGAACGGGGTACCGTCCTTGGCAATCACGTAGATGCCGGCCATTTCCGGCTCTTCGCCGCCGTCAAGCGCGAAGGAAGGGGAGACGAGGGGAGCGCCGGGCGCTGCAGCGCCGTAGCCGTTGCCCTTGTAGAACCATTCGGGCTGGACGCCCTTTTCTCCAGCCTTCGGCTTGCCGTTCTCGATGCCCATCTTGAACATCTTCATCGAGTCCGTGAGCGTTTCTTCCGCGGCCTCGGTGGTCTTCTTGTGCATGGAATCGCGGGTCGCCGCTGAGCCAAGGTGCGTGAGGCCCGTACCCGTCAGATGCAGGTGAGCAGCATCCGGATGCGTGATCGGCGGGAGGAATTTGCCTTCGGCATAGGCCTTTTCCAGATCGACGGCATCGCCATAGCCATGCGCCTCGATGATGGAAACGAGCGACTTGCCGGCGTCTGCAGCTTCCATTGCCAGCGCGTATACGCTGCCTGCATTCTTCACGGCTTTCGCTGCACCGCCCGGCTCACGCACGGCGACGATGATCTCTCCGTTCGAACCCTTGATCTGCGAAATAAGCACGGCTTTCATCCTCTTTAGCTGGGTGCGGAAAAGCTCCGCCTCTCCGGCTCCCGAGGGAGCCGGAACTGGTCGTTCTCATGACTGCAAATGCGAGGACTGGCGCCGGAGCGCTTAGCCCTTATTCTTGTTATAAACGTCGAAGAAGACGGCGGCCAAAAGCACGAGGCCCTTCACCATCTGCTGGAAGTCGATACCGAGGCCGACGATCGACATGCCGTTATTCATGACGCCCATGATGAACGCGCCGATGACGGCACCGGTGATCTTGCCGACACCGCCGGAGGCCGAAGCGCCGCCGATGAAGCACGCCGCGATGACGTCGAGCTCGAAGCCCACGCCTGCCTTCGGCGTTGCCGAGTTCAGTCGAGCCGCCACGATCATGCCTGCGAGACCGGCAAGAACGCCCATGTTGACGAAGGTGTAGAAGCTCAGGCGCTCGGTGTTGATACCGGAGAGCTTGGTGGCCTTTTCGTTGCCGCCCATCGCATAGATGCGGCGGCCGATCGTCGTGCGGCGCGTTACAAATGCATAGGCTGCGATCAGCACGAGCATGACGACGAGAACGTTCGGCAGGCCTCTGTAGGTCGAAAGCTGATAGCCGAGGAAGAGGATCGCCAGGGAAACGACGGCGTTCTGGGCGATAAAGAAGCCCATCGGCTCGACATCGATGCCGTGGCTCTCATTCACCTTGCGGCGGCGCCAGGCAAGGTAAAACAGCACGACCGGAATAATGAGTGTCAGGATCAGCGACGTGGATTGCACCGGCGTTCCGGCGATGTCGATCATGCTGCCCGGCAGGAAGCCGGTGCTGATAATCTGGAAATCCTTCGGGAACGGGCCGATGTTTTTGCCCCCGAGTACGAAGAGCGTCAGGCCGCGGAAGACCAGCATGCCGGCAAGCGTCACGATGAAGGACGGGATGCGGTGATAGGCGATCCAGTAGCCTTGGGCGGCACCGATGATGCCGCCGATGATCAGGCAGAGAATGCCCGCCACCACGAAATTCATCTGCCACGTGACCATCATCATGGCGGCGAGGGCGCCGACGAAGGCGACAATCGAGCCGACGGACAGGTCGATATGGCCGGCCACAATGACGAGCAGCATCCCGAGCGCCATGATGACGATGAACGAGTTCTGCAGAACGAGGTTCGTCAGGTTGACCGGCTTGAAGAGAATGCCGCCGGTGTAGAACTGAAAGAAAACCATGATCGCGACGAGCGCAATGAGCATGCCGTATTCACGGATATTGCCACGGATATAGTCGGCAACGGAAACGACGTTGCTTTCCTCGGCGGCTGGAGGGTTGACCGGAGTCATTGTTTCTTCTCCCCTGAGCGCATGATAGCGCGCATGATGGTTTCTTGGCTCGCCTCTCCCTTTGGCAGTTCCGCAACGATACGCCCTTCATTCATGACATAGATGCGGTCGCACGTGCCAAGTAGTTCCGGCATTTCCGATGAGATCATCAGAACGCCTTTTCCGTCGGCGGCGAGCTGGTTGATGATAGTATAGATTTCGTATTTTGCACCGACATCGATACCGCGGGTGGGTTCGTCGAGGATCAAGACATCGGGATCGGAGAACAGCCACTTGGACAGCACGACCTTCTGCTGGTTGCCGCCCGAGAGATTGACCGCTTCCTGGAAGATGCTGGAACTGCGGATGCGCAGCTTCGAGCGGTAGTCTGATGCGACCTTGGATTCCCTGATGCTGTCGATGACCGTGGCGTTCGAGACCCCGGCTAGATTGGCGAGCGTGGTGTTGTGAACGATGTTCTCGCCGAGCACGAGGCCGAGATGCTTGCGGTCCTCGGTCACATAGGCGAGACCGGCGTCGATCGCCTTGCGGACGGTGCTGACATCGACCTGCTTGCCATGCATCAGCACTTCGCCGCTGACCTTGTGACCATAGGACTTTCCGAAGACGCTCATGGCGAATTCAGTGCGGCCGGCACCCATCAGGCCGGCGATGCCGACGACTTCGCCCTTGCGGACGCTGATGTTGACATTGTGCAGCACCTGCCGGTCGCGGTGATGCTGGTGATAGGCGTTCCAGTTCTTGACTTCGAGGATCGTTTCGCCGATCGGCACGGAGCGCGGCGGATAACGATCGGCAAGCTCGCGGCCCACCATGTTCTTGATGATGATATCTTCGCTGATTTCTTCGGTGTGACAGTCCATCGTCTTGACCGTCATGCCGTCGCGCAGAACCGTGATCTGGTCGGCAACCTTGCGCACTTCATTCAGCTTGTGGGTGATGATGATCGAGGTGAGGCCCTGGTTGCGGAACTCGATCAGCAGGTTCAGCAGCGCATCTGAGTCGCTTTCGTTGAGCGATGCCGTCGGTTCGTCGAGGATCAGGAGCTTCACGCTCTTCGACAACGCCTTGGCAATCTCGACGAGTTGCTGCTTGCCGACGCCGATGTCGGTGACAAGCGTGTCCGGAGATTCGCGCAGGCCGACTTTTGCGAGCAGCTGCCGCGTGCGGTTGAACGTTTCCTGCCAGCTGATGATGCCACTCTTGGCATTCTCATTGCCGAGGAAGATATTCTCGCCGATCGACAGAAGCGGCACGAGCGCCAGCTCCTGATGGATGATGACGATGCCGATTTCTTCCGAATCCTTCAGGACCTTGAAGTTGCGGACGTCGCCTTCGTAGACGATCTCGCCATCGTACGTGCCGGCCGGGTAAACGCCGGAGAGAACTTTCATGAGGGTCGATTTTCCGGCCCCGTTCTCGCCCACCAATGCGTGAATTTCACCCTGACGAACCTTAAGGTTCACGTTCTCAAGCGCTTTTACGCCCGGGAACGTCTTGGTGATGTTCCGCATTTCGAGGATTGTATTGTCCATAGTCAAAATCCAACGCCAACAGCCGGAAATTCGGCGCGACGATCATAAAAGTGAAGACCGGAACCCGCAACCAGCGGATTCCGGCCAACTTGGTACAGTTACTTCAGCTGGTCAGCCGTGTAGTAACCGCCTTCGACGAGAACCTTCTCGTAGTTGGTCTTGTCGACCGCTACCGGCTTCAACAGGTAAGACGGAACAACCTTGACGCCGTTGTCGTAGGTCTTCGTGTCGTTGACTTCCGGCTCCTTGCCGGACATGACAGCGTCAACCATTGCAACGGTGACCTTGGCGAGTTCGCGCGTGTCCTTGAAGACTGTCGAGTGCTGTTCGCCAGCAATGATCGACTTCACGGACGGAACTTCAGCGTCCTGGCCGGAAACGACCGGGAGCGGCTGATCTGGGGTGCCGTAGCCGACGCCCTTCAGCGACGAGATGATGCCGATGGAGAGACCGTCGTACGGAGACAGGACGGCGTCGACCTTGGCGTCGGTGTAGTTAGCCGAGAGCAGGTTGTCCATGCGGGCCTGGGCCGTTGCCGCGTCCCAACGCAGCGTGCCGACCTTGTCCATGCCGGTCTGGCCGGACTTCACGACGAGCTTGCCGCTGTCGATGTAGGGCTGCAGGATAGACATTGCGCCGTCGTAGAAGAAGAAGGCGTTGTTGTCGTCCGGCGAACCGCCGAAGAGTTCGATGTTGAACGGACCCTTGCCATCCTTGAGGCCGAGGGCGTCAACGATGGAGGTTGCCTGCAGAACGCCAACCTGGAAGTTGTCGAACGTTGCATAGTAGTCAACGTTGGCCGAGTCGCGGATCAGGCGGTCGTAGGCGATGACCTTGATGCCGGCGTCATGAGCCTTCTGGAGAACGTCGGAAAGCGTCGTGCCGTCGATGGCGGCGATGACGAGAACCTTAACGCCCTTGGTGACCATGTTCTCGATCTGAGACAGCTGGTTCGGAATGTCGTCGTCTGCATACTGCAGGTCGGTGCCGTAGCCCGCTGCCTCAAGCTGCTTGACGATGTTGTTGCCGTCGTCGATCCAGCGAGCGGAAGACTTCGTGGGCATTGCGATGCCGACGGTCCCCTTGTCCTGCGCCAGTGCCGGCATAACGAATGAAGCGACGCCGAAGGCGGCCGCAGCCATCAATGAGATAATGGATTTCATTTCTCTCTCCCTTGTTAATAGACGGCGGACGAATAGTCGCCCGCCACGAAACTGTGGCAGGTTCCGTAGATTGGATAGTTACTTCAGATGGTGAGAAACGAAGTAGGTCTCCTCCACGATCTCACACGTGTTGAGTGCCAACCAGCACACGGCCGCAAACTCGTATGGAATCTTATAACTGTCAAATAGAATAAGTGGTAAAGTGCATAACAAATTTGGTATATCGTTAAAAAGTATTACTTTTGATGGAAGGCGGATGGGAGGCCGCAACCATGGCGATTGTTTCCGGGTCGATTTCCGAGGATCGGATCGATATCCACAGCGATAATATTGGCGATGATGCCTTTCTGCGTGCGGGCTTGAAGCTGAATCACCTGCGCATAATCGTCGCAATCGAAGATAGCGGACAGATTTCCGCGGCGGCGGAGATCCTGAACATCTCCCAGCCTGCCGCCTCCAGAATGCTCGCTGAAATGGAATCGATCGTTAAGACGCCGCTTTACGAACGAATCGCCCGCGGTGTCGTGCTGACGACTTTCGGACAAGCACTCGCCAAGCGTGCACGAAAAATTCTGCTGGAATTGCGCGAGGCCAGCCGCGAGATCAGCGAATTGAAGAGCGGCAAGGGCGGTTCCGTCTTCATCGGCGCGGTCACAGCGCCGGCCATGAGCCTTGTTGTTCCGGCCATCGACAAGGTTCGCAAGGCGTTTCCGGGCATCGAGATCAACATTGAGGTCGAGACCAGCAACGTTCTCGCGCGGGAATTGCTCGCCGCCAGGCACGATTTCATCATCGGCCGCATTCCCGACGACGTTAATCCGCGACTCTTCGAAGTGCGCGAGATCGGCATCGAAAAAGCCTGTCTGATCGTGCGCAGGGACCATCCGCTCCTCAAGAAGAATGCGAGCAGCCTCGCCGATCTCCATGGTTACGGGTGGGTGTTCCAGCCGCCGGGCACGCTGCTCCGGCGGACGCTGGAGGATATCTTTTTGGCGGCGGGCGTGCCGTTGCCGGAAAATATCGTCAATACGTCTTCCTTGCTGCTCACCTGCGCGATCATCTGCGAGACGGACGCGATCGCACCCGTGGCGCTGGATGTTGCCCAGTTCCTCGCCGGCCAGGATGCGAAGGCATCCGACGTGCGCGTGCTGCCGACCGATTTCAAGATCGACGTAAAGCCCTACAGCCTCATCACCGCACGCGAGCGCGCCCTGCCTCCGAGCGCGCGGCTTCTCTACGACCTCATCCTCGAGGAAAGCCGGAAGCAGGGAGGATGAGCGCAAGCCCGGCGCCATGCTGGCGGTGTTCAATGCGCCACTTCGAAGGGAAGGGGCATGTTGTTCGGGCAATCGGTTTTTCAATCCGTTCTGGAGCGGCTGAAAGCAGAAGAAGAGAGCGAAGACGAGGCAGAGGCGTCCGTCGCGCATCGCGTCCATGGCTTTACCACCGGTCTCGCCTTCGACGTGATGGAGGGCGTATCAGCGGCCTCGCAACGGGCGGGCCAAGCCTATCTCGATAATCTGGAACTGGAGACGCCTGTTGCCGGGGCAGACGAGGACATCCAGGCGCAGCCCCTTGCGGAGCCTGAGCCGGAACCCGTCATGCCGGAACATCTTGCGCGCACTGCGCCTGCCGATATCGCTGCGGAGCTCTCCATCACAGCCGCCGATACGCTGCAGACGCTGAACGAAAAGCGCCGTGCCTTTGCCAAGTCGAACCATCCCGATCGCGTCGCGCCTGCATTCCGGGAGAATGCAACGAAGCGCATGATGCTCGCGAACCTGCTGATCGATGAAGCCGTGCGCCGTCGCGGCCGCTGATTATTCGGGGTCCGTCTCTTCCGGTTTGGGAGGCTGGGCGGGTTCGGCGGGTGGCTGCGGCTTGAAAGTCCAGAAGAGCATGTAGAAAGCATAGACGCCGGCGCCGGCCGATAGCACGCCCCAGAACGGGTCGCCGGTAATGAACTCCAGCGCCGCCCAGCCCAGGCACAGGCCCACGATCAGCGCCCGCACCCAGACGCGGCGGTAGGCCGGATGGTTTGGATCGATCAGCTGCATGTGTCCCCCGGTCATATTTCGATCACTTGTCTTTAGGATGGATTTCGAGAATGTGAAAGGGCAACGGGCTTGACGGCTCGAACAGAAAATGGAATGAAAATTCCACAATTGTCACAATTCGGTTTATTTGTTCCGAATTCCAGGGAGGTTCTCATGACAGTCAGATTTGGTCTTCTCGGCGCCGGCCGCATCGGCAAGGTTCACGCGAAAGCCGTGAGCGGCGACGCGAATGCGAAGCTCGTCGCCGTCGCCGACGCGCTTCCTCAGGCGGCTGAAGCGATCGCTTCCGCTTATGGCTGCGAGCTCCGGACGATCGAGGCGATCGAGGCGGCCAAGGATATCGACGCCGTCGTTATCTGCACGCCGACCGACACGCACGCGGATCTGATCGAGCGCTTCGCGCGGGCCGGCAAGGCGATCTTCTGCGAAAAGCCGATCGATCTCGACGTTGCCCGTGTCAAGGCCTGCATCAAGGTTGTCGATGAGACTAAGGCGAAGCTGATGGTCGGTTTCAATCGCCGCTTCGACCCGCATTTCATGGCCGTGCGCAAGACAATCGACGACGGCCGCATCGGCGAGGTCGAGATGGTGACAATCACCTCGCGCGATCCCGGGGCCCCGCCTGTCGACTACATCAAGCGCTCTGGCGGCATCTTCCGCGACATGACGATCCACGACTTCGACATGGCCCGCTTCCTGCTTGGCGAGGAGCCGGTCTCGGTAACCGCAACGGCCGCTGTCCTTGTCGACAAGGCAATCGGCGAGGCGGGCGACTATGACAGCGTTTCGGTCATCCTGCAGACGAAGTCCGGCAAGCAGGCGATCATCTCCAACTCCCGCCGCGCCACGTACGGCTACGACCAGCGCATCGAAGTGCACGGTTCGGAGGGAATGGTGGCGGCCGAGAATCAGCGTCCGGTCTCGATCGAAGTCGCCAACAGTGACGGCTACACGCGCCCGCCGCTGCACGACTTCTTCATGACCCGTTACACGGAAGCCTATGCCAACGAGATCGCAAGCTTCATCGCCGCAGTCGAGAAGGACGCAACGATTTCGCCCTCCGGCGCCGACGGCCTTGCCGCGCTGGCACTCGCCGATGCGGCGGTCCAGTCCGTCAAGGAAGGCAAGCTCATCAAGATCGGCTGACGGCAACTCCCGGCCGCAAGCTGCGCATGAGATGGCCGGGCAGACGCCCGGTCATTTCCGCTTTTTGCGCCAATCATCAGCGAAACTTGAAATAAGTATCAATGCTTCGCCTTTGACGCGAGGGCGCTTGGGGGCTATCAGCGCCCGATACCGCATTGCCCCCAGGCCTCCCATGACCCTTGATCGTTTCGCTCCCGCCATTTTTGTCCTGCTTTGGTCCACCGGCTGGGTCGTCGCGAAATATGCAGCACGCCATTCGGAGCCCTTCACCTTCCTCGGCATCCGTTATGCGCTTTCGGCGCTGGCGTTTTTCGGTCTCTGCTGGGTGCTGAAGGCGAAATGGCCGGATCGCGCGACGGTTCTGCGCGCGATCTATTCCGGTTTCTTTCTGCACGGATTCTATCTTGCCGGCCTGTGGTGGGCGATTGCCAATGGCGTTGCGGCTGGCATTTCCGGGATCATCGCCGCGCTGCAGCCTCTGCTGACGGCGATGGTGGCGCCCTTCCTGATCGGCGAACGCCTGCAGCCCACCCAGAAGTTCGGACTTCTCCTCGGCTTCTTCGGCATAGCGATCGCCGTTTCCCCGAAACTGTTCGATCCAGCCTCCGCGAGCCTCGTTCACGCTGCGGTGCCGCTCGCGATCAACCTAATCGCCATGGTCTCCGTGACATACGGCACGATCTACCAGAAGAAACACTTGCAGACGGGTGATCTCAAGACGATCGCGACAATGCAATATGTCGGGGCGCTTATCGTCACCCTGCCGCTCGCGCTCGCCTTCGAGCGCCTGCATTTCGATGCAACGCCAGAGGCTTTCGGCGCGCTGATCTGGTCGGTCTTCGGTCTGTCGATGGGCGGGATCGGGCTGCTTCTTTACCTGATCCGCCGCGGCCAGGTCTCGCGGGCCGCATCGCTGATCTACCTGATGCCGCCAACGGTCGCCATCGAGGCCTTCATCGCTTTCGGCGAACCGCTGACCGTGCCGCTGATCATCGGAACGATCGTGGTCGTCACCGGCGTCTATCTGACGAACCGGAAAAGCGCCCGGATGGCTGAGGCTTGATCAAGCCTAATGGTTGGCATGGGTCAACTGCGCGATTTTCCGCACATGCGTGACGGCCGCGGTACCGCCGGCTGTCTTGGTGAACAGATCGAGCTTCTCTTCCTCGCTGTCATCAACCGGCGTCAGCGCCTGGTCCATGTAGTTTTTTGATGCCGGATTTCTTTTGATGAGGAACGCAGTTGCGCTCATGCGCAGGATGGAGCCTGCCAACGCGACGTGCTTGGCAACGGTTTCCCACACGAATTGCGGCCAG
The DNA here is from genome assembly GCF_015353075.1 of Rhizobium sp. 007. Classification (NCBI taxonomy): domain Bacteria; kingdom Pseudomonadati; phylum Pseudomonadota; class Alphaproteobacteria; order Hyphomicrobiales; family Rhizobiaceae; genus Rhizobium; species Rhizobium sp. 007. The sequence goes on along the minus strand of NZ_CP064187.1, from coordinate 2,416,684 downwards.
AAGACGAGGGGATGCTGCTGCGGCAATCCGGGCCGCCGTTCCGAGGGGTGCTTCAGCCGCAGCAGACCGCTTTGCAGGGGATGCACTTTTTCGAGCGGCACCGTTGTTGCAAAGGACACCAGCACCTTGACGAGGCTTGCAAGCGGCAAGCCGCTCGCAACGGCCCGGCGCAGCAACGTCTTCACATGCTCCGGCGAATAGTAAAGCGACCAGGCCTCGTGATAGATGCTCTCCCATTCCTGCCGGCTCATCTTCTCGTGCGCAGTGCAGACATGTTCGACGTCATAGGTATTGAGGTCGGCGTCCATCGGGATACCCTTGCGCCAGAGTGTCTGGTGATCCTCCGAGCCCGGCAGCGGCGTCAGGACGAAGAACTCGATGACATCGAGCGGCAGCTCGTGCTGAATGATCTTGATGTCGCGGCGAATGGTTTCCGGCGTGTCGGAAGGAAAGCCGAGGATGTAACCTGCGAGCGTCATGATGCCCTGCGCTTTCCAGGCGAGCAGCATCTTCCGGTATTCGGTGATCTTGTTCTGGTTCTTCTTGGCGGCCGTCAGGTTGTCCGGATTGACGTTCTCCAGGCCGATGAAGACCCGCGTGACGCCGGCGCGTTTTGCCTTTTCGATGAAGTGCGGGATCTTGTGACAGAGCGTATCGACCTGGATCATTAGGCCGAGCGGGATGCCATGCCTTTCCTTCAGTTCGATCAGCCGGTCGAAGATCGCTTCCCAGTCCCTGTTGCGGGCGAAGTTGTCGTCGGTGATGAAAAATTTGTGGATGCCCTGCGCCCAGTTCATCCGCACCAGCTTTTCGATATCGTCGGTGGAGCGGAAACGGGATTTGCGGCCCTGCACGTTGATGATCGTGCAGAACGAGCACTGGTAGGGGCAACCGCGGCCGGCATCGAAGCTGCTGCTTAGCCCGAGCGTGTGTTCGACATTCTTTTTGGGCAGGAAGGGCACAGGCGTGCCGCCGATGCCCGGAAGGTCGTTCATGAAATTGTAGACGGGCTCGAGCTCGCCATAGGCCGCGTCCTGCAAGACCTTGTCGAGCCTGCCTTCTGCCTCGCCGGCGAACATCGAAATTCCCATCTCCCGGCAGGCGTCGAGTTCGACCGCCTTGCCGTCGAGCATCGAAAGACAACCGGAAACGTGAAAGCCGCCCATCGAGACGGGAATGCCCGCCGCGCGAAACGGCCGGGCAATGTCGAGCGCCCGCGGATACTGGTTCGACTGAACGCCGACAAGCGCGACCATGCCGAAATTACCGTGCTGCCTCAGCAGCGCGAGCAGTTCCGGAATATGCACGCGGGTATTGGTTTCGTCGATCACCTTGATGTCGATGCCGACGCCGGGGCCGAGCACTTCGCGCTCCGCGCAGTCTGCTGCAATGCCAAAGAGAGCCGCCAGCGAGTTCGAAGGGATCATGGCCCGCCACCAGCGGATCACATAGCCGTCGTCGTCATAATGCGACGGCTTGAGCAGAATGAGCTGAAAGCGGCGGCTGCCGGACGCTACGGGTGATCGCAAGGTCTATCTCTCTTATTGAATAAGCAGTCTGTCGTTGAATGCACTCAATGAGGGCCAGTGTCGCGAAGGCGCTGGCATGCAACCGGAATTGCTAAGATCGGCAGATATGCCCGGAAAATAGCAATGCGGATTGCGATAGTCTTCACATGTCGCCGGCGAGCAGTCCTTTGAGACCGTCTCGCCGGGGTAAGCCGTTCACCTAGGCTTAAAGCAAAAAAAGGCCGGAAGCTACCCGGCCTCTTTCAGTTCTGTATTCAAGCCTGTTCGCGACGCTGGCCGCCGCCATTGCGGGGGCCTTTGCGACGTATGCCGCCAGAGCCGTCCTGACGGTGCTCACCGTGAACCTGCTGGCCGCGGTCCTCACCATGCTTGCGGCCAGGGCGACCGTGCGCGTTACGGGCGCCGCCGGGATGATGGCGGTTCGCATCGGCGCTGCCGTGCGGGCGCTGTTGCGGCTTCTTGGCCGGTCGGAAATCCGAGGTCGATACGAGATCGTTGTCCGGTCCCTGGGGTGTCGCTTCACCGCGGCGCTGGCCGCGGAAGTCCTCGTTGCGGGCAGTCTGGCGCTCGGGACGCGGACGGCGCTCGCGGCGTTCCTCGTTGTTCGCGCGGACCTCGCCTGCTTCGCCTTCGCGGCGCGGACGGCGGTCCTGGCGATTGCCGGAGCGCTGTTCACCCGGACGGCCATCCCCGCGACCCTCGCCACCACGGCCCTGGCCACCGCGATTGCGGTTGTTGCCGTTGCCGTTGCCGCGGCGCGGAGCCGCGCGCATGTCTGCCGGCGGTTCGCCGCTGGCAACGATGATCTCGATGCCCATCAGCCTTTCGATATCGCGCAGCAGGCGTGCTTCATCCGGCGCGCAGAAGGCGATTGCGATGCCGTCGCGGCCGGCGCGAGCCGTGCGGCCGATGCGGTGCACATAGGCGTCCGGCACTTCCGGCAGATCGTAGTTGAACACATGGCTGACGGCCGGAATATCGATGCCGCGGGCGGCAACGTCGGTTGCGATCAGAGTCTTGATGCCGCCGTCGCGGAATGCCTTCAGGGCGCGCTCGCGCTGGCCCTGGCTCTTGTTGCCGTGGATGGAAGCGACCGAATAGCCGACATGATCGAGATGCTTCATCAGCTTCTCGGCGCCGTGCTTGGTGCGCAGGAACACGATCGCGCGGCCATCCGGATTTTCGGAAAGCGACTTTTTCAGCAGCTCCGTCTTGTCATTCTTGCCGCCGACGAAGTGGACGTACTGTTCAACCTTATCCGCAGCCTTGCCGGGGGGCGTCACTTCGACCTTGATCGGATCGGTCAGGTATTCGCCCGCAAGATCGGCGATCGCCTTCGGCATGGTTGCCGAAAAGAGCATGGTCTGACGGCGCTTCGGAACGAGCTTGGCGATCTTGCGCAGATCATGCACGAAGCCGAGATCGAGCATCTGGTCGGCTTCGTCGAGCACGAGATAGCGCACCGTGGTCAGCGTGATGGCGCGGCGGTTGACGAGGTCGAGGAGGCGGCCGGGTGTCGCGACGAGAATGTCGGTACCGCGCTCGAGCTGTAGCTGCTGCTTGTTGATGGACACGCCGCCGACAACGACATTGATGCGCAGCGGCGACTTGCGGACGAAGTTCTTGAGGTTCTCGGCGATCTGGTTCACGAGCTCGCGGGTCGGAGCGAGGATGAGCGTACGGGTCGTGCGATTGTCGGGACGCTTGTCGTCGGCCAGCAATTTTTCAATGAGCGGCAGGCCGAAGGCAGCCGTCTTGCCTGTGCCGGTCTGGGCGAGGCCGATCAGATCGCGGCCTTCGAGGAGAAGAGGGATTGCCTGCGCCTGAATGGGCGTTGGCGTTTCAATGCCGAGCTGAAAAAGCGTGGCGACGATCGGCTTGGAGACACCAAGCGATTCAAAATTAGTCAAGTCATAACCTTTCGGGGCGCCGAAACGATGTGCCGGATCACACCATGCGGTCCGGTATCATTCTGGCGTCAAGAACCCCGCGTGAAGTGGGAACTTGTGTGTTGGAAAAACTTTCCAGCGCTTCTGGCCGCACTTGGGATCGCGGCGTCCTATGAAATGCGCTTTTATCCTTCTTCTTGCGTTTGTCTTTTTTCGCAGGGGCAGCTCACGCGGCGGCCGGAAGGTGAAAGCTGGCCTGCATTTGGTCTAGTTCAGGTTGAAAGTCAAGAGACGAGCGAGAGAAAGGTGCTGCGGCGCGCCGCCTGAACGAGCGGCGTGCCGCACACATACTCCTTAATAGCCGGGGCAGACCCGAACTCTCACCCATACGTCCGATCGGTGATCGTAGCGGCGCTCCACACCGCAATATCCATAATTGCGATAATAGGCCGGGTAAGGCCGATAGTAGGAGCGATAATAAGGCCGGTAGTAGCTCCGATAGACCGGATACGGCCTGTAGTAGGGCCGGTAGTACGGTCTATAGTAGGCTCCGTAATAAGGTCCGGAGTCGGCTCCATAGTAAGCTCCGTAATTGGCTCCATAGTAGGGTCCGGGATAATAATAGCCGTAGCCAGGGTAGGGACGCGTAGCGTGCGATAGGAGGATGCCGCCGATTGCTCCGGCCGCAACACCGCCCCAAAAGTCATCGTGACCGGCGTCCGCCGGAGTTGCCGGAATGAGGGAGGTGCCAGTCAAAGTCAACGCCATCAAGCCCGCCGCCATGCTTTTGTGAAGTACGGACATGATCGTCTCCTTTCATAGACGAACTTGTTTCTTGAAGCCGTCAGGAGAAACCGTGGCGAAACGCGGCCAACTGATCGAGTTCAGTCTTACAACGTGGAAGATTATAGCATAGTTCCTGATACTCTTGGGCCCGAACTCGTTGTCCCGGGTTCCAGATTTCCGGAACGTGTCATGGTTAAAACCTTGTTAAACGGCTTACACCTATAGTGGATGCCAGAACACTGTTTCTCCTGATAGCGAGGCGACATCTTTGACATCGAGCGGGGACCTTCTCGAACTGGCGTGCAGCCGGATCGCAGATCTGGATACGCCTGCCTATGTCAAGAACAGCGAGCTTCGCTACGTTGCCGTCAACGAAGCCTATGCCCGCTTCTTCGGCAGGGAAATTTCCGATTTCATCGGCCGCCGGACCCGCGAAATTCTCGACCGTCCGGAAGAGGAGGAGCGTGAAGACAAGGAGCGCCGCGCGCTCGTCTTCGGCACCGAAGAAACCGCCATCTGCTTCGATGCTGCCGCAACCGAGCATGAGCGGATCCGGATCGAGAGCTTCATGCCGTCGGAAGACCGGGCCTATGTTCTCGGTATCTTCGAGGCGCGCGCGCAGCCCCGCCGGCCGGTTCTCTCGGGGCCGGATCAGGCTTTGCTCGCCGATTTCGAGCGCGTCCGTGCCACGCTGGAAAAACTCGATCATCCGGTCGGCATTTTCGCTGACGACGGCCGCCCGCTGATCGTCAATTCGGCCTATCGAAGTGGAGGCAAAGCATCGCCCGCTGAAACCGGATGGCACGAGAGCGTCAACGAGCTCGATCTCCTCCAGACCATCATGGAAGACCTGCCGGTCGCCGCCTTCGCGCGCGATGAACAGCACCGCCTCGTCTATGCCAACCAGTATTACGAGACCTTCACCGGCCATGTCCGGTCAAAGGTGCTTGGCCTCACAGAGTTTGAGATGTTCGGCGAGGAGAGTGGCGCCAGCATCTATGAGGAAAACGCTCTGGCGCTCAAGGACGGCTCGCTAACGGAGGTGGAAGGTAAGCTTCCAAGCACGGACGGAACAGTTTATCCGATCTTGACGCGCGTCAATCGCGTGCAGACGCCGGACAGCAGGGTCTATGTCGTCGGCTCTTTTTCGGACATCTCACCGCTCAAGGAGCGTGAAGCCAAGCTGATCGAGGCGCAGAAGCATGCCGAAATCCTGCATCGCGACATTGAAAACATCCTGCGTTCGCTGCCGGTCGGCGTGCTGATCCTCGATAACAATCTCGATATCCTCTACATAAACGACGAATTCTACACGATCTGTGATCTGCCGCCTGACGATCGTTTTGACGGCCGGCCGTTCATCGATGTCATCCGCCGCAATTGTGAACTCGGGCGCTATGGCCACGAGCACAGCCCGGAAGAGATCCTGGCGGAGCGCCAGCGCCATTTCGGTTCGGATGGGGAGCAGGAGCCGATCGAACTCAGCTGGTCGGGCGGCAAATCGATCATCTTCGACAGCCGCCGCATCTCGAACGACCGCATTCTTCTCTCCTATTCCGATATGAGCGCCATTCGCGCGAGCGAGAAGGAAATCCATGAAGCGCGCGCTGCCCTGGAGCATCTCGGCGAACTGATGCGGGATGCGACGCGGGCCATGCCGCAAGGCCTGACGATCGTCCAGGACGGCATCATCAAGCTCTCCAACGATGCGCTTTCGGACGTTCTGCGTATTCCGCCGGAATACCTCGTTGCAGGCCGCGGCTGGATCGACCTCTTCAATTTCTGCGCCGATCGCGGCGACTTCAAGAGTCCCGCCGCCGAGGTGTTGCACTATTGGCGTTCAAACATCGCTGCGAAGCAGCCGATCGCCACTGTCTTTCATGTGGCCGGCGAGCGCTGGGTGAACATGGAGGCGACGATCAGCGAGCGCGGCCATTGGGTCGCGCTCTTCACCGACGTCACCGAAATGAAAGAGCGCGAGGAAGAGCTTGAGAGGCTGCTGGCACGGGCTGAAGCTGCCGATCGCGCCAAGTCGGAATTTCTCGCCAATATGAGCCATGAAATCCGCACGCCGATGAATGGCGTGCTCGGCATGGCCGAGCTGATGGCGAAGACCGATCTTGACGCGCGGCAGAAGACCTTCATCGACATCATCGTCAAGTCCGGCAACGCGCTTCTGACGATCATCAACGACATTCTGGACTTCTCCAAAATCGATGCCGGACAGATGACGCTGCGCAAGGCGGCCTTCGATCCGGTGGAAGCGGTCGAGGATGTCGCGACGCTGCTTTCTTCGCCCGCGGCGGAGAAGGATCTCGAGCTTCTCGTGCGCGCCGATCCGAACCTGCCTGCCGCCGTCATCGGCGATGCCGGGCGGTTTCGCCAGATCGTCACAAATCTCGTCGGCAACGCCGTCAAGTTTACCGAGAAGGGGCATGTCTTCGTCGATATCGGTTTCCGGCCTGGCTCGGACGGTGAGGTCATGGTCGAGATCAGGATCGAGGATACCGGCATCGGCATCCCGGCAGACAAACTGCAATCGGTCTTCGACAAATTCTCGCAGGTCGATTCCTCTTCGACGCGGCGCCACGAGGGTACCGGCCTTGGTCTTGCCATCACTGCCGGTCTGGTCGATCTCTTTGGCGGTTACGTCAACGCCGAGAGCGAACCGGGCAAGGGCTCGGTCTTCACTGTCAACCTGCCCTTCGCCATCGCTGCTGCCCGCCTCGATCCCAAGCCGCTGCCCGTCAATGTACGCGGCGCACGCGTGCTCGTCATCGACGACAACGAGGTGAACCGCCGCATTCTCTCCGAGCAGCTGTCGCTTTGGGGTTTTGACGGCGTGGCTGCCGAAGACGGCAGGACCGGCATTGCCATCCTTGAGGCCGCACACCAGATCGGCGTCCAGGTCGATGCCCTGGTGCTCGACTATCACATGCCGGAAATGAACGGTGCGGAAGTCGCCCGCAGGCTCAGGGCCGACGCCCGCTTCGAGAGCCTGCCGATCATCTTCCTGACCTCAATGGATATCTCCGGCACGGAGAAGGAGTTCGCAGCCCTCAACGGCCATGCGCATCTGATGAAACCGGCCCGCGCCAACCTTCTTCGCAACACGATCGTCGAGGTCGTGCGCGCAAGTCGCGTGAAGCGGGCTTCTGCAGCCGAAATCGCCCGCCTGCAGGCAGAAACCGAGATGAGGGAACCGGAGCCTTTTGCGCCGCCGGCCTCAAAACAGCGCAAGACTGCCTTCATCGATGTGCTCGTCGCCGAGGACAACGAGGTGAACCAGATTGTCTTCACGCAGATCCTGCAGGGCACCGGCCTGAGTTTCCTCGTCGTCAACAACGGCCAGGAGGCGGTCAACGCCTGGGAAAGCCATGCGCCGCGGATCATCATGATGGACGTCTCGATGCCGGTGATGAACGGCCACGACGCGACCCGCGCGATCCGTGTCCGAGAGCGCGGACAGGGCCACCGCGTGCCGATCATCGGCGTAACGGCGCATGCGCTCGAAAGCGACCGCGAGCTCTGTCTCGACGCCGGCATGGACGATTACATGTCGAAGCCGATCAGCCCCGAACTGCTGGAAGAGAAAATCCAGCTCTGGCTCGGCAAGAGCGCGCAGTTGCCCGGCCGCTCAGGCCACTAGGGTTTTACGCCGCAGAGCATCTCGCGCTTGCCGGCGAAACCCTTGCGCCGCTCGACCGCAAATCCCGCCGCCATCAGATTGCGCCTGACGAAGCCTGCCGCGGCATAGGTCGCGAAGCTTCCTCCAGAGAGGGTCTTCTCGCAGATGAGCCGCATCAGCTCTTCCGACCACATGTCGGGGTTGCGCGACGGCGCGAAACCATCGAGATACCAGGCGTCGAAGCCGGGTTCGGCGGCCGCAACGCCATCGATTGCCGCGCTGCAGACAACGCTCAAAGTCGTCTGCTCGTCTAATGCAAGCGTCACGGTGCCTTGCGGCTGGCCGGGCCACAGCACCGTTAGCGCCTGCCGCTCGGCGTCGATTTGCGGCCAGTGCGAAAGTGCGCGACCGATCTCCTGCGGACGCATCGGGTAAAGCTCGAAGGAAATGAAGTTCAGATGTTGGCCGCTTTGGCGATGCGCTTTCCATTGCCGCCATGTTTCCGCGAAGTTCAGCCCGGTGCCGAACCCCAACTCTCCAATGCGGAAATTGTCCTTGCCGGTCCACCGTTCCGGCAGGCCGTTGCCCGCCAGAAAGACGTGACCGCATTCGAGCCGCCCGTCCGTCTGGCAATAAAAATGGTCGCCAAAGGCCCGCGAATAGGGCATATCGCCGTCGCGCCATTCGAGCGGTTGGCTCGTGCTGCCAATCTGATCGGGATCAATCTCTGTCATGCCTAAAGCCGATAGTGCGGTCATCTCCTCCGGTCAATCGTGCGTCAGTCTGCTGATTGCCGGCGGCGGCATCATGGGGCTGTGGGCGGCGGTTCATGCCGAGCGACTTGGCATCGACACGCTCCTCGTCGATGCAGGCGAATTGGGGCAGGGTGCGAGCGGCGGGCTGCTCGGCGCGCTGATGCCGCATTCGCCGGACAAATGGAATGCCAAGAAGCAGTTCCAGTTCGATGCGCTGGTTTCCCTCGAAACCGAGATCTCTGCGATCGAAGCTGCCACCGGCCTTTCCACCGGCTACCGCCGATCCGGCCGCATCATCCCGCTGCCGAAGCCGCATCTGCGCAAGATCGCGCTTACTCATTCCGCCGATGCCGAAACACACTGGCATCGGCACGGCAGCAGCTTCCATTGGCATGTCGCAGATGCTCCGCCGGTTGCAGGCTGGATCGACCCTGCCGCCGGTGCGAGCGGCTTCGTGCACGACACGCTCGCTGCCCGCGTCGCACCCCGCACGCTGGTCGCCGCTCTTGTCGCCTTTCTGAGGCAGGCAAAGCGTGTGAGCATTATCGAGAATGCTACAGTTGGCGGTCTCGAACCGGAACGCGGGATCGCCGACGCCGGTGGGAGAACAATCGCCTTCGGCCGCTGCATCGTCGCGGCAGGTCACCAGTCATTTCCACTTCTGCAGCGGTTCACGCCCGGATTGGAAAGGCCGCTCGGCCAACCGGTCAAGGGGCAGGCGGCGCTGTTGAAGGCCGAGATCGATCCCGCCTTTCCCACCATCTTCCGCGACGGCCTCTATATCATTGCTCATGAGGGCGGCCATGCTGCGATCGGCAGCACCAGCGAGGACCGTTTTGACAATCCCAATACGACCGATGCTCAACTCGACTCTCTGATCGAAGCGGCGCGCGAGATGGCCCCCGTGCTTGGCGAGGCGCCGGTCGTCGAGCGCTGGGCCGGCCTTCGTCCGAAGGCGATCGACCGCGATCCGATGATCGGTCCGCATCCGATGTATCCGAAGCTCATCGCCTTGACCGGCGGCTTCAAGGTCAGCTTCGGCCTTGCCCACCGTCTTGCCGAAGCTGCCGTACATATGGCCGACGGCCGTTCCGCACCTTTCGCCCTGCCGGAAAGTTTCGCGTTTTCGAGCCATATCACGGCTGCTTCACGTTAAACGTGAATTAGAAGCTGGTGCTTTTCGTTATTCTGTCATGCAAATCACCTATCTGCTTGCGCATCGACGGCGCCGGAATCGTCTGCGCGCCCTTCCTTTGGTGGAGGAGATTGCATGCGCTACGCCATTTGCTTCACGCCGACGCCGAGCGATCCGCTCAGCCAGGTGGCGGCCAATTGGCTTGGCCGCAACGTCTTTTCCGGCGAGATGGTCGAACCTCCGGCCATTGGCGGCATCGGCATCCACGATATAGCGTTCCATACTGCCGTGCCGCGCCGCTACGGTTTCCATGGTGTGCTGAAGGCGCCGTTTCATCTTGCACCCGATGTTTCGGAAACGCAACTTTTACGCGATATGATGCGCTTTTCCGGCAGCTTCCAGCCGTTCCGGATTCCAAGGATCGAGGTCGCGCGCCTGCGCAATTACTTCAGCCTCGTGCCGTCGGTCCCCTGCGAACACATGCACTATCTCGCTTCTGCGGTCGTGCAGCATTTCGACCGCTTCCGTGCACCCCTTTCCGAAGCCGAGATCGAGCGCATCGATCCGGATGGGCTTTCGGCCGCGCAGTTTGCCAACCTGCATCGCTGGGGCAATCCCTATGTGATGGACGAGTTCCGCTTCCACATGCCTGTGACGGGTCCTGTCAATCTTGTCGATATGCCGCGCATCGAGCAGGCGCTGCGTAACGTCTTCGAGCCTGTTCTCGCTGAGCCGGTCACCGTCGCCAACATCGCGCTGATGATCGAGGAAGGCACAGGCGGGCCGTTCCGCGTCCATTCGCTGCATCCGATGGGCAAGGTCAGCGCGCGCAAGATCGCCTGATCACTTTTGTTCAAGAATGGGCGGCCCAAAGATGCTATATCCGGCCGATGGACAACATCTCCCAGGAACAGGCAACCGAAGCCATGCCGCTGTCTGGAGCGGAGACGACGCGATTCTGGCGTGACAGCCGTTTCGGCGGCATGGAGTGCCTGAGCGCGACGTTCCTGACGCATGAGTTCGCGCCGCATGCCCACGAGACCTTCAGCATTGGCGCTATCGAAAGCGGCAGCCAGATCGCGACGATCCGGGGGGCGCGCGAAAGCTCGGGGCCGGGCGATCTCTATCTGATCAATCCGGGCGAAATCCATGACGGCGTGCCTGTCGAGGGCGGCTATCGCTACCGGATGATCTACCCGGACACGTCACTCTTCCGCGAAATCCTGGAAGATGTCACCGGCCGCACCTTCAGCGGCATGCCGGCCTTCGGCAAGCAGATCCTTCACGATCCCCGGCTTGCCGAGGCTTTTTATGATGCGCACCGCGCGCTGGAATTGGGGGCCGGTGCGCTGGAGACCAGTCAGGGCATGTTCCTTGTGCTCGAGGCCATGTTTCGGCATCACGGCAGTTCAATTATCGTGCCGATCGACACGCAGGAGCGGTCGGCCGTGCAGCGCGCCCGTGACTACCTGATGGAAAACTACGCCTTTGATGTCGGACTTGAAGAACTCGCCGCCGTGGCGGGCCTCAGCCGTGCGCATCTGATACGCGCCTTCCGCAAGGAGTTCCACATCACGCCGCACGCCTTCCTCACTGATATCCGCATTCGCGTTGCCCGGCGCAAGCTGCAGGCTGGCGGACAGCCGGCGGAGATTGCGCTCGAATGCGGTTTCGCCGACCAGGCGCATTTCAGCCGGCATTTCAAGGCGCGCACCGGCGTGACGCCCGGCCAATACCGCGCGCGGTAGTCACTTTCGTTCAAGACTACCATTCATCTCCATTCTAAAACCTCCGCATCAAATCGGAGATCCTGTCGTGAATGAGAATGGAAAATGGGCGGAGTTCCTGGGCGGCATGAGAGCCATTTCGCCGCTCATCGCTGCCGTCATACCGATCGGCCTCGTCTTCGGCGCGGTCGCGGTCACGAAAGGGCTTTCCCCGGTCGAGACGGCACTGATGAGCGCGTTGGTCTTTGCCGGCGGTTCGCAGTTCGTGGCAATGGATATCTGGACGCATCCGGCCTCGTGGACGAGCGTCGGTTTTGCGGCCCTGCTCGTCAATATCCGCCATGTGCTGATGAGTGCTTCGCTCGGCACCAAGATGCAGGCTTTTGGCGGACGCAGGCGCTATTTCGCATGCCTGTTTCTTGCAGACGAGATCTGGGCGATGGCGGAATTCCGCGCCGGTCTTGCGCGGCTCACGCCCGCCTGGTTCGCTGGGCTTGCCGCGCCCTTCTATCTCGCCTGGGTGCTTTCGAGCCTTGCGGGCGCGACGCTCGGCGCTTTCCTCGGTGATCCCGTGGCGCTTGGACTGGATTTCGCCTTTCCGGCCGTCTTCATCGTGCTCGTCATGGGCTTCTGGAAGGGACCGGAAACCGGCGCTGTGCTTATCGCAAGCGGTGCGGCCGCGGTAGCGACCCAACATTTCGTACCAGGCGTCTGGTACATCGCAGCCGGCGCCGGCGCCGGTCTGCTTGCGGCAGTTGCCAGCGGCAGTCGGCGCGTGGAGGTAACGCAATGACAGTCGATTTCTCCACCCTTGTCGCGATCATCGCCATGGCAGCCGTGACGGTGCTCACGCGCCTGAGCGGTCTTGTGCTCGTGTGGCATCTGTCCTTGGAGGGAAGCCGCCGAAAGGCGATCGAATCCATTCCGCCTGCCGTTCTGATGGCGGTCGTCGCGCCGACCGCCTTTGCCACCGGCATTGCGGAAACGATCGCCTGCGCGCTCACCGCCATTGCCGCACTCCGTCTGCCGATGCTCGTTTCCGTGGCGCTCGGCGTCTTCTGCGTCGCGCTATTGCGGGCCGCAGGCATTTAACATCTTCCCCCGCTTGAAAAGCGGGGGATTTCCGAGGGGGCGCGAAGCTCCGCCGATGGTTATCGCTTCAACGGAGAGCCGCTGCCCTTCCTCCACGATCATAGACGCCGTGTTCCGACGCAGGATGTTGATTGCAGCATTGTGGTCGGCATGGGCGCGCAAGCCGCATTGGCAACAGCGGAAAGACGCTTGGCTTTCGCGGCTTTCCCTGTCCACGGCTGCGCAGGCCGAACAGGTCTGCGAGGTGTGGCGGGGATCGACCTTGCACAGGTATCCGCCCCGTTCTTCGAGCTTGTAGGCCAACACGGTTGCAAAGCCGTGCCAGCCTTGTTCGAGGATCGCCCGGTTCAGGCCCGCCTTCTGGCAGACGTTGGTTCCGGGCGCGTCCACGGTTCCCCTGGCGCTGCGCGTCATGTTGCGCGTGGCGAGGTCTTCCAGCACGACCGTTGCGAAGCGACGGGCGATATCAAGACTGGCCTTGTGCCGCCAATCCTGCCGGATGCGGGCAGCACGGGCCTGCAAGGCGGCAACGCGGCGGCGGGCCTTCGCGTGGCGACGCGACCCGCGCTTGCGCCGCGCCAGAACGCGCTGGGCCCTGCGCTTCCTGCGCTCGATCTCCGCAAGGCCGGCAGGCATCCACCAATGCTCCCCGGTCGAAAGCGTCAGCGTGTTCGCCACGCCCCGGTCGATCCCCACGGCGGGCAAATCGTTTTGCGGGACGGCATGGTCGATTTCGCAGGCGAAGGCGATGTGCCAGCCGTTCGCCGCCAGGCTCACCGTCACATTCATGGTCTTGCCACGCAGGAGCCGCGTGTCGCGGAACTTCACCCAGCCGATCTTGGGAAGGCGCGCGGCGGACCACTTGCCGTTCAGGCGCTTGACCTCGATCTCCCGCCCCTGAAAGCGGAAGGCGCCGTTCACGCCCTTCTTGCGGGCCGCGAGGGATATCCTGCGCGCCCGGCCAAGAAGTTGGCATACGCCTTATCCAGATCGCGCAGGGCCTGCTGCTGGGGCGTCACATGCACGGCGGCAATCCAGTCGAACGCGGCCCGCAGTGCGGTCAATTCCCGCGCCTGGGCGATGTCGTTCAAGCGGTTCCCGGTCTGCCGCCGGTAATGCCGCCACCAGTCCCTGCGCTGCTCCAGCGCCAGATTATAGACCAGCCGCACAACCCCCGCGAACTGCCGCAACAGGACTTCCTGTTCGGCGGTCGGAGCGAGCTTGTAGCGGAAAGCGCGGTGGATCATGTTACGATTCTATCAATTGCTCCAAGGAGCGCAACCGTGGATCGCACCGGCAGGCATGTCGTCTACATGCTCCATGGTCATTTGGTCTTTGTCACGAAATACCGCCGTGACGTTCTGTCAGAACCGGCAATCCGCCACCGGCGGCGCATCTTCGCCAAGCTGTGTCGCGACTTCGAGGCCGAATTGATCGAATGCGACGGCGAGGACGATCATGTTCCCCTGCGGGTGCATGACCCTCCGAAGATCGCCCTGTCGAAGCTGGTCAACAGCCGCAACGGCGTATCCAGCCGACGTCTGCGCGAGAGCCGCCCGGAAATCACCGGGCGCTACCACAAGGGCGTTTTGTGGTCGCCGTCCTCCTTTGCGGCAAGCTGTGGCGGCGCACCGCTCTCGGTGATCGCCGAATATGTCAAATCCCAGCGGGAAGCGGCCCAAGGCCGCTCTCGCGTTCCTCCCCGGCCTGAACGCCGGGGTATCCCGCGAGGTTCACGATGATCCAGCCGCAGAGGCGGCGACTTGTGCCGTAGCGGCGAAAGTCAGTTTCGCGTTTCCGTCTCGACATTCCGTCTCTGGGTGCTACCGTTTCGCCTGACTTTCAAAAGGTGATTTGATGGCTTCCGATACCTATCCGCGCAATCTCGTCGGCTATGGTCGCAATACCCCCGATCCGAAATGGCCGGACGAGGCCCGCCTCGCCGTGCAGTTCGTCATCAATTACGAAGAGGGCGGCGAGAGCTCGATCCTCGATGGTGATCCGTCGTCCGAGAACCTGCTGTCGGAAATCGTGGGAGCGGCGCCCTGGCCCGGCCAGCGCAACTTGAACATGGAATCGATCTACGAATACGGTTCGCGCGCCGGGTTCTGGCGGCTCTGGCGTATGTTCACCGAGCTCAAGGTTCAGGTGACCGTCTACGGCGTGACGCTTGCGATGGCCCGCAATCCGGAGGCCGTCGCGGCGATGAAAGAAGCCGGCTGGGAGATCGCCAGCCATGGCTACCGCTGGCTGGAGTACAAGGATTTTCCGGAAGACCTCGAGCGCAAGCACATTCTCGAAGCGGTGCGTCTCCACACCGAACTCACCGGCGAGCGCCCCTTCGGCATGTACCAGGGAAAGCCCTCCGACAATACGCTGCGGCTGGTTCAAGAGGAGGGCGGGTTCCTTTATTCGTCAGACTCTTATGCCGATGACCTGCCCTACTGGGTGAAGGGGGTTGATGACAAACCGTTCCTCATCATTCCTTATACGCTTGAAACGAACGACATGCGCTTTGCGACGCCGCAGGGCTTCAATTCCGGCGATCAATTCTTCACTTATCTCAAGGATGCCTTCGATACGCTCTACGAAGAAGGCAAGGCCGGCAGCCCGAAGATGATGTCGGTCGGCCTGCATTGCCGTCTGGTCGGTCGGCCCGGCCGCGCTGCAGCCCTGAAGCGTTTCATCGAATATGTGCTGAAGCACGACAACGTGTGGATCCCTCGCCGCATCGAGATTGCCGAGCATTGGCACAAGAACCACAAGCAGGACATGACCTGATGATCCGGCGGGATGAATTCGTGTCGCGTTTCGGCGGTGTCTTCGAACATTCGCCCTTCATTGCCGAGCGCGCCTATGACGACGGTTTCATTGGCGATGAGTTGACTGTGGACAAGGTGCACATTCCGCTCGTCGCGATCTTCCGCGCGGCAAGCGAGGAAGAGCGTCTTGGCGTGCTTCGCGCCCATCCCGATCTTGCCGGACGCCTGGCAGTCGCCGGCGAACTGACGGAAGACAGCAAGAAGGAGCAGGCAAGTGCCGGACTTGACCGGCTGAGCCGCGAAGAGCATGCCCGCTTCACCGAACTCAACGCCGCCTATGTCCAGAAATTCGGCTTTCCCTTCATCGTCGCCGTGAAGGGACTGAACAAGGACGATATTCTTGCGGCTTTCGAAAAACGCATCGGCAACAGCCGCGACGAGGAACTTGCGACCGCCTGCGCTGAAGTCGAAAAGATTGCGCTTTTGCGCCTGACATCCATGCTTCCGGAGAAGTGAATGACCGAGAATACCAATGCCAGCCTGCCGTCCTTCGCGAACGGCGCGATCAACCTTGCTTCCGCGCGCCTCGGCGCCAGGGGCCTCTATGCGACGGACGAGTTCTTTGCGCCGCTGGAGCGCATGCTGCAGGATGTGCCGGCGAGCTTCGATCCGGACCTTTACGACGACAACGGCAAGTACATGGACGGCTGGGAAAGCCGCCGCAAGCGCGTGCCCGGCCATGACTGGGCGATCGTCAAGCTTGCCATGCCCGGCCGCATCTTCGGCTTCGACGTCGATACCAGCTATTTTACCGGCAACTATCCGCCGCATTGCTCGATCGAGGCCGCTTTCGTCGAAGACGGCGATCCGACCGATGCAACGGTGTGGACCGAAATCCTCGCGAAGTCGCCTCTGGGGCCAAGCGCGCATCACTTCTTCGAGAATGCCGGCAAGGAGAAGATCTGGACGCATCTGCGCCTGCATATCTATCCCGATGGCGGCGTCGCGCGCCTGCGCGTCTACGGCTCGGCCTATTTCGACTGGTCGAAGGTCGGCGCGAGCGAGGAAGTTGACCTCGGCTGTATATTCAATGGCGCGAAGTCGCTTGCCTGGTCGGACGCCCATTACGGCCACCCGGACAAGATGCTCGGCCCCGGACGCGGCATCAATATGGGCGACGGCTGGGAAACCAAGCGCCGCCGCGGCCCGGGTCACGACTGGGCTGTTATCCGCCTCGGCCACCCCGGCACAATCAAGCGCGTCATTGTCGATACCGCCTTCTTCAAGGGCAATTTCCCGGATACCTGCGAGCTTCTCGGCGCATATCTGCCCGATGTTGGCGATACGCTGAGCGAAGTGGACACAGCGGCTTCGGAAAACTGGAAGCCGATACTGACACGCACCAAGTTGCAGATGGACCACATCCACGAATATGGCGCGGATGCCATCGCCGATATCGGGCCGGTGACGCATGTCCGCATCGCGATGCATCCGGATGGCGGCATCATGCGGCTGCGGCTCTTCGGGGTGAAGGGGTGAGTTCTTTCTTCTTTATCGCCGCTCACCTATATTCGAGGCATCAGGAGTGATGCCTCGATGAAGCCATCGGAAGTGCTGGAAAAGAACAGGCAGGCGATCCGCGACGCCACGACGCGTTTCAACACGGCGAACCCGCGCATCTTCGGTTCCGTCGCCCGCGGCGAGGACAGGCCGGACAGCGATCTCGATATTCTCGTCGATGCGCTGCCGGGGACGACGCTTTTCGATCTCGGCGGGCTGCTGGAGGAGTTGCAGGCGCTGATGTCCGGGACGGAAATCCACGTTCTGACGCCAGGCGATTTTCCCGAACGTGTCCGCAGCCGGGTCCTGCAGGAAGCCAAGCCTGTATGAGTATCGATCGGCTTCGAACCTATCTCGACGAGATGCAGCAGGTCGCATTCGAAACCATCGATTTCGTCAAGGACATGAGCAAGGATGAATTTCTGAAGGACCTTGTGAGACAGCGCGCAGTTGGAATGAACCTCCTGATGATCGGCGCGGCAACATCGCGCATCATGGAGGAATATCCCGAGTTTGCAGCGGAATTTTCCAACGTGCCTTGGCAAAAGATGCGCGGAATGAGAAGCCGGATCGCTCACGGCTATATGAGCATGAACCTAGACACCGTTTGGGATACTGCGCAAACAGCCATCCCCGATCTTCTCGATCAACTGCATGGATTGCGTCACTGGCACGCCCAGGGTGAATGACATTTGACAGACCTTCTCGACATCCAGCCTCTCACCAAAACTGCTTTCGCGCCGTTCGGCGACGTTATCGAGGCCGATCCGGCAACAATGCGGTATATCAACGGCGGCACGACGGAACGCTTTCATGCGCTGGCTACGGCCGAGGCGGCAGGCGAGGGCGCACGCGTCATCATCAATCTCTTCCGCGGCCAGCCGCGCGCCTTTCCCTATGAGATCGGCATGATGGAGCGGCATCCTTTCGGCAGCCAGAGCTTCTCGCCGCTTTCCGGGCGGCCGTTTCTGGTCGTGGTTTCGGAAGATCAGGACGGAAAGCCCGGCAGGCCGCAGGTGTTTCTCGCACATGGCGACCAGGGCGTGAACTATCGCCGCAACGTCTGGCATCACCCGCTGCTCGTGCTCGGCCAATCAAGCGACTTTCTCGTTGTCGACAGGGACGGTCCCGGCGACAATCTGCAAGAGCATTTCTTCGAAACCTCATACACGATCAGCGAGCCAGCTCTATGACCGGACTGACGACCCATGTTCTCGACACCTCCTCCGGTAAGCCTGCTGAAAGGCTGAGGATCGACCTTTTTCGCCTGGAGGGGGATATCCGCCACCACATCAAGACGGTCGAGACCAATTCGGACGGCCGTGTCGACGGCGGCGCGATCCTCTCAGGCGCGAATTTCCAGGCAGGAACCTACGAACTGCTGTTCCATGCCGGCGATTATCTGCGCGCGTTAGGCATGCCGCTGCCGCATCCGGCCTTTCTCGATCTCGTACCCATCCGCTTCGGCATCGCCGACACCGGCGCGCATTATCACGTGCCGCTGCTGATCTCGCCTTACGGCTATTCCACCTATCGCGGGAGCTAGCCGATGCGGTTTGCGGCGATCGCCGATATCCACGGCAACCATCTGGCTCTGGAGGCCGTGCTTGCCGATATCCGCGCGCAGGGCATTTCGGATATCGTCGATCTCGGCGATTGCTTCAGTAGCCCCCTGGAAGCAGGAAAGACCGCCGAGCTGCTTCTCTCGCTCGCCCTTCCGACAGTCCGCGGCAACCACGACCGCTACCTGATCGAGCAGAAGCCGGAATCCATGCATGCTTCCGATAAAGCTGCCTATCAGCAGCTTCTACCGCGTCATCTCGATTGGCTGCGATCTCTGCCGAGCGATCTCATCTACAAAGGTGAAGTCTATCTCTGCCACGCGACGCCTAAGGATGACAATCTCTACTGGCTGGAATCCGTCGCTCCGGAGGGCCATGTGTTTCTGAAGCCGTTGAAAGAAATCGAGGCGCTCGCGGACGGGATCGATTTGCCGCTGATCCTGTGCGGCCACAGCCATATTTCGCGCCTTGTCCAGCTTCGCGACGGCCGCCTCATCGTCAATCCCGGCAGCGTCGGCGGCCCGGCTTATGACGATGACAAACCCTATCCGCACAAGGTGGAGACCGGCCATCCGATGGCAAGCTACGCCATCCTGGAGAAATCCGCGTCCGGCTGGACACCCTATTTCCGCAACGTCGCCTACGATCACATGGCGATGTCGAGACTTGCAAAAGCAAACGGCCGCCCCGACTGGGCGGCCGCGCTAGCAACGGGCTGGATTCGATAGCTGTTTAGTCGTCTTCGTGAAGCACCTTCGGTGCGCCAGGCTTTGTCCAGCAGAGACGAAACGGCATTGTTGCCATCGAAGCCTGCTTCCTTCATGAGCCGGTCCAAGATGGGTTTGTTGGCGTGATAGGATAGATTATCAACGATGTGCTGCACGACAGCCTAGTAGAGACTTGTGGCGTGAACCCGGATGACAATTTCTGCCTAGTTTCTCGTATCCGGCAGGCGACATGATCCTTCATCCTACATTCTTGGGAAGGAGGGATCCTGCATCAACTGTGGTCATCGAGATCGCCCTGCTTGCCGGACGCTCTGACGACCAGAAGGAAGCACTGTTCAAGCATGTGCGCGATCGGCTCGACGGAATTGGCTTCAACCCAGAGAACGCGATTATCTTCTTGATTGAGAACAAGCCGATTGACTGGTCGTTTAGTACGGCCGGCTCCGTCAAATCCGTCTTGGGCCTTTGAGCATCTCCATCGTCCGCAAAGCCGCCGACGCCGCTCGTCCGCCTCGGGCCCTAAGCGGTCGTAGGTGACAAGCAAAGGAAACGTCCCGGTTTGGCCAGCCACAGGGACGCTGTCGTTCAACAGTTTCGGGGATGTCTCGGGCCCTTGGTTGAGGAGCGTGTCGGGCCTTTCGATCGGGGTGCAGATCAGCGGCAAACCGGGAGCCGACCTTCTGGTATTACAACTTTCCGCTCAACTTGAAGCTCTTTTGAAATTTTCCTGAGCTCGACGCGGCGTTCCTTCGTTCAAATGAAAGCGTCGCGATTTCCGAGAACCCGCCGAAGAAGCTCAATCCCACTTTTGATCTCAGCGGGAGTCGTTGTGGCGTAGCCGAACACAAATCCCGCACGCCGGGGGCGTTGTCCCGCGTACAGCGGATCGACAGGATAGATGCCTACTCCGAGTTTCAACGCCTCGGCCGCCAAGTCGACCTCGTTCTCGGGTTTAAGACCGTTGAACCAGACTACGAGGTGAAGCCCTGCCGACGAGCCGACGACCTCAATGTTGTCGAAGGTCTTCCGTAAGGCCTCAATCAGAGCGGCGCGCCGCTCGGCGTTTACCCTCCGCATCTTCCGAACATGGCGCTCATAGGCTCCGCTCTCTAGCAGGCTCGCGAACGCCTCCTGGTCGTGGGCCGGACTGTGACGGTCCACGGCCTGCTTGCACTTGGAGAACACCTGGACGAGGTTCTCGGGGAGGACCAGATACCCAAGCCTGAGCGTCGGCGACAACGTCTTCGATATGGTCCCGAGATATATGACCCGCCCGCTGCGCGATTGGTAGAGCGGCGGTATGGGTTTGACGTCATAGCGGTACTCACCGTCATAGTCGTCTTCGAGGATGTATGCCCCGGTTTCATCGGCCCACCGCAGCAGTGCCTCCCTTCTCCCGACGGACAACACGCCGCCGAGCGGATACTGGTGACTGGGCGTGACATAGGCGAGCACGGCGTCGCGAACGTCTTCGACGGCCGCGGCGTCGAGGCCGCCATCATCGCAGGGAACAGGGATCACCGACGCGCCGGCGGCCACGAACACGTGACGAGCCATCACGTAACCCGGTTCCTCCATGACGACCCGGTCGCCCGTGTCGACCAGGACGCGGGCACAAAGGTCGAGCCCTTGTTGCGAACCGGACACCACCACGATCTGCTCGGATTCGCATCTGATGCCCCTCGCACGCCAGAGGTATCCCTGCAATTCCTTCCTCAAGACCGGATTTCCGGCGGGAACCCCGTAGGCGAGACATCCTTTGGTTTTGAGAAGCGCCTCGGTCAGTGCTCGCCGCCACAGAAGCGTGGGAAAATCCGCCGCCGACAGGTCCCCATAGCGGAAATTGAATGCCAGGCCGGAATGGACAGGGGAAGCTCCCTCGGGCAGTTGCGAGAGCCGCTGCGCATACGATGACAGCCTCGGGATTGCCGGGCCGGATTTCTCGTCTGGCTGACGATGTCGCATCGGCCCAATCTCCGCCACCACACTCGCGGAGCCTTGGCGGCTGACGACATAGCCCTCCGAGATCAACTGGTCGAAGGCGGCGGTGACTGTGGTACGCGAAACACCGAGGTCGACGGCCAGGGCGCGCGTCGAGGGCAACCTATCGCCTGGCGCGTACACACCGGTCGCAATTTGGTCCCGCAGGCTTTCCACGATCCTTCGGGTCGTCCCGACGTTCCTCGACCTGTCTTTCAACTGGCCCACTGAAATCCTCCTGAACTGGACGTTCAATTCGAGCCAGTTGAAGTGCATTACGATATCAATGCAAGGAGAATCTAAATGTACAATCCCCCCGCTTTCGTCGTCGAGGACATCGTTAATCTCCATCGGATGATGCGTGAATGTCGGACGGCAAACCTGATAACCGCGACACCCGATGGGCCGATGGCGACGTTGTTGCCGACGTTTATCGATGAGACCGAGGGCGAGTTCGGCGTGATTTACGCCCACCTCGCTCGGGCCAACAAGCAATGGTCGTCGACAATGATCGGAGACGGGCTGGCTGTCTTCACGGGGCCCGAAGCCTACATTACGCCCTCCTGGTACGCTTCAAAGGCGGAACATGGCAAGGTCGTGCCGACCTGGAACTACTCGGCGGTGCATGCGATGGGTCCGATCGAGTTCTTCGAAGATGCGGATCGTCTCCTCGCGGTGGTCGACAAGCTTACCAATTTGCACGAGAGCGGCCGAAGCCACCCTTGGTCGGTCAACGACGCGCCATCCGCGTTCATCGCCGCGCAGCTCCGCGGGATCGTTGGCATGCGCATGTCGATCCGCAGGTTGGAGGGCAAGTGCAAGATGAGCCAGAACAGGCCCGACGCCGACCGGGCCGGAGTGAGGGCAGGCCTGTCGGGAAGCACAAAAGAGATGGATCGGATCGTGTCTCAGATGGTCCCAGGTTGACGACGGCGGCCTTCCCGATCTTCATCCGGCGCGTTCCGGCGCATCCGCGAGTTTTCAGGATTCGCAATGATCGCGCTCGGGTTCGGACTGGTCTTTTCCAAGAGGCCGATGAGCTAATGATACTGACAGCCACTTGAAACGTAGAAGAGGAATGTCGAGCGGACGAACAATGATGTTCGCTCCTGGGCGCAATCCGGCCAAGGCTAAGCTTCCGCAGTCGGCACAATGCGGCCATTGACTGCACCTGAGTTTTGAACGCTGCAAGCTGTTGGAAGGGCAGGGCCGGAGAGTGGTCCACATTTCTTGATTTATGCACCATTCTCTGGCGATTGCACTGGAAGGAAGCTCATAGGAACGAGGCGGGTATGCAGATCGGGGCCATCTGATTGCCCAGGATCATAGAAGATACCGTTATCGGCGTCGTAGAGGATAAAGTGGTCTCCTTCGACATGGACTACCGCTACCCCCCGAACATCGCCCCAGCTCTTTGCCTTGCATAATCCGCGAGTATGCCAGCCCAACTCGGTCAGGACGCCGCGCAGTTCTTTCCACGTTGTGTAATGATTGGTCTGAACGCCCCAATCGATCATGCTGGCAATTTGGTCGTAGGGTTTGCCCGTCAGCATCTGCAAGACGAAAATGCCGCAGCCATCATCCCTTGGACATTGCGTGACAAATTTAAAGCGGACCTTATCGGCTGCGGGTTGTGTCAATGCTCAGTTCCTTAACTCAATTCCATAATGCACAGCATCAGAATGGTACCATAAAGGCCTATGCGGTCAGAAGGCGCTCTGAGTAACCGACGCCCATGACACCACGGAACTGGTTGCTCCGAGTTGGAGCTGCCTTCCATAATGGAGACTATTGGGTCGGCAGAGTGGCCGCTTCTGGGCGGATACCGTTGAAAAACTAGGCGTTGCTGGCGCTGTCGTGTCGTGATTCAATCGTCGCATTGATTTGCGGAGGATTGGGCGATGATGGGATGTCAGGCGGCTCCGGCGCAGCTCTTCTACGACTTCAGTCTTGATGACCACGTTCCTGCGGACCACCTTCTGCGTGGGGTCGACCGTCATCTCGACCTCGACAGCGTTCGAACGCAGTTGAAGCCGTTCTATAGCAACACTGGCCGTCCTTCGATTGATCCTGAGCTGATGATGCGGATGCCTGATCATCGGCTACTGCACGGGCATCCGGTCGGAACGGCGACCTTGCGAGGAGGTCCACCTCTTGCGAGCGCTACTGCCTCCCGGCGATGATTGAGGAGTTGACGTCGTTGATGTCGCGTTTGCCGCAGAGCGCCATGGTGATGTCCATCTCCTTGCGGAGGATGCCGAGCGCCAGTGTCACGCCTTCTTTGCCCATGGCGCCGAGGCCGTAGAGGAAGGGACGGCCGATATAGGTGCCCTTAGCGCCGAGCGCCACGGCCTTCAGCACGTCCTGGCCGGAGCGGATGCCGCCGTCGAGATGGATCTCGATCTTATGTCCCACGGCATCGACGATCTGCGGGAGCATGCTGATCGAGGAAGGGGCGCCGTCGAGCTGACGGCCGCCATGGTTGGAGACGACGATTGCGTCGGCCCCCGTCTCGGCTGCGGCCTTCGCGTCCTCGACATCGAGAATGCCCTTGATGATCAACGGGCCGCCCCACTTTTCCTTGATCCAGGCGACGTCGGCCCAGGAGAGCTGCGGATCGAACTGCTCGGCCGTCCAGGAAGACAGCGAGGAGAGGTCGGAAACATTCTTGGCGTGGCCGACGATGTTGCCGAAGGTGCGGTGCTTCGTCTTCAGCATGTCGAGGCACCAGAAGGGGCGCGTCGCCATTTGCCAGATATGCTTCGGCGTGAATTTCGGCGGGGCCGAGAGGCCGTTGCGCAGGTCCTTATGCCGCTGGCCGAGGATCTGCAGGTCAGCGGTCAGCACCAGCGCCGAACACTTGGCCGCCTTGGCGCGATTGATGAGGTCGATGACGAAGTCCTTGTCCTTCATCACATAGAGCTGGAACCAGAACGGCCGCGTCGTCACCGAGGCGACATCCTCGATCGAGCAGATGCTCATGGTCGAGAGCGTGAAGGGAACGCCGAATTCCTCGGCCGCGCGGGCAGCCAGCATCTCTCCGTCGGCATGCTGCATGCCCGTCAAGCCGGTTGGCGCGAGCGCCACCGGCATCGAGACTTTCTGGCCGATCATCGTCGTTTCCAGCGTGCGGTTCGTCATGTCGACGAGTACGCGCTGGCGCAGCTTGATCTTGGCGTAATCGCTCTCATTCGCCTGATAGGTCGACTCCGTCCAGGCACCGGAATCCGCATAGTCGAAGAACATTTTCGGCACGCGGCGCTGGGCGAGTTGCTTGAGGTCAGCGATGGTGAGAGGAGTGGCCATGGACGAGACTTTCGCATCTGGATAGTGCCGTGGCCCTTAACATGATTTCCAAGCTGTTGGGTATCTCTTTCGTCGCCTATGGAACTAGAATGAGACTACCCGCAGCACGTCCTTCTTCGAGGACTTGCTGCGCCTTGGCGGCGTCGGGCAAAGCGTATTCTCCGGCAATCGTTGCGGTGATGCCGGAACGCAGAATCTCGACCACGGCTTTGGCCGCCCCTGTGTAGTTATCGAGGTCGGCGACATAGGCGATGATGCTCGGATGGGCGAGAGATTTTCCGGGGCGCAGCTCCTCGACAGCGACAGGCGGTATCGGGCCGCCGGCCTGGCCGATCGTTGCGGCGACGCCGAATGGCCGCAGGCATTGGATGGTCTTGGACAGCATGCTGCCGCCGATGCCGTCATAGGCGGCATCAACGCCGCGGCCGCCAGTCAGCCGCTTCACTTCGCCGACGACATCCGCATCGCGCCCGACGATCAGGTGGTCGGCGCCATGGTTGCAGGCGAGCACTGCCTTTTGCGCTGAACTGACGGTCCCGATAACTGTTGCTCCGAGATGCCTTGCCCATTGAACCAGAATGGCGCCGAGCCCGCCGGCTGCCGCATGCACGAGGACGATCGTGCCGGGGGCGACCTTGTAGGTCTGCGTCAGCAGCATGTAGGCAGTCATGCCCTTCAGCATCGAGCTTGCGGCGAGGCGTGATGGAATTTCGTCCGGAAGTCGGATGGCGCGCGCGGCGGGGAGCAGGCGCGTTGCGGCATAGGCGCCGACCACGCCGGCATAGGCAACGCGGTCACCCGGTTTCACCTCGACGGCGCCGGTACCAACAGCCTCTACGATGCCCGCGCCCTCGACGCCCAGGACTGCCGGATAGGCTGGCAAGGGATAGATGCCCTTCCGATGGTAGATGTCGACAAAATTCATGCCGATCGCTTCATGCCGTATGCGGATCTCATTGGGGCCAGGCTGCTGCGGTGTGTGCTCCAGGACCTGCAATTGCTCGATACCGCCCGGCGCCTGAAGTGTAACGATCTTGTCCATGACTGTGCTCCGGTTTGCTGTCGCAGCAATCATGGCCGATGGCCTGTTGATCGGAAATTCCCTATTGTCTGCCAATTAATGGGAAAAAATGATCAATGTTCGATTGGGAAAATCTTCGCTATTTCGCGGCCCTGGCGCAGACTGGCACTTTGCTCGGCGCTGCCCGCTCGCTCGCCGTGGAGCATGCGACGGTCGCCCGCCGCGTCGCCGGCCTGGAGGCGCAGATGGGCGTGAAGCTCGTCGACCGGCGCGGACGGCGCATATCGCTGACGGCTGAGGGGCAGCGGGTCGCGGCGATGGCCGAGCGCATGGGGGAGGAGGCGCGGGCGATCGAACGTGTGAGCCTTGCTGCCGGCGGCAGGCTTGCCGGCGATGTCAAGGTAAGCGCACCGCCGACGCTTGCGGCCGCGCTGCTTGCCGGGCCGCTCGTCGAGCTCCGGCGCAACCATCCGGACATCGCCATCACCATTGTCGGCGAGACGCGATACGCCTCGCTCGACCGGCGGGAGGCGGACATCGCGGTCCGCATGACGAAACCGGAACAGGGCGACTTTACCATCACCAAGCTTGGCGACGTGGCATTTGGCTTCTATGCGGCGCCAACTTATCTGGCTTGTGTGCCGGAAGAGGACTGGAACTTCATCGCCTATGACGAAACCATGTCAAGCTCGCCGCAGTCAACTCGCCTGCTCGAGGTGGCGAATGGGCGAAAACTGTCCATCAAGGCCACGACCCTCGAGTTCCAGCTTTCCGCCGCGAGGGCCGGCGGCGGTGTCGCCCTCCTGCCGAATTTCCTCCTTGCCGGCTTGGATGGCCTCGTGAAGGCCGTTCGGGAGCCCAAGCCGCTGACGCGCGAAGTCTGGCTTGTCGTTCACTCCGACATCAGGAATGTCCCGATCATCCGCGCAGTGATGGGGGCTTTGAAGAAAAGCTGGTCGTATTGATATCCTATGCCGTGTTGTTGGTACGGATCGGCTGGATCAAGATGTCGGTCGGAATCTCGAGATGCTCATGCAGCCGGCGGATCATTTCAAGCGAGAGGGATCGCCTGCGATTGAGAATTTCCGCTACGCGTCCAAGGCTGCCGAGCATCGGTTGAAGGTCCTTGCAGCTCAAGCCCTGTTGATGCATGCGTAAATAGAATGGCGGCGACTGGGTCGGGCAGATGGATTGGAGAGTGTGACGCCTCATAAGCATCGATGAGCGTCGCGAGAATGTCCAGTTTGTCTGCTTCAGAGAGTGAGGCTGCTCTTCGCTGCCTTGCCCGCCACATAAGTCTCCGCGATCGCCCGGTCGTCGCCCATCGTCTGGAGCAGGAAAAGTTCTTCCGGCAGCGTCTTCACCACGTCCATCTTCAACGCCATGGCAGGCGTTGCCGCGGCGTTGAGGACGACGAGATCGGCGTCCGTGCCTTCATCCAGGGTGCCGATGCTATCGGCGAGCGAGAGCGCCTCGGCGTTGCCGAGCGTCATGTAATAATAGCTTTCGAGCGGGTTGAGGCGCTCGCCGAGGAGCTGCTGGATCTTGTAGGCTTCGTCCATGGTGCGCAGCATCGAATAGCTGGAGCCGCCGCCGATGTCGGTGGCAACGCCGATCCTGACGGTTTTTTCGCGGCGCGCCAGTGCCTTCAGCGGGAAGAGGCCGGAGCCGAGGAAGAGGTTCGAGGTCGGGCAATGGACTGCAACCGAACCGGCTTCGCTCATGGCATCTGCCTCGCGCTCGGAGAGGTGAATGCAGTGGCCGAAGAGGCTCTTCGGGCCTAGCAGGCCGTAGCGGGCGTAGATATCGGTGTAGTCGATCGCGTCCGGATAAAGCTCGCAGGTGAACCTGATCTCATCGTGGTTTTCCGAAAGATGCGTCTGGATGTGCAGGTCCGGAAATTCCTGGGCGAGAGCCTCGGCCGCCGCCATCTGCTGCGGCGTCGAAGTGATGGCGAAGCGCGGGGTGATGGCGACGTGGTTTCGGCCCTTGCCGTGCCAGTCGGCAATCACCTGCCGCGTTTCGTCATAGCCCATCTCAGGCGTGTCGAGCAGGCCCTGCGGGGCATTGCGGTCCATCATCACCTTGCCGCCGACCATGCACATGTTGCGGCGCATGGCCTCCGAGAAGTAGGCGTCGGCGGAGGTCTTATGGACGGAGCAATAGGCGGCAGCCGTCGTCGTGCCGTGGCGGGCCAGTTCGTCGTAGAAATGCGACGCGATCTTTTCGGCATGCGCGGTTTCGACGAAGCGGCATTCTTCCGGGAAGGTGTAGGTGTTCAGCCATTCGAGCAGGTTGGCTGCGTACGAGGCGATCACCTGCATCTGCGGAAAATGCAGATGCGTGTCGATGAAGCCCGGCATAATGAGGTATGGGCGGTGGTCGATCTCGACCGCATCTGCCGGAGCCTTCTTCCTGATGTCGGAATAGGCGCCGATCGCCGCGATCTTGCCTGCCTCGATCAGCAGGCCGCCGTCGCTCTCGTAGCGGTAGCTGTCCGTATCAGTGACGCTGAGGGGCGCGCGCTTGAACGAGAGCAGGCGCCCGCGCAGGAGTTTGGTCATCATTGCTGTTTGCCTTCGACTGCGCTTTCGAACCAGGCGACGAGCAGTTTCCGCTCGTCCGACGTGATCTCCGTCACGTTGCCGGGCGGCATGGCATGGCTGCGGCCTGCCTGTATATAGATTTCACGCGCATGGGCGGCGATTTCCGCGTCGTTTTCGAAGATGACGCCGTTCGGCGGCCGGGCAAGGCCCTCATAGACTGGCTCGGCGGCATGACACATCGAACAGCGTGTGCCGATCACCTCCTTGACCGCAGGGAAGTGGGGATCACCCGCAAACTGATGGAAGGCCGGCGCGACGGCAGCCGTTTCGCTTCCACCGGTCAGCACCTTAGGCACCGTCGAAAGCCACATGATGATGATGAAGAGGATGACTGTCGCGATCCAGGTCCAGGTCGGGCGCCCCTTGCGTGCGTGCGTCGTGTTGAACCAGTGGCGGATGGTGACGCCCATCAGGAAGACGAGGGCTGCGATCACCCAGTTGAAGGCGGTGCCGAAGGCCAGCGGATAGTGGTTCGACAGCATGAAGAAGATGACTGGCAGCGTCAGGTAGTTGTTGTGTAGTGAGCGCTGCTTGGCGACCGCGCCGTATTTCGGATCCGGCGTGCGTCCGGCGATAAGGTCGGCGACGACGATCTTCTGGTTGGGGATGATGATCATAAAGACGTTGGCCGACATGATCGTCGCCGTGAAGGCGCCGAGATGCAGGAAGGCGGCGCGGCCGGTGAAGAGCTGCGTATAGCCCCAGGCCATGAAGACGATCACGCCGTAGAGCACCGCCATCAGGCCCCAGGTGTTCTTGCCGAGCGGCGACTTGCAGAGCAGGTCGTAGACGATCCAGCCGACGGCCAGCGAGGCGAGCGAGATCAGGATCGCGACAGGCGCGCTGATGTCCAGCACATGGCGGTCGATGAGGAAGAGGTCCGCTCCGCCGTAATAAACGATGCAGAGCATCAGGAAGCCGGAGAGCCAAGTGAAGTAGCTTTCGTATTTGAACCAGGTCAGATGCTCCGGCATCTGCGCCGGCGCCACCAGATACTTCTGGATGTGGTAGAAGCCGCCGCCATGCACCTGCCACTCCTCGCCATAGGCGCCCGGCGGAAGATGCGGACGCTTCACCAGCCCGAGATCAAGCGCGATGAAATAGAAGGACGAGCCGATCCAGGCGATCGCGGTGATGACGTGAAACCAGCGTGTCGCAAAAGCCAGCCATTCCCACGCTATGGCATATTCATACATTCAGTTCCCCTGTCTTCCTCCGACTCGCCACATTGCAGAAAGTTGCTGCGGGAGGGAAGGGGAAAGACGTCAGCCGCTTGCTTGCCGAGGAGCACGCATCGGCGATTGTTTCCCTCGATTATTGTGAAGGCAGAGGATTTGCTGTCCGCGCAATTCATTTCTGTGAAAGTCCTGGCAGTTTAATCGTCAGGGCTGGCTTGATCGAAGCAGGGCTGCCAAAAGGTCGAGCTCTGCCGAGCGTCTCAAACGGGTAACACCGATCTTTCGGCCGCGATTGAGGCTGCCCCCGAGAGCATTGCCGTCACGCATTTCCGCACGATAAGCCTCAATTCGGTCTCCGTCAGCATGGATTATGTGACCGTGAGGTCATTGAAAGTTGCGGACGGTTTAAGGCAGCAAGTCTGGTTTGAGTATGTTGCACTGCAGAATTTAGTGATCCTTGAAATGTCACGACTCGGTTACAATTACCATTATGGGCCGCCAGGATGAGGTGGAAACCGCATTGAGGCGGCGCATTCATCGACGGAGAAGATGCCCATGCGCAGCATTCTGGCAGGTGTGATGATTGCGTTCGCGTCGAGTGTAAGTGCCCACGACGCGCCAGCGGGTTGGTCTTACGAACCCTTCTGTTGCAATGGCGACAACCATACTGGCGATTGCCAGATGATTCCTTCGAAAAGCGTCAAGGTGACGCCCAGAGGGTATCGGGTGACGCTGTTGCCCGGCGACCACCGGCTGGTGACGCGGGCGCATGTCTTCATGCTGCCGATGACGAAGGCGATGCAATCCGGCGATGGCGAATATCACCTCTGCCTGTTCCCGAACGAGGACACGCCGCGCTGCTTTTACGCGCCGGAAATGGGCTATTGAGCGCGCTCAGAGAGCGTGTGCGTCCATCTCGCCGATGATCCAGTTCCGGAAGGCCCTGATCTTCGGCACATTCCTTCGGCTTTCCGGATAGGCGAGCCAGTAGTCGGCGCCGTCGTAGCAGACGAGGTCGAAGGGCTGGCAGAGCCTACCGGCGGCGAGATCGTCCGAATAAAATTCCGGCGTCAAGATCGCAACGCCTTGGCCGGCAATTGCGGCACTTGCTTCAAAGGACTGCGCGCCGAGCCTTGAGCGAGGACGACCGGCAAGATCGGGGTTTGGTACGCCGGCCTCGGTGAACCACTGGAGCCACCAAGGGTCTCCGGCATCGATCAGCCGCAGCTTCAGCAGGTCGGCCGGTGAATGGATGCCGCCGATCGACTCGGCCAATGCGGGCGCCAGCATCGGCGTAAACGTCACCTTCATCAGCATATGGGAACGCAGGCCCGGCCAGTTGCCTTTGCCGCTGCGGAGTGCGAGATCCGCGGACTCGCGCGAAAAATCGATCAGCGTGTCTGAGGTTTTCAATCTTACGGCAGTGCTCGGATATTTCAGGTGAAACGAGCCTATATGTCTCGCCAGCCACTGCGCCGCAAAGGTCGGAGTCGAGTGGATAAGCAGCATTTCTTCTGCTGCGGCGCTGACGGAGGCGACTGCTTCGCTCAGGATGGCAAAACCTTCCGTCACCCTCGGCGCCAGCCGTTCGCCGGTATCCGTCAGGCTGATCTGGCGCGGGCGGCGCAGGAACAGCGGTTCGCCGATACTCTCCTCCAGCAGTTTCACCTGATAACTCACAGCCGTCTGCGTCATGCCGAGCTCTTCGCCCGCCTTCGTGAAGCTGCGAAGCCGCGCCACGGCTTCGAAGACGCGCAGCGCATTCAGCGGGAACTGTTTCGACAGCTTCATGGATAAGTTCTCTTTATGCACATAGACGGTTGTTCGATTGGAATTGCACCATTTTTAGCGGCAATCTGCAAGCCTCAGCATCAGTTGAACAAGGGTGACGTCATGGATTGCCATGCTATCGAAGAGAACACAAATCTCGTCAATCTTTCGCTTTTGTCACTTGTTTCAGGCGTGACAGGGTGGGCTTATGGCAAGATCTTCCACCCGTCGCGGCTCGATCTCGACGGCGTTCCCGATCGTGTAAAGCGCGATCTTGGCTTCCTGGACGGGCGCGATCCCCGTTACGAGAGCGATCTCTGCCGATAGGCCGAAAGTGCCGTCAGTATTTCGGCAGCGGTCATGGCGGCGATCACGTCCGGCCGCTTGTCCCTGACAACCGAGCCGCCGATCGGCAGGGTGAGGCGGTCGAGCCAGTTCCGCTCGCCGCCTTCGCGCGAAAGCCAGTTTGCAAAGGCTGCCCGTTTCGTGGCCGAGCCGATCATGCCGGTATAGGCAAGATCGGTTCTCGCCAGCGCCTCGCGGGCGATCAGAAAGTCCAACGCATGGTCGTGCGTCAGGATGACGACGGCGGAGCCCGCGGGCATCTCCTTCACCAGCGCTTCCGGCATCGGCGTAAGCTGCGTCTTCGCTTCCGATGGCAGGTTTGCAAGCTCTTCCTTACGCGTCTCGACCACTGTCACGAAGAGCGGCAGCGGCGCAAGTGCGGCCGCGAGCGCATGCCCGACATGGCCTGCGCCGAAAACATAGACGTCCGGAAAGCGTGACGTTTCTTCGGCCTGCCTTGCTTTCAGCTCTGTCATCAGATCATCCGTCACCCGCCGGAACCGCAACTCAGCACGCCCGCCGCAACATTGCCCGATCTCCGGCCCAAGCGGAATATTCATGGTCGCCCTGCCGCTGCCTATAAGCAGGTCTCGTGCGTTGCGGATCACCATGAACTCCAACTGCCCGCCGCCGATCGTGCCCCAGGTGGCATTTTCGGCGACGAGCATGAAGGTGCCGGCTTCGCGCGGCGTGGAGCCTTGGGTTTCGACAATGTCGATGAGGATGATGGCGGGGTGAGCGGACGTGAAGGCGAGGAAAGAGGACGTCATGGCGCGAAAGCACCCCCCTCTGTCCTGCGTGACACCTCCCTCACAAGTGGGAAGACTGATATGAAATTATCGCAGCCTGCTGATTGCAGGGAGTCACTGCCTCTAGCCGGGCAAGTCTTGCTCCCCCGCTCATTCACCTTGGCTTGAGGCATCAGTAAGCCAGCCACTCTCACACCCGCTTCATCCGCTCCACCGCCATCAGGACCCGCTCCGGTGTTGCCGGGGCGTCGAGCCGTGGGCAGACCTTGTAGTCGGCGACGCTGGCCACCGCCATCGAGAGTGCTTCGAGCACGGAGATCGCCAGCATGAGCGGCGGTTCGCCGACGGCCTTTGAGCGGCCGATGGTGGGCTCGGCATTTTCCGACCATTCGGCGAGACGGACGTTGAAGATCTTCGGCCGGTCGGAGGCAAGCGGGATCTTGTAGGTCGAGGGCGCATGCGTGCGCAGCCGGCCCTTGTCGTCCCACCAGAGTTCTTCCGTCGTCAGCCAGCCCATGCCCTGCACGAAGCCGCCTTCCACCTGGCCGATGTCGATCGCCGGATTCAGCGAGCGGCCGACGTCGTGCAGGATGTCGGTGCGGTCGATCAGGTATTCGCCGGTCAGGGTGTCGATCGAGACTTCGCTGCAGGCGGCGCCATACGCGAAATAATAGAACGGCGTGCCGCGCCCTGCTGCCCGATCCCAGTGGATTTTCGGCGTCTTGTAGAAGCCCGCTGCCGAGAGCTGCACGCGGGCGAAATAGGCTTGCTTGATGAAATCGGGGAAGGGGACTTCCTTCTCGCCGACGCGCACCCGGTTCGGCAAAAAGACGATTTCTGCCGGATCGACGCTCCATTTGTCTGCGGCGAAGGCAACGAGCCGCTCCTTGATCTGCCGCGCAGCGTCATAGGCGGCCATGCCGTTCAGGTCGGAACCGGAGGAGGCGGCGGTCGCAGACGTATTCGGAACCTTGCCGGTGGTCGTCGCGGTGATCTTCACGCGGTCGATATCGACCTGGAAGCTGTCGGACAGCACCTGCGCCACCTTGGTATAAAGGCCCTGGCCCATCTCCGTGCCGCCATGGTTCAGATGGATCGAACCGTCCTGATAGATATGCACCAGGGCGCCCGCCTGGTTGAAGGCGGTCATTGTGAAGGAGATGCCGAATTTCACCGGCGTCAGCGCAATGCCCTTGCGGATGTAGCGGCTGTCGCGATTGAAACCGATGATGGCATTGCGGCGGGCCCGGTAATTGGCGCTCTCCTCCAATTCCTCGACGATGCGCAGGATGATGTTGTCTTCAACGTCCTGGTGGTAGGGCGTCGTCGTGCGGCCGGAACCGGGCTGACCGTAGAAGTTCAGTTTGCGGATTTCGAGCGGGTCCTTGCCAATCGCATAAGCGATCTCCTCGATGAAGCGCTCGGCTCCCAGCATGCCCTGCGGCCCCCCGAAACCGCGGAAGGCAGTATTCGAGGGGGTATGCGTCTTCAGCGGCATCGAGGTCAGATGCACATGCGGATAGAAATAGCTGGAATCGGCATGGAAGAGGGCGCGGTCCGTCACCGGGCCGGACAGGTCCGACGAGAAGCCGCAGCGCGCCGCGTAGGTTGCGTCGACGGCGTGGATGCGGCCTTCATTGTCGAAGGCGAGCTCGTAATCCACCAGGAAGTCGTGGCGCTTGCCGGTGGCGCTCATGTCCTCGTCGCGGTCGGGGCGGAATTTAACGGCACGTTTCAGCTTTTTGGCGGCAATTGCGGCAAGCGCTGCAAACTGGTTGCCCTGCGTTTCCTTGCCGCCGAAGCCGCCGCCCATGCGGCGCACATTCACCGTAACGGCATTCGACGGAATGTTCAGCACGTGGCCGACGATATGCTGGATTTCGCTCGGGTGCTGTGTGGAGGACCAGACGGTCACCTCGTCGTCCTCGCCGGGGATCGCCATGGCGACGTGGCCTTCGAGGTAAAAATGCTCCTGCCCGCCGATGCGCATTTGGCCTTTCAGCCGGTGCGGGGCATTGTCCATCTCGGCCTTGGCGTCGCCGCGCTGCAGCGTCATCGGCGCGATGACGAGCGGGCTGCCGTTTTCGAGCGCGCCGTCGATATCGCTCCAGTGCGGCAGATCGCGATACTCGATCTTCGCCTTTTGTGCGGCCTTCCGTGCTGCATCGCGGGTCTCGGCGATCACCGCAAAGACCGGCTGGCCGTGGAACTCGACCTCGGTTTCGGCAAGCAACGGCTCGTCATGGCTGCCGTTTGAACTGACGTCGTTGACGCCCGGCACGTCCTTGCCGGTGAATACCCAAACGACGCCGGGGTGCCGGCGGACTTCGGAAAGGTCCATGCTGAGGATCTCGGCATGGGCGCGGTCGGACATTCCGAGCGCGCCGTGCAGCAGGCCCGCGGGTTCCGGAATATCGTCGATATAATCGGCAGTTCCGGTGACATGCTTATGCGCTGAATCATGTTTCAGTGCGCTGTGCATGGGACCGCTGATGATGACCTTGGCGGTGTCGAAGGTGGATTTATCCATCAGATGGCTCCTCCGAGTTGCCTGCACTGGCGCTTGGTGTCCACTCTAGCCGCTCGGACGTGGATGCTCGGCTCAAGCCCGAGCATGACGGACCCGGCGGGGAGAAGGTGGCGGCAGCCGGATGAGGGGGCCTGCTTGCGGCGATGTTGATGATCGTCATCACGCCACCCCCTCGAACCGCTTCAATTCCACTGGCGTTCCAACCGTTTCCAGGTAAAAGCGCCTCAGCAGGTTCTTTGCCGTCAGTTGCCGGTACTCGGCGGTGGCGCGCCAGTCGGTCAGCGGCTGGAAATCGGCGTCGAAGGCGTCGCGTGCTCTGTCGACGGTTTCCTCGTTCCACGGCTTGCCGATGAGATCGGATTCGACGGTGCGGGCGCGCTTCGGCGTTCCGGCCATGCCGCCGAAGGCGATGCGGATGTCGTTGACGTCGCCTGCCTCGTCGAGTGTTAGATAGAAGGCGCCGAGCACGGCAGTGATGTCCTCGTCGCGACGTTTGGTGATCTTGTAGACCGCGAACTGGCTGCCTTCGGCCGGGTAGGGCATGAAGACGCTCTCGACGAATTCGCCAGGCTTGCGGTCCTGGTTGCCGTATTCGATAAAATAATCCTCGAGCCGCAGCATGCGCGTGCCCGTTGCCGAGCGCAGCTTCAGCGTGGCGCCGAGCGCAATCAAAGGCGGCGGGCTGTCACCGATCGGCGAGCCGTTGGCGATATTGCCGCCGATCGTACCCATGTTGCGCACCTGCTCGCCGCCGATGCGGTTGATGAGATTGCCGAGCGTCGGTACCTTCGGCGCAAGGATTTCGAAAGCCTTGGTATAG
This sequence comes from Rhizobium sp. 007, assembly GCF_015353075.1. Classification (NCBI taxonomy): domain Bacteria; kingdom Pseudomonadati; phylum Pseudomonadota; class Alphaproteobacteria; order Hyphomicrobiales; family Rhizobiaceae; genus Rhizobium; species Rhizobium sp. 007. The sequence goes on along the minus strand of NZ_CP064187.1, from coordinate 2,381,226 downwards.
GTGACGCCCGCACCGATCGTCACGCCGCCATCCGTGGTCTTGATCGCCTGCAGTTCGTTCAGGTGATTGATGAAGATGGCGGGGCTCAAGGCGCGCATCTGCTTCGTCACCCAGAGTCCGACATCGGTGGAACCGGCGATGACGGTTGCCTGCGGTTCATCGGCCAGAACGCGCGCCAACGCCTCGACCGAGCCGGGAACGATCAGCCGGTCCTCGCCGGAAACAATGGTGATCGTTTCGCGTGTCTGCATCGCCCAGAGCCTGGAGACGATTTCGGAGCGGGTTTTTTCGAGCGGATCAAAGAGCGTGCTCGGACGCGCGCGGCTGACGGCTTCGGCCGCCTTGACGATCGGCTCGTAACCGGTGCAGCGACAGAGATTGCCCTGAAGCGCCTTTTCGATCTCGGGCCGTCCGGGCTTCTCGTTGGAAAGCCACAGGCCATAGAGCGACATCACGAAGCCCGGCGTGCAGAAGCCGCATTGCGAACCGTGGGAGTCCACCATCGCCTGCTGTACCGGATGCAGTGTGCCGTTCCTGGCGGCCAGATGCTCGACGGTGACGACATGCGTTCCGTTCAGCGATCCTAAGAAGCGAATACAGGCATTGACCGTCTCATAGAAGAGCTTGCCGTCGAGCAACCGGCCGACGAGCACCGTGCAGGCGCCGCAATCACCCTCGGCGCATCCTTCCTTCGTGCCGGTCAGCCGGCGCCTCAACCGCAGAAAATCGAGAAGCGTCTCGGAGGGGTGGACATCGCTCAGCGTGATGTCCTCGCCGTTGAGGATGAAGCGGATGCTGTCTTTCATGTTGTTCCTTGTTCTTGTTTTTGAAATGGTTATGCCGCAGTCCAGCCCCCGTCAATCGAGATGTGGGTGCCGGTCACCTGCCGGGCGTCGTCGCTGGCGAGGTAGAGCGCCATGGCGCCGATCTCCTCGGCCTTGACGAATTCGCGCGTCGGCTGGGCCTTGAGGATGACCTCGGTCTTCACCTGTTCCTCCGTCATTCCGCGGGCCTTGGCGGTATCCGGTATCTGCTTTTCGACGAGCGGCGTCAGCACATAGCCGGGGCAGATGGCGTTTACCGTCACGCCGAATTCGGCAAGTTCGAGCGCCGCTGTCTTCGTCAGGCCTAATATACCATGTTTTGCGGCCACATAGGCGGATTTGAAAGGCGAGGCGACGAGGCCGTGCGCCGAGGCGATATTAATAATGCGGCCATGCTTCTTCGCCTTCATCTGCGGGATGGCGGCGCGCATCGTATGAAACGAGCTCGACAGGTTGATGGCGATGATCTGGTCCCATTTCTCGATCGGGAAATCCTCGATCTTCTCGACATGCTGGATGCCGGCATTGTTGACCAGCACGTCGACGGTGCCGAAGGTCTTCGCCGCCGTGGCGATCAGGTCTGCGATCTCCGCGGGTTTCGTCATATCCGCTGGGTGGTAGAGGGCACTTCCCTCGGAAAGCGATTCAAGCCGCTCCACTATCGCCTTGATTTCGTCCGCCTTTCCGAAGCCGTTGATGACGACATTGTCGCCCTTTCCGGCAAAGGCGGTGGCGATCGCAAGCCCAATGCCGCTGGTGGATCCGGTGACGACAACGGTTCTCTTCATGCTGTTCTTCCCTATGGCTTGTTTTCGCGACGCAATATCGCGAAGGTTATGCCCAAAGCAGCGCTTCTGGCAATCGCGCGGGAGAGACGATTTGCAGGCTGGAAGGAGAGCAGCCGAGGGCGGGACGGGCGCAGCTTCTTTTTCGTTTTATTTTCTTTTCACGTTCGCTTTGGTGCCTTATTGATTTCTGCAACAAAGCAATGCGCATGGGAGGGACAGGCGTGAGCGGATATGTTTTGGCGATCGATCAAGGCACGACATCGACGCGGGCGATCATTTTCGATAGCGAGATGAGGATCGCCGGCGCGGGCCAAAAGGAGTTCACGCAGATCTATCCGCGTTCCGGCTGGGTCGAACACGATCCGGAGGAGATCTGGGATTCGGTGGTCTCCACCATCCACATGGCGCTGCGCGAGGCGAAGATCGAAGCCAAAGACATCGCGGCACTTGGCATCACCAACCAGCGCGAGACTGTTGTCGTCTGGGAACGCGAGACCGGCAAGCCGATCCAGAACGCCATCGTCTGGCAGGACCGCCGCACGGCGAGCTACTGCGACAATCTCAAGCGCCAGGGCCTCGAAAGGACGTTCACGAAGAAGACCGGGCTGATCCTCGATCCCTATTTCTCCGGCACCAAGCTTTCCTGGCTGCTGGCCAATGTGAAGGGAGCTCGGGCGCGTGCCGCCAAGGGCGAGCTTTGCTTCGGCACCATCGACACCTTCCTGATCTGGCGGCTGACCGGCGGCAAGAACTTCGTCACCGACGCCACGAATGCCTCGCGCACGCTGATGTACAATATCGCCGAGAACAAATGGGACGAAGACCTGCTCGAAATCCTGCGCGTGCCGGCCGCCATGCTGCCGCAGGTGAAGGACTGTGCGGATGAGTTCGGCGTTGCCGATGCCTCGATATTCGGCGCCGCGATCCCGATTCTCGGCGTAGCCGGCGATCAGCAGGCCGCGACCATCGGACAGGCATGCTTCGAGCCTGGCATGATGAAATCGACCTACGGCACAGGTTGCTTCGCGCTCTTGAACACCGGCGCCGACTTGGTGCGCTCCAAGAACCGGCTGCTCACCACGATCGCTTACCGCCTAAACGGCGAAACGACCTATGCGCTCGAAGGCTCGATTTTCATTGCGGGCGCGGCCGTGCAGTGGCTGCGCGACGGCCTCGGGATCATCGACCGCGCTTCGAAGACCGGCGAGCTTGCGGAACGGGCCGACCCGACACAAGAGGTCTATCTCGTCCCCGCCTTCACCGGACTTGGCGCGCCGCATTGGGACCCGGAGGCGCGCGGCGCGATCTTCGGCCTCACCCGCAACAGCGGTCCAGCCGAATTCGCCCGCGCGGCGCTCGAAGCGGTCTGCTACCAGACCCGCGACCTGCTTGATGCCATGCAAAAGGACTGGAAGAACGGCAAGGACGACACGGTGCTGCGCGTCGACGGTGGCATGGTCGCCTCCGACTGGACGATGCAGCGGCTGGCAGACTTGCTCGAAGCTCCCGTCGATCGCCCGGTCATCCTCGAAACCACCGCCCTCGGTGCTGCCTGGCTTGCCGGGAGCAGGGCGGGTGTGTGGCCCGACCGCAAGACCTTCTCCGCCACGTGGAAACGCGACCGGCGCTTCGAGCCGGACATGGATGAGAAGACGCGGGCCGCGAAGGTCAAGGGATGGCGCAATGCTGTGAAGCGGACGCTGAGCGAACTTTAGCGTTTGTTTTGGCGCAGGCTATCGCCCGCTTCAAGCGGCAATCGCTTCCCGCTTGCGCCTTGCGGGGGGAACGTAGAGCCAGCCGGCGCCGCTGCGATCGGCAACGGCCTTGATGGCGAGCGACAGGCCGATCGCGACGATCACGACAAGAGGCGCGGTCACATAGCCGCTTGCCGCGTGCGCCTTCACCAGCGTTGCGATCGCCGCCACCAGCAGCGAAACAATCATGACGTGCGTCACATAGACCGGAAGCGTGTTACGCCCGAAATAGGCGAAAGCGTGCCGAACTGGCTGCAGCCGCGACATCAGTACGGCGGTTCCGCAAAGCCATGCCAGACCGGCGATGGAAGAGAGCAGCGCCCAACTGCCTTTCTCGATGGCCTGTAGCCGCCAGCGCAACAGATAGAGTGCCGCAAACAGCAGGAAGCCGCCGAATGCCATCAGAAGCGGGCGCTGCGTGATCGTGCCGACCACGGATTTTCCGTACCAGCAACCGAAGAGGAAGAAGACAAAATACTGCAGCACATTGCGATGGGTAAAGAGATCGATCTGCAGATGCTCGCCGAAAGTCAGGATCGAGACCATGGCGGCGATCGCGACCGCCGTCGCATGATGGGCGGAAGAAAGAAGCTTCGTGGCGACCATGAAGATCGCCAATGCCCAGATGAACCAGATGCCTGTATTGGGCGCCCACCACATCTCGATCAGCTGGTAGGGATCGCTGCCTTCGGCCGGTACCAGGGCATTGGTCTGGATATAGTGGAAGAACAGCCAGCGCGCGGTGCTCCAGACGGCGAAGAGATAGATGAGCAGCCAGATCTTCCGGCTCAGGAAGTCGCGCCAGGGCGCCCGTACGGCCGATGCCGCAAGAAAGCCGGAGACGGTGAAAAACAGCGGCATCCGGATCGGCGTCATGATGCCGCTGATGCGGGCATAAAGGTCCGGCGCAATCTCGTGGAAGTCGTGGTAGAGGAGCGTGTGGTAGATGACCACGAGGATGATCGACATTCCCTTGGCGATGTCGAGCCAATCGATGCGGGTCTTTTCCTGCCGCATGGGTCCCTCTCTTAACCGTGCACTGCAGCAGGAAACAAATAGACGAAATGCGTCAAAAGCGTGGGCGTATCGCCAATCTCTTCATGGGATGGAATGCGCAGCAAGGCCGCTTGCTAATTCTGTACTGATAGGTACAATGCATTCTAATCAGTACAGGAGCTGATCATGAGCGCACTCGTCCCGCCCTTCACACCGGAAACCGCAACGCAGAAAGTCCGCATGGCAGAAGACGGCTGGAACAGCCGCAATCCGGAAGGGGTATCGCTCGTCTATACGCCGGACAGCAGCTGGCGGAACCGGGCGGAATTCATAAACGGCCGCGCGGAGATCGTTGCGTTCCTGACGCGCAAATGGGCAAAGGAGCTGGATTATCGCCTGATCAAGGAACTCTGGACCTTCGGCGAGAACCGCATTGCCGTGCGCTTCGCCTATGAGTGGCATGACGACAGCGGCAACTGGTTTCGCTCCTACGGCAACGAGAACTGGGAATTCGATGCAGCGGGCTTGATGCAGCGGCGTTTCGCCTGCATCAACGATCTGCCGATCAAGGAATCGGACCGCAAATTCCACTGGCCGCTCGGCCGGCGGCCGGATGATCATCCCGGCCTCTCCGACCTTGGTCTCTGAAGGAAGGTGGCAGCTCTGAGAACGCTCTACGAACGCGCTGACGTCGTACCGCTGCTTGCGGAAATCTTCCGCGAGCTGGGCTTCGAAGGGGCGACGCTCAGCCGGATCACCGAGCGGACGGGCATCGGCAAGGGCAGCCTCTATCACTTCTTTCCCGGTGGAAAGGAAGAGATGGCAGCAGCCGTACTCGCCGATGTTGACACCTGGTTCGAACAATTCGTTTACGAGCCGCTGCGCCGCGACGATCCTGCCGAAGCGATCGCGGCAATGTGGAAGAACGCCGACGCCTATTTCCGCTCCGGCGGCCGTATCTGCCTGGTCGGCGCCTTCGCGCTGGATGAAACCCGTGAACGATTTGCGGCCACCATCAACGGCTATTTCCAGCGGTGGATCGATGCGCTCGCCGGTGCCCTTGTCCGCAGCGGCCGCCCGGCCAGCGAGGCGAGCGCGACGGCGGAGAACGCCGTGCTCGGAATACAGGGGGCTCTTGTGCTGTCGCGTGCGCTCGATGACAAGGCCTTGTTCAAGCGGGCGCTGGATCAGATGGCGAAGCGGTTGATCACGTCTTGAACATAGCCGGTGCGGCAACGCGGCTGCCGGCGATCGCGGGTCTTTCACCATTACGGCTTGCCGATCTTCTCAACGATAATTTTTTGCTGCGCCCTGTCGGATGCCGGGTTACTTCTTCGTCATTGAGGAAGAGGAGTGAGAGATGCTTTACGCAATCCTTTGCTATGCCAATGAAGAGACGGTTTTCTCCTGGTCCAAGGAGGAAGAAGACGCCGTCATGGCGAAGCTCCATGCCGTGCAGGCCCCCGTCGCTCAGGCCGGAAGACTCGGTCCGACCGGCCGGCTGATGCCGACGACAGCGGCGACCACCGTGCGCAAGGGCAAGGAAGAACCGCTCGTGCTCGACGGTCCTTTCGCGGAAACCAAGGAAGCGCTTCTCGGTTTTTACGTCGTCGATTTTGAGACCCTGGACGAGGCGATCGCTTTTTCGAAGGAGCTGTCGGCGGTCAATCCAGGCTCGACGTCCTATGAAATTCGGCCGTTTTACGTTTTCCGGCCCGGAGAAGCCTCGACATGACGGATATCGCCTGGATCGACGTTGCGCTGACTGCTGCCCGGCCGAAGGCGCTGGGCGCGCTGCTGCGTTACTTCCGCGATCTCGACATTGCGGAAGAAGCGTTTCAAGAGGCGTGTCTGCGGGCAATCCGCACTTGGCCGGACAAAGGCCCGCCGCGCGATCCGATCGCCTGGCTGATCTTCGTCGGCCGCAACAGCGGTATCGACGCCGTGCGCAAGCAGGCAAAGACCCAGGCGTTGCCGGATGAAGACCTGATTTCCGACAAGGAGGATGCCGAAAGCGATATCGCCGACCGGCTGGACGAATCCAACTATCGCGACGATATCCTGCGGCTGCTCTTCATCTGCTGTCATCCGGATCTGCCGGCCACCCAGCAGATCGCGCTGGCATTGCGCATCGTTTCCGGGCTCTCCGTGCAGCAAATCGCGCGGGCCTTTCTCGTCGGCGAAAGTGCCATGGAGCAGCGGATTACCCGCGCCAAGGCACGCGTCGCGAAAGCCGGCGTGCCGTTCGAGACGCCGGGTCCCGAGGAGCGGGCGCAGCGTCTGTCGATCGTCTCGACGATGATCTACCTGATCTTCAACGAGGGCTATTCGCAGGGCGATCCGAAACGCGAGGCTGCCGCCTTCAGCGACGAGGCGATCCGGCTCGGCCGTCTCCTGCTTCGCATCTTTCCGGGCGAGCCGGAGATCATGGGGCTCTTGGCGCTGATGCTGCTGCAGATCTCGCGGCGCGACGCGCGCTTCGACGCAAATGGCGAACTGGTGCTGCTCGAAGATCAGGACCGCTCGCGTTGGAATCATGCTTTGATCAACGAAGCGCTGAATCTGCTCGACAAGGCGATCCGCCACCGCCGGCCCGGACCCTATCAGTTGCAGGCGGCAATTGCGGCTATCCATTCTCGGGCGAAGCGAGCTGAAGACACGGACTGGGAAGAGATCGATCTGCTCTACCGCGTGCTCGAGCGCCTTCAGCCGTCCCCGGTCGTCACGCTCAACCGGGCGGTTGCGATTTCGAAGCTCAAGGGACCGGAGGAGGCCTTGCGGCTTGTCGAAACGCTCGGTGAAAAGCTCGACGGCTATTTCTACTATCATGGCCTGCGCGGCGGCCTGCTGAAGCAGATGGGCCGGGCGAGGGAGGCGCGCGAAGCCTTCGACCGCGCGATCGCGCTTGCAAATTCCGCTGCCGAAGCGGCTCATATCCGCCTGCAGATCGACAAGCTGCAGAGCGAGCCGGCACACCCGGTTGCGAAATAAACTTCAAGAAATAATCGTGGGCGATGTCGGAACGGCAAATGGCGACACGTCTTTGTAACAACCTGATGGAAAACAGGTTTCGCTCAACAGGAGGAATGCTGAAATGATTGCCGATGCAAAACATGAACTCGTTCTCGTCCGCGAATTCGATGCCCCGCGCGAAAAGATATTCAAGGCCTGGACCGATCCGGAACTTATGAAGGAATGGTTCGTCCCGCGCCCCTGGACCGTGTCCAAGGTCGAAAGCGACGTTCGCCCGGGCGGTTCGAGCCTTGTCGTCATGCGCAGCCCGGAAGGCCAGGAATTTCCAAACCACGGCGTCTATCTGGAAGTCGTCGAAAACGAGAAGATCGTCCTGACTGACGCCTATACCAGCGCCTGGGTTCCATCCGAAAAACCCTTCATGACCGCCGTGGTGCTTCTCGAAGACCTCGGCAACGGCCGGACCAAGTACACCGCCAAGGCACTGCATTGGCGGGCCGAAGACAAGGAAGAGCACGAAAAGATGGGCTTCCACGAAGGCTGGGGCAAGGCTGCCGATCAGCTCGCCGAGCTTCTGGCCCGCATCTGACTTTCCGCAATGGAGCAGGAGATCGGTGCTGAACGCCGCTCTCCTGACCGGTCATTATCATTGTAAAGCTGTTCGGAAATTGATTCCGTTGAAGCTGCGAAGTGGTTCATTTTACAGTAGAAATGCGAGTTTTTCGCCCGCTGGCTTGCTGTGGCTGTTCCTTGGCGAGCACAGGAATCCAGCCCGCTTGCGTCCGCAAGCCGAGAAACTCTGCAGCCTGCCAGCGGACTTGCAGCTTCCCATTCAAGTACCGGGCAATGACCCATCAACTCCATCGAACGGTCCGTTCCAGAATTTCCGGTTGCCCTCCGCTGCTTGTCTTCTTATCTCCATGGGCACATTCAACGGGATGCCGATTATGGAATTGGGCCTTTATACCTTTGCCGACGTCAATCCGAACCCTGAGCGCAGCAAGGGTGCGGAGGGAGCCGATCGGCTCAAGCATCTGATCGAGGAGATCGAGCTTGCCGATCAGGTGGGGCTCGACGTCTTCGGGCTCGGCGAACATCATCGGCCCGACTATGCCGTCTCCGCGCCCGCCGTTGCGCTTGCCGCGGCTGCGGTCAAGACGAAGAATATCCGGCTGACCAGCGCCGTGACCGTGCTCTCATCGGACGATCCGGTTCGCGTGTTCCAGCAGTTTGCGACGCTTGATCTGATTTCCAACGGTCGTGCCGAGATCATGGCAGGGCGCGGCTCGTTCATCGAATCCTTTCCACTCTTCGGCTACAACCTCGAAGACTACGACCAGCTTTTTGAAGAGAAGCTTGATCTGCTGATGACGCTCCGCGAAAGCGAGACCGTCAAATGGCAGGGCGAGCTGCGGGCGCCGGTCAACGGCCGCGGTGTCTATCCGCGCCCGCTGCAGGACCCGTTGCCACTCTGGATCGCTGTTGGCGGCACGCCGCAATCGGTGGCGCGCGCCGGTGCGCTCGGCTTGCCGGTGGCGCTTGCGATCATCGGCGGCGAGCCGCGCCGCTTTGCGCCGCTCTTCGATCTCTATCGCGAGGCTGCGCGCCGGGCAGGGCAGGACCAGGCGAAGCTGAAGACCAGCATCAACGTCCACGGTTTCATCGCCGACACGACGGATGCGGCCGCCGATCAATTCTACGGCCCGCAGGCGGAGGTCATGAACCGCATCGGCCGCGAGCGAGGCTGGGGACCGACGAGCCGGGCGCATTTCGATATGTCGCGCGGCCCTTCCGGCGCGCTCTTCGTCGGAGACCCGGAGGTCGTGGCCGAAAAGATCGTCGCACATCACAAGATCTTTAGGAACGATCGCTTCCTGCTGCAGATGGCCATCGGCCTCATGCCGCATGATCAGGTGATGCGGGGCATCGAGCTCTACGGCACGAAAGTGGCCCCGCTTGTCAGAAAGGCATTGACTGATAAGGGCGAAGGGGCGAAAGCCACGGCCTGAACCCGCAATGGCCTGCGCCTTGCGGCCGGCCGGGAAAAGCGATGGTAATCGAAAACGACGACGAACTGGTAAAGCTCAAGGAGATCGGCCGCATCTGCGCCAATGCCATTCAGGTGATGGCGGCAGCAGTCGAGCCCGGCATGACGACGCTGGAACTCGACCAGATCGGCCGCAAGGTGCTGGAAGATGCGGGCGCGCGTTCGGCGCCGGAATTCTGCTATCAGTTTCCGGGTGCGACCTGCATCAGCGTCAACGAGGAAATCGCCCATGGCATTCCGGGATCGCGCATGGTCCGCCCGGGCGATCTCATCAATATCGACGTCTCGGCCGAAAAGGACGGTTTCTTCGCCGATACCGGCGCCTCCTTCACCGTGCCGCCGGTCAAGCCGAAGATCGAGAGGCTCTGCCGCGACGGCAAGCGGGCGCTCTGGGTCGGCCTCAATCAGGTGAAGGCCGGCGAGCCGCTGGCGAAGATCGGCAAGGCCGTCGGCGCCTTTGCGGCAAAGAACCGCTATACACTGGTCGCCAACCTCGCGAGCCACGGTGTCGGCCGCTCGTTGCACGAGGAGCCGGCCGAGCTTTCCACCTGGCCCGATCCTTCCGAAAAGCGGATGATGACCGAAGGCCTCGTTTTTACCGTCGAGCCTTTCCTGTCGCTCGGCGCGACATGGGCCGAAGGCGGCGACGATGCCTGGACGCTCTACGCCGACCCGCAGGCCCCAACCGTGCAGTTCGAGCACACGGTGGTGGCGACCCGGAACGGGCCGCTGATTTTGACGCTGCCGGATGGCGGGGTTTAGCGGCGATTTCTCGCGAGGTAGTGTCACCCTAACCAACGAGCTCTAAACCTTGGCCGGTGGCCAAGCACAAGATTTCGTATCCTCTCGCCTGTGGGAGAGGAAGCCTGCCTTACCGCTTCGTCTCCGGCTTGCCACCCTGCAGAATTTCCGTGGCGGCGCGTTCCAGGATGCCGGCGATGCGGGCGGCTTCGGCATTCGACCACGGGTAACGCATCCTGAGTGCGGCACGCAGCAGTGTGCGGGCGGCGCGAATGTCGCCGTTGTCGCGCATCAAATCCTCCTCGTCCTCGGCGTCGCGGTGGCGGCCGTGGTGGTCCGGATCGAACATGCGGTTGACGAAAGCCATCTTCTCGCCGATGCGCTCGAGCTTGTTCAGCGTGTGCTGGATCATGGCGCGATTCTCCTCGACCTTTTGCCTGCCGCGTTCGGTGATCTTGTAGAGCTTCTTGGTGCCTTCGATCTGGACTTCCGCCAGTTCCGTCTCTTCGAGATAGGTCAGCGCCGGATAGATGACGCCCGGGCTTGGAACGTAGAATCCGCCCGAGCGCTCCTCCAGGGTCTTGATCAGCTCGTAGCCATGACGTGGCCGCTCGTCGAGCAGCGCCAGCAGCACCAGTTGAAGATCACCAGCCGAAAACTTGCGGCCCATTCCCATCCGCATCGCTTCACCGAACATGCCGCTACCTCTGAAACCTCTCATGGTTCGTTCCTTTGTCACTCGATGTATCGTTCACTATATCGTAAAACATATATCGTAAGATATGTCGTTTCAAGAGGCGCCGAGGATTTGTGGAATTGATCGATCGATCAGATTTTCTCGTTTGTCCCGGCCGTTGTGCAGCGCGATAAAGCCAAGCATGTTGGTACGCAGCGATACCGAACCAGTGAACCTCTTCCGGACGGCGCTTGCCGGCATGATCGCGATGTCGGCGGCCATGGGTTTCGGGCGGTTTTCCTATACGCCGATCCTGCCCGGCATGATGAGCGGCGTGCCGCTTTCGGCGGCCGATGCAGGCTTCATCGCTTCGGCCAATTTCGCAGGCTATCTCGCGGGCGCCGTGCTTGCCACTTACAGCTGGGCCGCTGGCCGCGAACGCAAGGTCGCGCTCTCGGCGCTTCTGGCGAACGCGCTGCTGCTTGCCGCCATGGCCGCCACGAATTCCGTTCCGGTCTTCGCTACCATCCGTTTTCTGGCCGGATTGGCAAGCGCATTTGCGATGATCTTCACCTCGTCGATCGTCTTGAGCCATGGCGCTGCGGCGGGCAACGATCACGTTCAGGCGGCGCATTTCGGCGGCCCGGGGGCTGGCATTGCGCTCTCTTCGGTCATGGTGATGCTGATCGGTCTCATCTTTGCCGGCGCCTCCGGCTGGCGAGCCGACTGGATCGGCGGTGCGATCTTTTCGGCAATCAGCTTCGCCGCCGTCTGGCTTTTGCTGCCATCTGCGCCGATACGCTCAGGCAATGCCGGCGTGGAGCCGCCGATCGTCTGGAAACCGCCGGTGGCCCTGCTCACGCTTTCCTATGGCATCTTCGGTTTCGGCTACGTGATCACCGCGACCTTCCTTGTCACAATCGCGCGCATGGACGCGGCGGGGCAGACGGTCGAATTCCTCTGCTGGTTCATCGCTGGGCTCACGGCAGCCGTTGCGCTTTTTGCATGGCGGCCGCTGGTATATCTGCTTGGCCTCGGCTGGGTCTATGTCGCCGCCCTGCTGATGGAGGCGGTCGGGGTTCTCGCGACCGTGCTTTTGCCGCATTCGATGGCGCCGCTGATCGGCGGCGCTCTCTTCGGCGCCACCTTCCTCGCCATCACCGCCTACGGGCTGCAGATCGGCCGCAAGCTGGCTCCGGAAAGCGCGCGCCGAATCTTCGCGACAATGACCGCCGCCTTCGGTCTCGGCCAGATCATCGGCCCCATAGTTGCCGGCTGGATTGCCGAGCAGACCGGCAGCTTCACCATGCCAACTTTTATCGCTACCGCAGCCCTCATCCTGTGCGCCGCCCTCGTACTGCCCGTCATCAAGAGATTGGGATAAGCCGTTACAAATGCGTAACAATGGGCCGAACCCATTGCTGCCTTCTTCGAACTGCCATAGTTTCCGGCACAATCAGTTAGCTGATACTCCCAAGATTCCAGTTCAGGAAAGCGACTGCTCGTGTTCCATTCCTTCTTCCCGCAGCCGAAACTCTTCTTCCCGTCAGTAGCCATCTGGGCACTTATCTGTATCGCCATCTGGTATGGCGTCGGAGAATCGACGGGACTTTCTCTTGGTTTCGGGCCGCTTCCCGAGGGGCAGGCGCCCCCAATCGGACTCGACTTTTTCCTCTTGCCCGACAATCTGTTTTTTTATGCTTTCTTCCTGATATGCGTTGGTCTCTTCTGCGGTTTTTGGCACCTGCGAGCGAAAGACCATCCTTGGAGGATCTGGTCCGTTTGGGGTTCTGCGCTCATTATCATGGCGACATATTTCGGGGTTCAGATTTCCGTTGCCATCAACAACTGGCGCCGTCCGTTTGGTGATACGTTGCAGAATGCGCTAGCGAAAACGGCCCCTGTCACCGTCTGGGACTTCTATAGCCTTATGCTGATCTTTGCGCAGATCGCGTTTCTCAGCATGTTCGTTTCAATCATCACCGACTTCTTCACCAGCCATTATGTGTTTCGCTGGCGAACGGCCATGAATGATTTCTACATGTCCAAGTGGGAGAAGCTTCGCCATATCGAGGGTGCTGCGCAGCGCGTTCAGGAAGATACGATGCGTTTCTCGAGCATTCTTGAAGGCCTTGGCATCAACTTGATCAATTCGGTGATGACGCTCATCGTCTTCCTGCCGATCCTGTTTGCCCTTTCAAGTTACGTCTCCGAACTGCCGATCGTCGGTGAAATTGGGCATACGCTGTTCTGGCTGGCACTCTTCTGGTCCGCGTTCGGAACGGTGCTTCTCGCCGTCGCCGGTATCAAGCTGCCGGGATTGAACTTCCGCAACCAGCGCGTGGAAGCTGCTTACCGCAAGGAACTGGTTTACGGCGAAGATTATGCCGACCGGGCCCAGCCGCCGACGGTCAACGAGCTGTTTGCGAACGTCCGCCGCAACTATTTCCGGATGTATTTCCACTATCTCTATTTCAACGTTGCCCGCTACTTCTATCTGCAGGCCGACGCGCTGTTCGTGACCTTCATGCTGGTGCCGACGATCGTGGCGGGAAAGATCACCTATGGTATCTATCAGCAGATCCTGACGGCCTTCGGCCAGGTCAGCAACTCCTTCCAGTATCTCGTCAATTCCTGGACGACGATCATCGAGCTTCTGTCGATCCACAAGCGTCTCAAGGCCTTCGAGGCGGCGATCGACGACGAGCCGTTGCCGGAGATCGATCAGCGCTATCTGGAGCGTGAGGGCGTCGTCCAATCGGACGGCTAAGACTTGGGTCGCGCTAAGCTGGAGGGAGCGTCCCGTTTGCGGCAACCCCTCATCCGCCTGCCCCGGCACTCGTGGTGACGTTTGCGTCACTCGAAAGATGGGGGGTGGCGGTGTCGCTGATGAATGCTGGGCGCAGCAATAAGAGTGGCGCGCCGCTTTGCTCTTCTCCCCAGCGGGGAGAAGGTGCCCGAAGGTCGGTCGAGGGCGCGGCCGGCAGGAGTTTCAAAGGGCGCGCAGAGGCGTCGCTCAAAGCCCCGAAGTTTCCTGTTCGTGCAATTTCCCGCGCGCCTCGATCATCGGGATCGCTTCCGCGTAGCTGACGCAGGCGACATCCGTTCGGCGGCAGACGTCGCTCACCAGGCGGTCGAGCGCGCGCCAATAGGCGCCGCCGTTCATTTCCACGAAGTGGAACCCGAGCTGGAGGGGAATGCGGTCTCCGGCATATTGCCTGTCGAATGCTTCTTTGAAAGCCACGTAGGCGCGCTCTTCGAAGACCTTGCTGTCAGTCTTGTCTTCTTCGCCCTTGGAGTGGCGGATGAAGAGGTTGTAATCCATGCCGATAACCGGCTTTTCCTTCGGACCTTCGGGGATCAGCGGCAGGCCGAAGCGGATGATGCCGTCTTCGACGACGGGCGTGGCCGGACCCTTGGTGACGAGGCTGGCGTCATAGGAAAAGCCCGCCTTCTTCTCCGCAGCGATCATGTCGCCGCCCGCCGTCGCGGAAAGATAAGGTGCTCGAAAACCCTTGATGCCGTGCTCGACCAGATCCTGCCAGCCTTGCGGCTCTTTGAGGTCGACGCTTTTCCAGGCGTTCTTCAGCGTCGCCTTGAAAGTCGCGTATTCGGCGGACCAATCGGCCTCGCTCCATTTGCGGCCGTCGAAATGGCCACAGGCGTGGCTCGAAATATCGTGGCCTTCGAGATGCGCATGCCAGATGTTGCCGAGCCGCTCGCGGATTTCGTCGTCGCTTTGGGCAAAGCCGACATTGGACTTTCCGCGTTTCTGATGAGGGGCTTGGTAGGCGTTCTTCGCAACCTGATTCATCAGGAACGTGCAGGAGAGAAAATAGGTGAAGTGCGCGCCATTTCTTGCTGCCATCTCGCGGCTCTTCTGCCACAGCGCGTTGTCATGGGCGCCATCGAAGGACACGATCACCAGCTGCTTCGGCGGCTGGTCGGCTGCCTGGGCGGGAAGGGAGGTGACAAAGGAAAAGGCGAGGCAGGCAGGGAAAATGAAACGAAACATGGGCACCGCGAAAATTTGTTTGCGGCTTTCCTGTTACAGAATTGCGGCAAAGCTGCGGTGCCGCTGGCATTTTCCTGCGGCTACGGCTAAGCCTCGGGAAACGGATAGGAGACGCGCGCCATGGCCTTGCTTATCGTCGGCATCATACTTTTCCTCGGTATCCATCTGGTGCGGGTGGTCGCGCCCGGTTTCCGCCAATCGATGATCGCAAGCCTCGGGGAGAACGGCTGGAAGATCGCCTATTCGATCGCAAGCCTTCTTTCGCTGATCCTGCTGGTCTACGGTTTTGGCCAGGCGCGGCAGGTGACCGGCATGCTGTACATGCCGCCGGTGTGGATGGCGCATATCGCCGTGACGCTGATGCTGATTGCGCTCATCTGTCTTGCCGCCTCGCTGCTGCCGGCGGGGCACATCGCGGTTCGGACCAAGCATCCGATGGTGCTCTCGGTGAAGATCTGGGCGCTTTCGCATCTGCTTGCCAATGGCGAGACCTCGTCCGTTCTGCTGTTTGCGGCCTTCCTCGCCTGGGGCGTCATTCTCCGCATCTCGCTGAAGCGGCGCGAGCGGGCGGGCGAGTTGACGCTGCGGCCCTTCGTTTCAGCCAAGTATGATCTTTATGCCGCCGTCATCGGCGTTGTTGCCTGGGGGCTGCTGATCTGGAGAGTGCACGAATGGCTGATCGGCGTTTCGCCGCTTGCCGTGTGACGAATCTTTGCGATCCCCCTTACAAGTGGCGCAAAATGGAGTAGAAGGCCCCACAATATGCGGCAACGCATGCAATGGGCTTATCCGTGCCGGAGACGAGAATGGCATTCAACGACGACAGCTTCATCCGTGAAGTCAACGAGGAACTTCGTTCCGACCAGATGAAGGGCGCCTGGCGCCGTTTCGGCCGCTATGTCATCGCCATCGCCGTTCTGATCGTGGTCGGTACGGCTGGCAAAGTTGCCTTTGACTACTGGGACGACAACCGCTCGTCCGGCACCGGCGACCAGTTCCTGGCGGCGATGAAGCTTGCCGACGAGAACAAGAGCGACGAGGCGCTTGCCGCGCTCGCCACGCTCGAAAAGGAAGGCCACGGCGCCTATCCGGTTCTCGCCCGCATGCGTGCGGCCTCGGTTCAGGCGCAGAAGGGCGACAATGCCGCGGCCATCGCCGCGTTCGAAGCGATCGGCAAGGACCAGTCCGTTCCGGAAGCCGTCCGCGATGCCGCCAGGATGCGCGCCGGCTGGCTGCTGATCGAAAGCGGCACTTACGAGCAGGTTTCCGCCGCCGTCGAGGAAATGGCCATTCCGGCGAACGCCTTCCGCCACTCGGCCCGCGAAGCGCTGGGCCTTGCCGCATACAAGGCCGGCAACATGGCGCAGGCCCGCCAGTGGTATCAGGCGATCGCCGACGATGCCGCAAGCCCGCGCAACATTGCAAACCGCGCCCAGATCATGCTTGATAATATCACCGCATCCGGCAAGGCGCCCGCCGCGCAGGGCTGAATCTAAGGATCTCTAATGAGCTTTACGGTCGCGATCGTCGGTCGCCCGAATGTCGGCAAGTCGACGCTTTTCAACCGCCTGGTTGGGAAGAAGCTGGCGCTCGTCGACGATACGCCGGGCGTTACCCGCGACCGCCGGCCGGGAGATGCGCGGCTGATCGACCTTAAGTTCACGATCGTCGACACCGCCGGTCTCGAAGAGGCCGATGCCGAAAGCCTGCTGGGCCGTATGCGCGCCCAGACGGAAGCGGCAATCGACGAGGCCGATCTATCGCTGTTCGTCGTCGATGCCAAGACCGGTCTGACGCCGGTCGATACCGCCTTGGCCGAAATGCTGCGCCGTCGCGGCAAGCCGGTGGTGCTTGTTGCCAACAAGGCCGAAGCGAAGGGCTCCGACAGCGGTTTTTACGACGCCTACACGCTCGGTCTCGGCGAACCGACGCCGATCTCGGCCGAACACGGGCAGGGCATGCTCGACCTGCGCGACGCGATCGTCGCCGCGCTCGGCAAGGAGCGCGCCTATCCGTCTAAGGAAGACGTCGCCGTTACCGACGTGGACGTTGCGCGGTCCGAAGTGGAGGGGGAAGAGGACGAAGAGCCCGCCTACGACGATACCAAGCCGCTACGCGTTGCAATCGTCGGGCGGCCGAATGCCGGCAAGTCGACGCTCATCAACCGCTTCCTCGGCGAAGACCGGCTGCTGACCGGGCCGGAAGCTGGCATCACGCGCGATTCCATCTCCGTCGAGTGGGATTGGCGCGGCCGCACGATCAAGATGTTCGACACCGCCGGCATGCGCCGCAAGGCGAGGGTGATCGAAAAGCTGGAGAAGCTTTCAGTTGCCGATGCGCTGCGCGCGATCCGTTTTGCCGAACTTGTTGTCGTCGTCTTCGACGCGACGATCCCCTTCGAGAAACAGGATCTGCACATCGTCGACCTGGTACTGCGCGAAGGCCGTGCGGCCGTTCTCGCCTTCAACAAGTGGGACATGATCGAGGATCCGCAAGCGGTCCTCGCCGACCTGCGCGAAAAGACCGATCGCCTGCTGCCGCAGGCACGCGGCATCCGCGCCGTTCCGATTTCCGGCCAGACCGGCCGCGGGCTCGACAAGCTCATGCAGTCGATCATCGATACCGACAAGGTGTGGAACAAGCGCATTTCGACGGCGCGGCTCAACCGCTGGCTGGAGCAGCAGCAGGTGCAGCACCCGCCGCCGGCCGTTTCCGGCCGCCGCATCAAGCTGAAATACATGACGCAGGTAAAGGCCCGCCCGCCGGCCTTCATGATTTCCTGCACGCGTTCCGATGCGCTGCCGGAATCCTATACGCGCTATCTCATCAATGGTTTGCGCGAGGATTTTGACATGCCGAGCGTGCCGATCCGCATCCATTACCGCTCGCCGGACAATCCGTACGAGTCGAAGAAGAAGCGATAGCCGCCTTTCGCTCCTGTTCGGAAATGCGCGCCGCACGGCGCGCGGAAAAGCTGGAGCTGCCGACCGGGCCGCTCCAGCAATGACCCTACGGAACCTTGGCGCTCCTAGTCGAGGAACGCCGCGCGCAGCCGATGGAGCATGCCGCGCTTTCCTTCAGCGTAGAAAGAGCGGATTTGCCGGGCAGCGGTTGCAGCGTTTACCGTAGCGCCGAAGTGGCAGTAGCAGATGACCTTATGCAACTCCCTGTCGGTCAACTCGAAAAACCGCTTTGCTTCGCCATAGGTGTCGTTTTCCATCCCGGCTGCACGCAGCACAGGATCCTTGAACGCGACGGAGATCGGCGAATTGTCGGCGCGCATGATGTCGCGCCCTGCTTCCGGCTGATATTCTGTCTGGTGCAGTGTCGAGAGATGCCGGTTCGGGAACTGCTCGAGGATCTCTGCCCAGCGCTGCAGGCGCTCGCTGCGCGACATCGGCCGGCGCGGCTGATCCGGGTTGACGTTTGCGACGGTCCGCAGTTGGTCAAGTGCTTGATGTTTCATTTTAGCCTCCGATTCAGACGATGGCTGCTCCGCCCCCTTACACTTTTGCCCTGAAATAAGATTGACTCCAGCGGGCGCGGAAGTCCAATCACGATGCTCATCGAGGCGGCTTTTTGCGTCATCGGCAGCGTTTTTGGGCCGGGGCCTGATTTGCTGGGCAGGCGATCATGATCCACCGACCGGTAAAGTCATCGTTTTTTGCTCTGCAAAACATGCTGGGACGAACAAAAGTGAAAGGGCAACCATGGCACTGCCGACTGCCGACACACATGGCACCTCAGATTACGCGTGGCTCCTGTCATTGGGGCGCTGCGCGCTCAAAGTTTCGAGCACAGATATCGGTGCCACGATTTGCGATTGCGCCGTCTGCCGCCGCTATGGCGTTGCGCACCGTCGCTGATGTCTGGTTCTGAGAGAGTCGTCGACGTTTTTGGTATGGCCGTTTAAGCCGGAAGGCGAAGTCGGTGGCTGTCACTCAAAGCTAACACTCGCCCTTCTCAGGCCGCCACACTCCTATTCAACGCCTCGCGTAACGCCACGATCTCGGCCTGCAGGCGCGCGAGGCCGGCGGCGTCCCGGCCGGTAGCGCCGGCGATGCAATTGGGTATCGCGCAGGCCTTTTCTTGCAGTCCGATGCCTTCGCCGCTCAGGCGGATGACGACGACGCGTTCGTCTTCCTTACTGCGCTCGCGGCGGATATAACCGGCGGCTTCGAGGCGCTTCAGCAAAGGGGTAAGCGTGCTCGATTCCAGGAAGAGCTTTTCGCCAAGGCCGCCGACGGTCTGGTCGTCTTCCTGCCAGAGCGAGACCATCACCAGATATTGCGGATAGGTGAGGCCGAGCGCGTCGAGCAACGGCTTGTAGACGCGGTTCATCGCGTGGCTTGCCGTATACATCGCGAAGCAGATGAAATTGTCGAGTTTTGGTTGCTCCTGCATGGCATTTCTCCGGAAACACATCAATTTAAATCGCGCGATAAATAATAGCAAGCGATTTTAGAGCATGGCAGCTATGCGTCATTCTTAATTGTGCAATAAACAATCGTGCGCGATACAAAGGCCGTTCGCAACGAACAGCAAACTGAGAGGACAAGACGATGTCGACCATCAAGACCGCACTTTCCGCAGCAACGATCCTGGCCGCCTCCGCCCTTGGCGCCGCTGCCGATCCCGTGCTGGAACCGGCCACGCAGAAATTGATCGATGCACTTGCCGGCAGCAAGCCGATCTACACCTTCTCTCCGGCTGAGGCCCGCAATATTCTCGTCGGCGCGCAGAAGGGCGAGGTGAAGAAGCCCGCAGTCCATCAAGAAAACAAGACGATCAAGGCCGGCCCGACGGGCAGCATCAAGCTCCGGATCGTCCGCCCTGAAAATGCCAAGGCTGCGCTGCCGGTCGTCATGTATTTCCACGGCGGCGGCTGGGTGCTGGGCGATGCCGATACGCATGACCGCCTCGTCCGTGAGATTGCCAATGGCGCCAACGCTGCGGTCGTTTTCGTCGACTACGAGCGTTCACCCGAGGCGCGCTATCCGATCGCCATCGAGCAGGCCTATGCCGCAACGAAGTATGTCGTAGAGCATGCCAAGGAGTTCAAGGTCGATGCGAGCCGCCTTGCCGTTGCCGGTGACAGCGTCGGCGGCAACATGACAGCGGCCGTCACCCTGCTTGCCAAGGCGCGCGGCGGCCCAGCCATCAATCAGCAGGTACTGTTCTACCCGGTCACCGACGCCAACTTTGAGACCCGCTCATACAATCAATTCGCCAACGGCCCGTGGCTCACGAAGGAAGCGATGAAGTGGTTCTGGAACGCATATCTGCCGGACGAAGCCAAGCGTAAGGAGCCGACGGCAACGCCGCTCAACGCTTCGCTGGAACAGCTGAACGGCCTGCCGCCGGCACTCGTCATCACCGATGAGAACGACGTGCTGCGCGACGAAGGCGAGGCCTATGGCCGCAAGCTGTCGCAGGCCGGCGTGAAGGTCACCTCGGTCCGCTATAACGGCACGATCCACGACTTCGTGCTCTTGAACGCCATCAGCGAAACCCCGGCCGTCCGCAGCGCCATCACGCTTGCCAACGACACGCTGCGCAGCGCCCTGCACAAGTAAAAAATCAGGTTCCGGATTTCATCGGGCCGGCGGCATCGCCGGCCTTTCTGCTTTTGGGCAAGGTCTTGGCATATTGCCAGGCCTTCTTCCATTTCGGCGTAATGACGCCGTTGGCGGCGCGGATATTGTTGATGAACTGCTGCGTTGCCGCTTCCCAGGAATATTGCAGGGCAAGATCCCGTGCCTTCTCGCGTGAGGCGGACAATGCGCCGAGGCAGGCCGCCTGCAGGTCTGCGTCCAGTGCGCCGACCTCGCCATCCTCGCCGATGATGTCGAGCGGGCCGGTGACGGGAAAAGCGGCAACGGGAACGCCGCAGGCGAGCGCTTCCAGGATCGTGTTGCCGAAGGTATCGGTCAGCGACGGGAAGACGAAGACATCGGCCTGTGCATAGATCCTGGCAAGCTCCTCGCCGAATTTCAGGCCGGTAAAGAGCACGTCTGGATAGCGCTTTTCCAGCTCGGCGCGGGCAGGGCCGTCGCCGACCACGACTTTGGAGCCGGGCAGGTCGAGATCGAGGAAGGCGGGCAGGTTCTTTTCCAACGCCACCCGTCCAACCGTCATGTAGATGGGGCGCTGCAGGCCGAAAGGCTTTTCTTCCAGTTCCATCGGGCGGAACTGCGCGGCGTCGATGCCGCGGCTCCAGGGCATCAGGTTGCGGATGCCCTTTTCCGATAGCTCGCGGGCAAGGCTCGGCGTTGCCACCATGCAGCCGGCGCCGGAATTGTGGAACCACTTCACGAAGGCGTAGAGCCAGCGCTTCGGGATGGGCAGACGGGCCGAGACATATTCCGGGAAGCGCGTGTGGTAGCTGGTGGAAAACGGCATGCGGTTCCTCAGGCACCAGCGCCGCGCCGTCAGCCCGAGCGGGCCTTCGGTGGCGATATGCACATAGGACGGCTTGTGCTTTTCGATCTCGCGGGCGACCCGGCGGTAATTGGCGATCGAAAGGCGAATCTCCGGATAGGTCGGGCAGGGGAAGCTACTGAAGCGCTCGGGCGTCACCATGGACACTTCGACCCCCAGTTTCGCGAGTTCGCGGTTGGTATTCTCGATCGAGCGGACAACGCCGTTGACCTGCGGATGCCAGGCGTCGGTGACGATCACCAGCCTCTCGGGCAAGCTTCCAGGCGCGGTATTGGCCCAGCTCTCGCCGCGATAGTTATTCGACGGATGTTGCAGCATGTCCCGTTTTCCATCCACGCCACGCCATATCGGACGGCAGCGGCACAACCCCAAGCGGGCGAAAGGAACGTGATTCCCGCGTGCTTATTTTGAGGCTTTTCTGTGATGGATTTATTACAGGCTGCCGATCGAGGCTCAGAGCCCGAGCTTATCCTTCGCCACGAGTGCACCGTGCTCGCTGACGACACGCGCGGCAACCTTCACTGCGAAACAGGCGCTGGCGACCGCATCCTTCGTCTCGAGATATTTGGCGAGGAACGCGCCGTTGAAGCTATCGCCGGCGCTGGTGGTATCGACGACCTCGTTGACCGTTTCGGCCGGCACGAAGTTCTGCTGGCCGGCGAAGTTCAGCGTCGCGCCGTCGGCGCCGTTCTTGATCAGCACGTTCGGTGCGCCGAGGGCACGGTAGCGATGGATGGTGGCTTCGATGGAGTCGTCGCCGAAATGCAAGGCCTCGTCGTCGAAGCTCGGCATGACGAGGGAAGAGGAGCGGGCGCCTTCGCTGATCGTCGTATGCATGACGTCATAGCTCGCCCACAGGCGCGGGCGGATGTTCGGATCGAAGACCACGAATTTTCCCGCGGCCTTGGCGCGGCGGGTTTCGGCAAGCAGCGTGTCGGCGTCTTCGCGCGGCAGAATGGCGAGCGTGATGCCCGAAAAATAGACGACGTCCGAGCCTTCGATCGCTTCGCGCAATCGGTCGGGATCGGCGGCAAGCTGCCTGGCGGCGGAGTTGTCGCGCCAGTAGCTGAAGGTGCGTTCGCCGTTCCTGAGGTTGATCATGTAAAGGCCGGGCGCTTTGCCCTTGATGCGCCTGATGAGCTTCGTGCCGATGCCTGCTTCTTCGAAGAAGGCGATCATCTCGTCCGACATGGCGTCATCGCCAAGCGCGGTGAAATAATCGACGCTCCAGGCGGGCTGCATGCAGGCGCGAGCGTACCAGGCGGTGTTCAACGTATCGCCGGCGAAACCCTTTCTCAGCAGGCCGCCGCCTGCCTGCGAAAGCTCCACCATGCACTCACCGATCGATAAGAACCGTCCGTTCAAAACTGCCTCCCGAAAATTCTCCGCGTCTGCTGATTACGCGCAGAGACGTTTGGAGGCAAGCGCAGGCCTTGCCGGTAGGACGGCAGCTACCGGAAAAGCCAGCCGCGCCCTGTTTGCGAGGCAGGTTTAACGGCGGATTGCTATTCGTGGATCGTGTAGCTGCCGAGCTGGCAGAGATCCTGCGTGTGCTCGGTCGAATCGAGGTCGGAAGCCTCGTCGAATTCGAAGCGCATGTCGTATTTGCAGACATCGCGGCCATCGGCGATGGTGATGCTGATCGTTTCGCCCGGCTTCAGGACCTGCTCGCCGAAGACATCATCCTCCCACTCTTCAGATGCCCGTCGGAGAGGTGTAGAAACGCGTCAGCTGGGACTGGGTGCCGTTGATGAGCTTGAACGTCAGATCTTCGGCCTGGGCCGGAAAGGCGGTGGCAAAAAGCAGCGCTGCAGCAGCTGCGGCAGCGTTTAGGCCCGTGTGTTTCATGAAAAGAATCCCCCACCATGTTTGGGTAGAATCCTCTTAGCGGAGGCCAGTGAAGGGCAATCGTCAAGACGTTACAGGCTCACCGAACGGGGCGCCGACCCAGTATAGTTGGTGAAAAAGCCCGCCGGCGTGACGGCGGGCTCATGTCGCAGATCGTTCGTTTGCCTATCCGATCTCCGGGCAGCCGCGGCGGTTGGCGAAGACGATGCGGTCCGGGCCATAACGGGTCCAGCCTTGCACCGTGACGCTGCGCCTCGTCACACGGACGACCTCAGGCCGGCGAAGGCCGGAATCGCGAGCGGCGATTTGTGCCTCGCGCGGGCTGCAGCCCCGGCGGTCGTCGTCGCGATAACGATCATAGCGATCGCGATCGCGTTCGTAGATACGCACACCGTCCGGGCCGATACGGAACTGGACGTCCTGAGCCTGAGCAAAGGACGCGGGCGCGACAGCGCCCCCGAGTGTGAGCGCCAGCACAAGGCCGGCATTGGATATCAGCTTGAGCAATTTCTCCTCCTTCGGAACCCTGCTGTGACCCGCATGCTTGTGTAAGGGAGAACTGCCCCGGAGCGCGATTGTTCCGCTCCGGGGCAGGCGCTGGGCAACGCGCGTGTTGCGCGCGAGCTGACCCAGAGCGGACGCGATTTACCGGTCCATATGGTAACAGGCTGCCGTTTGACCCGGGCGCACATGCTCGGTCGGCGGCATTTTTGTCCGGCAGATATCCGTCGCCTTCCAGCAGCGGGGCGAGAAGACGCAGCCCTTCGGCGGGTTCAGCGGCGAGGGCGGATCGCCCAGAAGGCGGATGCGTGTGCGCTGGCGGGCAAGCTTCGGATCGGGGATGGGTGCGGCCGAAAACAGTGCCTGCGTATAAGGGTGCGCAGGATGTTCGAAGACCGTCTGGCAATCGCCGGCTTCCACTACCTTGCCGAGATAGAGCACCAGCACGTCGTCCGAGATCAGCCGCACGACGGAAAGGTCGTGGCTGATGAAGATCAGCGTCAGGCCGAACTCTTTCCGGAGCTTGCGCAGGAGCGTGATGACCTGCCCCTGGATCGAAACGTCGAGGGCCGATACCGGCTCGTCGCAGATGATGAGCTTCGGTCTTGTCACGACCGCGCGGGCAATGCCGATGCGCTGTGCCTGACCGCCGGAAAACTCATGCGGGTAGCGGTTGATCATTTCCGGCACGAGGCCGACAGCACTCATGATCTCGCGCACACGTTCGAGGCGCTGCGCTTTGGAAAGTTTCGGCTCGAAGACGGTCAGCGGCTCGGCGATGATGTCGCCGACCGTCATGCGCGGGTCGAGCGATGCGATCGGATCCTGGAAGATGATCTGCATGTCGCGGCGCGCGGCGCGCATCTCCTCGTCCGACAGGTCCAGCAGGTTGCGGCCCTGCCAGAGGATGCGGCCCTCCTGCGAGCGTAGGAGCCGCAGGATGGAGCGGCCGAGCGTGGACTTTCCGCAGCCGGATTCGCCGACGATGCCGAGCGTGCGGCCCTCCTTCAAGTCGAAGCTGACATTGTTGACGGCCGTCAGCATCACCGGCGGCTTGAAGAAACCTTTGGAGGGCAGTTCGAACTGGGTCGTCAGGTTCTCGACCCTCAACAGCGATCGTTCAGCCATGATTGAGAAGCTCCTCGATACGCGGGAAGGGGTGGAAGCAGGCTGCGCAATGGCGTGGTGAAAGCGTTTCGAGCGGCGGCGGACGATCGATGCAATCGTCTTCTACCTTGGGACAGCGCGGCGAGAAGTTGCAGCCCTTCGGCAGGTGCTGCAGGTTCGGCGGCCGCCCGGGAATGACGACGAGCTGGTCGACGTCCTGGTCCGGGCGCGGGATCGCTGCGTGCAGCGCCGCCGTATAGGGATGTGCCGGATTTTCAAAGAGCTCATCGACCGGCGCTTCCTCGACGATGCGGCCGGCATACATGACCGCGACGCGATCGGCGAGGCCGGCAACGACGCCAAGATCGTGGGTGATCATCGCGAGCGCCGTATTCATCTCGGCCGTCAGATCGTTGAAGAGATCGAGGATCTGCGCCTGGATAGTGACATCGAGCGCGGTGGTGGGCTCGTCGGCAATCAGGAGCTTCGGCTTGGTGAGCAGTGCCATGGCAATCACGATGCGCTGGCGCATGCCTCCCGAGAGCTCGTGCGGATAAAGGTTGAAGCGGCGCGTGGGGTCGGGGATGCCGACCCGCTTCAGCATGTCGAGCGCTTCGGCAGAGGCTGCGCGCGCCGTGAAACCGCGATGAACCTCAAGCTGTTCCGTCAGTTGGCGGGAAATCCTGAGAGACGGATTCAAGGCGGTCATGGGATCCTGGAAGACCATGGCCATGTCCTTGCCGCGCACCTGATCGAGTTCTCGTGGCTTCAGCGACAGCACATCCCTGCCTTCGAGTAGCGCCTGGCCGCTGGTCTTGCCGTTTTTGGCGAGCAATCCCATGATGCCAAGGAAAGTCTGGCTTTTGCCGGAGCCGGACTCGCCGACGATCGCGATGCGCTCGCCGCGCTTGATCGTGAGGTTCATGTTGGAGACGGCCTTCACCTGGCCGTCCGGCGTTTCGAAGGTGATCGAGTAGTCTTTGAGTTCGAGAAGGTTGTCGGTCATCGTTAGCGATCCTTCGGGTCGAACGCGTCGCGCAGGCCGTCGCCGATGAAGAGCAGGCTGAGCAGCAGGGCGACGAGGAAGCTTGCCGGGAAGACCAGCAGCCAGGGCATGCTCTCCATTGCATCGGTGCCTTCGGCAATCAGCGTGCCAAGCGAGGTCAGCGGCTCCTGAACGCCGAAGCCGAGATAGGAAAGGAAACTCTCCGTGGCGATGATTTCGGGAACGGTGAGTGCCGCAAAGATGACCACCGGGCCGACCAGGTTCGGAATGACGTGCTTGAGGATGATCTTGAAAGGCCTCTGCCCCGAGGCGCGTGCAGCCTCGATGAATTCGCGCTGCTTGATCGACAGCGTCTGGCCGCGGACGATGCGGGCCATGGTCAGCCACTCCAGCGCGCCTATCGCGGCGAAGAGCAGATAGACGTTACGGCCGAAGATCACCATCAGCAGGATGACGAACAGGATGTAGGGGAGGGCATACATGATATCGACGAAACGCATCATGACCGAATCCAGCCTGCCGCCGATATAGCCGGAGACGGCGCCGTAGAGCACGCCGATGACGACGGAGACGACGGTTGCCGTCAGCGCGACGGCAAGCGAGACACGGGTGCCGTAAAGCACGCGGGCCAGAAGATCGCGGCCGTTCGGATCGGTGCCGAAGTAATGCCCGCTTGCAAAGTCCGGGGGCGTGCGGAAGGCGGCCCAGTCCGGATCTTCATAGTTGAAGGGAATGAAGTAAGGGCCGAGGAAGGCGAGGAGGACGAGCAGCGCCAGCACCGCGATGGAGATCACCGCGGCCTTGTTGCGTGACAGGCGCCGAAGCGCATCCTTGGTGAGCGAACGGCCTTCGGGGGCTAGGCCTTCGGCCTGCAGCAACTCGGCAGCGAGAAGCTCGCGTCTTGCGGGGTTGAGGATCATCGGTTTCTCACTTTCGGATCGAGCCACGCATAGGCGATGTCGACGAGAAGGTTGAGGAAGACGATCAGCACCATGTAGAAGATGACCGTTCCGAGAACCATGCCGTAGTCGCGGTTCAGCGCTGCAGTGATGAAATAGCGGCCGATGCCGGGCAGTCCGAAGACGCTCTCGACAACCAGCGAGCCGGTGAGAAGATAGCTTGCCGCCGGTCCGAGATAGGAGACGACGGGCATCATGGCGGGTTTCAGCGCGTGGCGCATGACCGTCAGGCGCGGACCGATGCCTTTTGCCTTGGCGGTCCGGATAAAGTTCTGGTTCATGACCTCGATCATCGAGCCGCGGGTGATGCGCGATATGCGGCCGGCATGCGGCAGCGCCAGAACGACGATCGGCATGACAAGGAACTTGAAGGAGCCGTCACCCCAGCCGCCGACTGGAAGCCATCCGAGACGGATACCGAAAACGAGCTGCAGGATCGGGGCGATCAGGAAGTTGGGAAGCACGACACCGATCAGAATGAGTGCGCCCAGGATATAGTCGGGCGTCTTGTTCTGGTAGAGCGCCCCAAGACAGCCGACGGTGACGCCGACAAGGATGGCGAGCAGGAAGGCGGCCGTGCCGATCGTGAAGGTATAGGGCAGGCCGATCATGATCTGCTGCCCGACGGTGAAATCTTCGCTGGCGAAAGACGGGCCAAGATCGCCTTTCAGCAGGTCGCCGACATAGATCATATACTGCTGGATCAGCGGCTTATCCAGATTGTAGTGGGCCGCAAGGTTCTTCATGATGACCGGCGGCAATGGCCTTTCGCCATCGAAGGGGCCGCCGGGGGCAAGGCGCAAAACGAAAAAGCAGGCTGTGACGGCGATCCAGAGAACGGGGATCGTCGACAGCAATCGACGGAGTGCATATTTGATCATGATCGTGGACCGGCCCTACCCGCAGAGCGCGGGAAGGGCCGTTTTCCTTACTCTTTCATCGACAGCCAGCGCGTACGGTGGATGTCCTGCACATTGTCGACGAAGCCCTCGATCTTCGGCGAGACGACGTTCTTCGAGACGTAATAGTAGATCGGCAAGGCGGCGGAATCGTCCAGCGCCAGCTGCTCAGCCTTCTTGAAGATTTCGGCGCGCTTGGCCAGATCCGTCTGCGCGTTGCCTTCCTTGATCAGCTTGTCGTATTCAGGGCTGGACCAGCGGCCATAATTCATCTGAACGCCGCTAACGAGCAGGTTCAGGAAGTTGTCCGGATCGTTGTAATCGGCAAGCCAGCCGGCGCGGCCGATTTCCACTTCGCCACTTTTCAGCTGATCATAATGCACCTTGGTCTCGGCGTTGACGAGTTCGATATTCACGCCGAGCGGCTTCCACATGGCGGCAATCGCCACGGCGATGCGCTTGTGGTTGTCATTGGTGTTGTACTTGAGCTGTGCCGTTAGGGGATGGTCAGGGCCGAAACCTGCTTCCGTAAGCAGTTTCTTCGCTTCGACGACCTTCTCGCTGTAGGGCAAGTCCTTCCAGGATACGTAGGCCGGCTCGCCGTAGTTGGCCGTACCCGGCGGCACCCACGAATAAGCGGGCAGTTCACCCGTTCCGAGAATCTGCGGGCCGATGACCTCGCGATTGATCGCCATGGAAAGAGCCTGGCGGACGCGCTTGTCGCTGAACGGCGGCTTGCTCGAGTTGATCACGTAGTAATAGAGGCCGGAAAACGGCGCCACGTGCGCCTGACCGGGCAGGTTCTTCTTCATCCATTCGTACTGATCCGTCGGGAAGTCCGTAAGGATGTCGAACTCGCCGGCGCGGTAGCGCTTCAGCGCGGCTTCCTGGTCTTCAAGCACGAAGAACTTCGCGCCGTCGATCTTCAGATCTTTGACACCATAATATTGGTCATTCTTGACGGTTGTAACGTGCGAGCCAGGTACCCACTCGACGGGCTTGTAGGGGCCGTTGGTGACGATGTTGCCGATCTTGACCCAGTCCGCGCCCTTGGCTTCGACGACATGTTTCGGCAGCGGATATGCGGTGTAGTGAGTCAGCGCGCCGATGAAATACGGCGTCGGGGCTTCGAGCGTAATCTCGAGCGTCTTATCGTCGATTGCCTTGACGCCGAGCTGGTTGATATCGGTGATCTCGCCCTTGTTGATCTTTTCGGCATTCTTGATGGTGAACTGCAGATAGGCGTAGTCGGCGGCATTCTTCGGGTCCATGAGGCGCTGGAAGGCGAAGACGAAGTCTCCGGCCGTTACCGGCTGGCCGTCGGACCACTTGATGCCGTCGCGCAGCTTGAAGGTGTAGACTTTGCCGTCGTCCGAAACGGTCCAGCTTTGGGCCTGGCCCGGAATCGGATTGAGCTTAGCATCTTCGGCCACGAGTCCTTCGAAGATGTCGCCGGCAATGCGATTCTCCCAGTCGCCGGAGAGCTTTTGCGGATCGAGCGATGCCGGATCGCCGCCATTGTGGATATTGAGCGTGGCCGCGTGGGCCGAGAAAGCCAGTAATGTGCCAAGCATTGCTGAGGCTAGAAATTTTTTCGTTGTATGGGTCATATTGGGCCACCTTTCCAGGCTTTTTTGCCTATTCTTAGTCATTTGTTCCCGGTTTTTGACCTGTTACGTGCAAGTCAATGCGCACCTTATCGCAAAGGTTTGGCGTTGCAACCCCCAATGAAAGAGGGTTGCTCAAGGTGTGGACAAGCCCGTAGGCGGCGTTTTCTTTGCTATGCGCGTCCCGCCCAAAAGAGGTCATCGGCGCAGTTGTTTTTTGTTTTCCGGGCTTTAGTCTGTGCGCATTTCGAATGGCGCGGAGAATCCGGCAATGGCGATACAGGCAGCGGACTGGTGGCGGGGTGCGGTCATCTATCAGGTTTATCCACGGTCGTTTCAGGATACGAACAGCGACGGTCTCGGCGACCTCAAGGGCATTACCCGCCGCCTCCCGCATATCGCCAAGCTCGGCGTCGATGCGATCTGGCTCTCGCCCTTCTTCAAATCGCCGATGGCTGACATGGGCTACGACGTCTCGGACTACTGCGACGTCGATCCGATCTTCGGGACGCTCGAAGATTTCGACGAGATGATGGCTGTCGCCCATTCGCTGGGGTTAAAAGTCATCATCGACCAGGTGATCTCGCATACGTCCGATCAGCATCCGTGGTTTGTCGAAAGCCGCTCGAGCCGCACGAATCCCAAGGCGGACTGGTATGTCTGGGCCGACCCGAAGCGCGACGGCACGGCGCCGAACAACTGGCTTTCGATCTTCGGCGGACCGGGCTGGGAATGGGATGGCGTGCGGCGCCAATATTACCAACACAATTTCTTGACCTCGCAGCCGGACCTCAACTTCCACAACAGGGAAGTCCAGGATGCGGTGCTGAAGACCGTGAAGTTCTGGCTCGACCGCGGCGTCGACGGCTTCCGACTCGATACGGTCAACTATTACTTCTGCGACAAGCTGCTTCGCGACAATCCCCCCCATGAGCCGGATACGAGCGACGGCGGTCTCGATGCGCCAGACAGCAACCCCTACGGCATGCAGAACCATCTCCACGACAAGACGCAGCCGGAAAACCTCGATTTCCTGAAGCGCTTGCGGACGCTGCTCAATCAATATGAAGCGCGAGCGACGGTCGGCGAGGTCGGTGACGGCGCGCGGTCGCTGAAGACCGTCGCGGCCTATACGAGCGGCGGCGACAAGCTGCACATGTGCTACACCTTCGATCTGCTCGGACCGGATTTCACGGCCGCGCATATCCGCAACTGCGTCGAGACCTTTCAAAAGACGGTTGTCGACGGCTGGGTGTGCTGGGCCTTCTCCAACCATGACGTCAAGCGCCATGTGAGCCGGTTTGCAAAAGCCGAGGAGGAGCGGCCGATGATCGCCAAGCTGGCAATTTCCGTGCTGGCGGCGCTGCGCGGCTCGATCTGCCTTTATCAGGGCGAAGAGCTGGGACTTGCCGAAGCGGAACTTGCCTTCGAGGATCTGCGCGATCCTTACGGCATCCGCTTCTGGCCCGCCTTCAAGGGCCGCGACGGATGCCGCACACCGATGCCCTGGGAGGCCGGCAAGGCGCATGCAGGCTTTACCTCGGCAGAGAAAAGCTGGCTGCCTGTTCCCTACGAGCAGGCAGCCCTTTCCGTCGATACGCAAGAAGAGGACGTAAACTCGGTACTCACTCATTATCGCCAGATGCTGGAATTCCGGAAGCGGCATCCAGCGTTGCTTGACGGCGATATGGAATTCATCGGTACAAATCAGGATCTATTGGCATTCACGCGCGAGAAAAATGGCGAGAAACTGCTCTTCGTCTTCAACCTGACCCGCAAGTGGGCGGAGTTTAGATTGCCCGTGGGAATGACGCTTGGCGAGCACGTCGATATGCCGGGCTCTGGCGGATTGGCTGGCGGGGAATCGATCCAGCTTGAAGCGCTAAGCGCGATTTGTAGCCGGATTTGACGCAGGCGGTCGCAGGCATCACTTCAAGGGCTTTTCGTAATCGGCATGTGAACCGATGACGCTGTCGCCATCTCGGCAAGCCAAGGTCCTCCAGGAGGAGCCGACGCGTGCGGACCAGAAACAGCCAAGGTTTTTGAAATGCAAAGATGGGTGCTTCGGATCCGATTTCAGCAAAGGAAAGCTCCCGTCGGCCACTTCGAACCCGCTCCTCCGTCAAGCCTCCTATACTTTCAAGAACTCTGCGGTGGCGTGTTCCGCGCGTCATTCCCGCATGAAAAGTTAGCGGTTTGCTTTTCATTCGCCAAAATGCCTTTCACCCGATCAGCACAAATCGATCCACGTCCACCATGCCCCGGTCCGAAATCTTCAGGTGCGGGATCACGGGCAGGGGCAGGAAGGCGAGCTGAAGGAACGGCTCTTCCAGCGTTGCGCCGAGCGCGTAGGCTGCCTTGCGGAGATGGTGGAGAGTGTCGCGGACCTTTTCGTAAGGCTCGAGGCTCATCAGGCCGGCGACGGGGAGGGCGATTTCGCCGGTCACCTTGCCGTCCTCGACGACCACGAAGCCGCCTTTGATTTCGCCGAGGCGGTTGGCCGCGCACGCCATGTCCTCCTCGCTGACGCCGACGACACAGATGTTGTGGCTGTCATGGCCGACGGTGGAGGCGATCGCTCCTTTCTTTAGGCCAAAGCCCTGGACGAAGCCGTTGGCGTGGTTGCCGTTCTTGCCGTGACGCTCGATGACGGCGACCTTGATGATGTCGTTTTCTAGGTCGATGCCCGTCTGGTTTCCCTTTGCCGGAAGGCGGTGCCGTCGAAATTCGGTGATGATCTTGCCGGGGGTGACGCCGATGACCGGCGTCTCGCCTTCGGTGGCCGGGACGCCGAAATGAGCGGCGTTGACGGGTCGCGCCTTCACGCTGTCGAGACCCACTGGCGCAACCGGTTTGCGGGTGGCGAAGAGTTCATCGCTGACGCGGCGGCCGGCAGAAAAGACGATCTCGGCTTTGCAGCGCTCCAGGCTATCGATGACGGCGAGATCGGCGCGCCAGCCAGGCGCGATGAGGCCGCGATCCATCAATCCGAAGGCGCGGGCGGCGGAGATCGAGGCGGCGCGGTAGATCGCAAGCGGCTCGACACCGCTCGCGATCGCGGTGCGGATCATGTAGTCGAGATGGCCCTGCTCGGCGATGTCGAGCGGATTGCGGTCGTCGGTGCAAAGCGCGAGATAGGGCGATAGACGCTCGGTGATGATCGGCATCAAGGCCTTCAGGTCCTTCGAGACCGAACCTTCGCGGACGAGGATCTGCATGCCCTTGCTGATCTTTTCGAGGGCCTCTGCTGCGGTCGTGCATTCATGCTCGGTGCGGATTCCGGCCGCGAGGTAGCCGTTGAGGTTTATCCCGCGCAACAATGGCGCGTGGCCGTCGATATGGCTGCCCTGGAACGCTTCGAGCTTTTCCATGCAGACCGGGTCCTTGTGGATCACGCCTGGGAAATTCATGAATTCCGCAAGGCCGATGACCTTGGGATGATCGCGGAAGGGCAGGAGCCTCTCGATCGGCAGATCCGCCCCGGATGTCTCAAGATGTGTGGCGGGCACGCAGGAGGAGAGCTGGACGCGGATATCCATGATCGTTTCGAGCGCCGAATCGAGGAAGAACTGGATACCGTCGGTGCCGAGCACATTGGCGATCTCGTGCGGATCGCAGATGGCGGTGGTGACGCCATAGGGCAGAACGCAGCGGTCGAATTCATGCGGCGTGACGAGCGAGGATTCGATGTGGAGATGCGTGTCGATGAAACCTGGAACGACGATCTTGCCGGAGATGACGATCTCGGTTTCTCCCTCATATGTGCCGCAGGTCCCGACGATGCGATCGCTGCCGATGGCGATGTCGGATTCGACCAGCTCGCCGGTCACGAGATCGAAGAAACGTCCGCCTTTCAAAACGATATCGGCCGGCAGGCGGCCTGTGCCCTGGTCGATGAGGCGTTCGAGCTTGGTGGTCATGGGCATCCTCGTCTCTGGCTATCCGTCCGTTATAACTGAAGTGCCGGACAAAGCGCTATAAGCGAGACTGCTCCCACAAATGAAAACCGGGCGCCGATTAGACGCCCGGTCAATGGGACACAACTGTCAGGCCTTATTCGGCGGCGACGATCTTGCCGCCTTCCCACTTGTAGAGCGCAAAACTCTGCGAGGTGAGATCGCCGGTTTCGCCATAGGTGAGCTTGCCGATCGCGGTTGCGATCGGTTCGCCGCTCTTGAGGGCGGCGGCAACAGCTTCGGAGTCTTCGGCGCTGCCAGCCTTCTCAATGCCGGCCTTGAGGACTTCGACGGCCGCGTAAGCATTCAGCGTGAAGGCTTCGGCCGGGATGTTCTTGGCGGCAAGCGCGTCGGAGGCTGCCTTGGAGTCAGCGCTCTTCGTCGCATCGGATGCGTTGGTGAAGACGGTGCCTGCAGCAGCTTCCGTGCCGATATTCCAGAATTCGCTATTCGAGAGGCCGTCACCGCCGATGATCGTTGCCTTGACGGAAAGGTCGGCGAGCTGACGGGCAAGCAGGCCGCCTTCCGGGTGGTAGCCGCCGAAGTAGATCACGTCGACATTTTCGGCTTTGAGACGGGTGGTGAGCGCGCTGAAATCCTTGTCGCCGGGAGTGATCGCATCATTGATGACCTCGGTGACACCGCCGGCATTGAGCGTTGCCTTAAAGGCGTCGGCAAGGCCCTTGCCATAGGCGCCCTTGTCGTTGACGATGGCGACGCGCTTGTCCTTGAAGTTCTTGAGCACGTATTTGCCGGCGACTTCGGCCTGCTGGTCGTCGCGGCCGCAGGTGCGCAGCACGTTGGTGAGGCCGCGCTTGGTGAGGTCCGGTGCTGTCGCCGTCGGGGTCACCATCAGGATGCCATTTTCGGCAAGCACGTCGGAAGCGGGGATGGCGACGCCGGAGGTGACGGGACCGACGACGAAGCGGATGCCTTCGCCGACGAGCTGGTTTGCGGCGGAAACGCCCTGCTTCGGCTCGCCCGCGTCGTCGGCAGTCTTCAGGACTACCTTTTGGCCGAGGATGCCGCCTTTCTTGTTGATCTCGTCAACGGCGGTCTGCGCGCCGTTCTTTACCTGGTCGCCATAGGCGGCAACGGGTCCGGTCAGCGGTGCGATCAGGCCGATGGTGATGTCGGCATAGGCAAATGGCGCAAAGGCCAGCGATGCGACAAGGGTCGCGCCAGTCAAAGTCTTCAGACTCATTTTCGTTCTCCTTGGGTGGGGCTTCTGGCCCGCGATGACTGCCGCGACAACGAAACCCGTCCGTTCAACACCCCAAAGGGATGCGCCAAAAGACGACGGCTACGGTGCGGTCAACGCGCCTTCCGGCCACTTTTGGCTTCGGAAGGCACAGATCAATTTTCTATGAATTTTGCTGCGATTACGCAAGGAGATAACAAAGCGAGGCCCGTCTTCGGCAAATCCGGAATGGAACAGGCGTCGATCGCGATTTTTTTAAGTTTTCACGACCTATCTCGTTGGAAGGGCTCTTTGCAGGAAGGCGACGATCATATCGGCAACTTGTCGATGAATGGCGTTTCGATCGGCGCCCTGACCATCCTTGCAGACGATGCTTTCGCCCGGAGCTTCCTCCTCAATCAGCGCTGCCGCTCCCGGTTTGCAAGGCTGCATGAAACTGAAATGCAGGGAGCCGGGGACGAGAGCATAGGAGGTCGTGGCAGAAGGCAGATACTGAGCCAAATAGGCAGAGTCCTTGTTGGTGGCGGCGATATCCGCTTTGGCGGCGGTCTCCTTGTCGACATCCTCGGCCGCTCCGAACACGAGCGCTGGCACGCGGACGGACGCGAGGCTTTGCGGCGTAAGGCCGCGTCCGGGGCCGAGGTCAAGCGTGACGACCGCGCGGATCCGTCGGTCGCTGAGATCGGCACCCATCGCTAAAGTGGAGGCCGCGTCCCGCCCGACACCCAACGCCTTGAATATCTTGCAATAGAGAGAGCCGAACTGTGTCACGCAATTCTTCACTACATCTTTGGCATCGAAGCGACTGCCGGCAAGTTCGATGACCGTCCATCCGCCGAGCGAATGACCGATGGCAGCGATGCGATCGCTCGCAATGCCGCCGGTCAGCTCCCGACGGGAAAGCAACGCGTCGATAACGCGGCTGAGATCGCGCGGGCGCTTCCAGAGAAATACGGCTTCAGGTGGCCGCATATCGAAGGCGGTAGTGCCGGGGTGGTCGGGTGCTGCGACGACATAGCCTTTGTGGACAAGTTCGCTCGCGAGCCAGGCGAGGTTGCGCCAACTGCCGCCATAGCCGTGTGAAAGAAGCACCAGCGGGTGAGGGCCGGTCCCGGCTTCGGCATCCTTGACGACAGGCTGGCCCCTGAAGGCGGGCGTTTCGCCGAGCAGCACCGGCTCCCGGTCGGTATCCGTGGGATACCAGATGCTGACATGCATGGGGCGGCCCTGTTTGTCCGGCAAGGTCATCTCGCGGAACCCGACCGCGGCGAATGCCGACTGGGCGGAGAATGAGACGAGCAAGGCGATAAAAAGCATGAACTTGAGCATGGAAACCTCCGGCTGGAAATGAACTCGTCTTTCCTGCCGGGAATGTGTGCGGGCGGCGACCCGCAACGCGATCGAGGTCGCCGCCTTCGAGAAAATCTCCGCCTCTCATGGATGTGGTTCCATGGAGCGAATGCCTGAAACCAACGACGGCAGCTCTACCGTCAATAGCCGACACCGCCGTATTAACTCGGCGGGACGGCGACTAAGACGCTTGCGCCGGTCTCAAATGTTGTTTTGCAAAATGCCGCGCAGCTTGCCGAAGAGCTCGTCGATGTGCCTCTTTTCGATGATGAGCGGCGGGGAAAGGGCGATGATGTCGCCTGTGGTGCGGATCAGCACGCCGTTCTCATAGGCCCTCAGGAAGGCGGTGAAGGCGCGTTTGGTCGGTTCGCCGGCGATCGGGTCGAGTTCGATCGCGCCGATCAGACCGGTGTTGCGAATGTCGATGACGTTCGGGCAGTCCTTCAGCGAGTGAAGGGCGTCGGCCCAGTAATCCGAGAGTTCGCCAGCGCGGGTGAGCAGGCCTTCTTCCTTGTAGGTGTCGAGGGTGGCAAGCGCGGCGGCGGCGGCGATCGGGTTGCCTGAATAGGTGTAGCCGTGGAAGAACTCGATCATGTGCTCCGGGCCGTTCATGAAGGCGTCATGAATCTCGGAGGTGACGAAGACGGCGCCCATCGGGATGACGCCGTTGGTGAGGCCCTTGGCCGTGGTGATGATATCGGGCTTCACATCATAGTACTGCGCGGCAAAGGGGGCGCCGAGGCGGCCGAAGCCGGTGATGACTTCGTCGAAGATCAAAAGGATGCCGTGCTTGGTGCAGATTTCGCGGAGCTTCTGCAGGTAGCCCTTCGGAGGAATCAGAACGCCCGTGGAACCTGCGACCGGCTCGACGATGACGGCGGCGATCGTGGAGGCGTCATGCAGCGTGACGATGCGCTCCAGCTCGGTTGCGATGTCGCCGCCATGTTCCGGCTCGCCGCGGGTGAAGGTGTTCTTGCCCGGCTGATGCGTATGTGGCATGTGGTCGACGCCGGTCAGAAGCGTGCCGAACATCTTGCGGTTGGAGACGATGCCGCCGACCGAGATGCCGCCGAAATTGACGCCGTGATAGCCGCGTTCGCGGCCGATCAGGCGGAAGCGGGAGCCGTTGCCCTTCACCCGATGGTAGGCCAGCGCCACCTTGAGCGCCGTCTCCACCGACTCCGATCCGGAATTGGTGTAGAGGACGTGGTCCATGCCTTCCGGCGCGATATCGACGAGGCGGTTCGCAAGCTCGAAGGCCTTCGGATGGCCGAGCTGAAAGGCTGGGGCATAATCGAGCTCGCCGGCCTGCTCGCGGATCGCTTCGGTGATCTTCGGCCGGCAGTGGCCGGCATTCACGCACCAGAGACCGGCGGTGCCGTCAAGCACCTGACGGCCGTCATGGGTCGTGTAATACATGTCCTTGGCGCCGACGAACATGCGCGGCTCCTTCTTGAATTGCCGGTTTGCCGTAAAGGGCATCCAGAAGGCGCGAAGATCGTTCGGTGCGTTGAGGCGATTGGACATGCTGTTCTCCTGGCCGTCGCGGGGCCGTCCCCGGGGCTTTGCGCCCATATTTTTACTGTCCGGTCAAATTATCAGCGCTTCTTGGGGCGTCAAGCCATGGACGCCACCATCGATGGCGCGTTCCGGCCATTGGCGTATGGAATGTCGCAGCTTTCCCGCAAATAACAAAACCGGCAAATCGAGAGATTTGCCGGCCAAAGTTATATTATCGTGCTGAAATACTGCTCACCATGCCATTCCGGAAACATCCCTTTGGCGGCACGGCTTTTTAGCAAACATTATGTCTGCGTCTATGCTGCAGATCTGCTGCGGCCCTGGACTGCATAAATGTCCTCGAGCGTTGCCAGGATCTTCATCACCGGCTCCGAATTGCTCGAGTAATAAATGGTCTGCGCGTCACGGCGGGTCTTTACCAGCTTCTGGGCCCGCAGCTTTGACAGATGCTGCGAAAGCGCGGACTGGCTGAGGCCAACCTGGGTCGCAAGGACGCCGACAGGAACCTCGCCTTTGACGAGACTGCAGAGGATCAGGAGGCGCTTGGGGTTCGCCATCGCTGATAAAAGGGCGGCCGCCACGTTAGAGTGGTCTGAAAGGTTAGTGGTTTCCATATTTCCAATCTTCCTAAGCGAACTATGTATCCGTATAGGCACAGGGCGTTAGACGGGGTTGGCGGACGTTCAAAACGTAGCAACTGGTCCGGAAGATTGTATATACCTAAATTTCACGTAGCGAGTATGCTATTTTAGATATGTGTGACTTAATGTCCGTCGCATTCTCGATGGGTGACTCAAATTCGCAACGGTTGAGCAAATCACCGGAAATAGCGTCGAACCCTGCGCAATCCACTCCACATATGCGCCATCCCGCATCCCCCGGCGCCTTAAAAAGCTTCGCAAGCGCTTCGGACAGGTCGGCATGCTCCTCTACTAAATCTCGCACTGTCTGCGCTGCCTGCGCGGCAACGGCCTCGTTCGCGGGCGAGAGAATCATGAGGTCGGTACCTTCCAGAAGATAGGCGCGGCCGAAGCCGCCATTGAGGCTTGCCGACTGCGGAACGAGACGGAAGAAGCGGAAGTCCGGGAAGTCGATATAGAGCTTCGCCTTCGCATGCCGGTCGAGGAAACGGGTGCGGATGCGCTGGTGAACGGCGTTTCCGTGCTCGACCGGTTCGGCAATGCATCGGATGGTGAGCCGCGGATGCGCAAGGGGATCGCCGCTGCCGGGTTCGCCAGTCAAGAGGGACGCGCGCGGGTCGGCCTCCAGCGCCTTAGTATGCGTCGACAGCGCCGAAACGAGGATGACAGGCACGCCGTCGATATCCGTGCCGAGCAGAACGCGGCTCGCAAACGGAAAGCCGGTCGCGGGGTCGAGCACGGCAAGAGCACCATAGCGGGCGGAACGCAAAAGAACGCGCGCGAGCTTGCGCGCTTCTTCGTCCGTTTCCCTGAGTACGGAAGCCTGATCTTTCATGTCCACTTTCTTGACGGAAGCAGACCGCGGGATCAAGCCTGTTCTTTGCGCCGGTGCTGGGTCAGGCCGGTAACGACATCCTGAGCCGAAATCGTGCCGATGATGGCGCCGTTCTCGACGACCCCGATGCTGCCTGGCTGGCGGGCGAGCGCGTCGAGAATATCGACGAGCGGCGTTTGGGCGCGCGCCGTGGCGCTGACGCTCGCCCCCGCCGCATGGCCAAGGCCCGGTTGCATCACATCCTGCGCCGTCAGCATGCTGATCGGATTCATGTGCTGGACGAAATCGGCGACATACTGATCGGCAGGGTTTTTGACGATATCCTGCGGCGTGCCGCACTGGATGATGCGCCCGCCCTCCATGATGGCGATGCGGTTGCCGATGCGGAAGGCCTCGTCGAGATCGTGGCTGACGAAGAGGATCGTCTTCTTCAAGCGCCGCTGGAATTCGAGAAGCTCGTCCTGAAGGCGGGTGCGGATCAGCGGGTCGAGCGCGGAGAACGGCTCGTCCATGAGCAGGATCGGCGCGCCGGTCGCAAAGGCGCGGGCGAGGCCGACACGCTGCTGCATGCCGCCGGAGAGCTCGTTGACCTTGCGGTCCGCCCACTTCGTCAGGTTGACGAGTTCAAGCTGCTCCTCGACCCGTTTCTTGCGCTCGGCGTCCGGCATGCCGGCAAGTTCGAGGCCGAAGCCGACATTCTCCGCAACCGTCCGCCAGGGCAGCAATGCGAACTGCTGAAACACCATGGAGACGGTGTGCATCCGCAGATCGCGCAGCGCCTTCGGGCTGCATGCATAGGGATCTACCGGGCCAGTTGCCGAGGAAACTGAAACCTTGCCGCGCACGACGGGAGCGAGGCCGTTGACGGCGCGCAGCAGCGTCGATTTGCCTGAGCCGGAAAGGCCCATAAGCACGAGGATTTCGCCTTCCTCGATCGTGAGCGAGGCATCGGCGACGCCGAGAACGAGACCGGTTGCGGCGCCGATCTCGTCGCGGGTCTTTCCCTGATCGACGAGAGAGAGGGCCGTTTGCGGCTTGTCGCCGAAGATGATGCTGACATTGTCGAAGCGGACCGAGGTCATGCGCCGTCTCCTTCGCCTGCCGTGCGGAACATGCGGTCGAGAATGATCGCCAAGATGACGATACAGAGACCGGCCTGGAAGCCCATGGAGACATTCACCGTGTTCAGTGCGCGAACGACGGGCTTTCCAAGGCCATCGGCGCCGACGAGCGCAGCGATGACCACCATCGATAGCGACAGCATGATCGTCTGCGTGAGGCCGGCCATGATCTGCGGCATCGCGAAGGGCAGCTCGACCTTGCGCAGCACCTGCGTCGGGGTTGCGCCAAAGGACTCGGCTGCCTCGACGAGGGAGGGCGGTGTCGAGATGATGCCGAGGCGGGTCAGACGGATTGGTGCAGGGATGGCAAAGATCACGGTTGCGATCAGGCCTGGCACCATGCCGAGGCCGAAGAGTATGAGTGCGGGGATCAGGTAGACGAATGTCGGGATCGTCTGCATCAGATCGAGCACGGGACGCATGATGGAGAAGACCCAGGCGCGTCTTGCCCCGGCAATGCCGAGCGGAATGCCAATCGCCATGCTGACGAATGTGGAGGCGAGAACGAGCGCCAGCGTTTCTGTCGTCTCCTTCCAGTAGCCCTGGTTCATGATCAGCAGCAAACCGAGCAAGGTGAAGACCGCAACGCCGATCGAGCGACGGAGCCAATAGGCAATCGCCGTGATGGCGAGGAGCACGATCAGCGGATGTGGCGCCTGCAGGATGAAGAGCAATGCGCCGATCACGTGCGAGAGAGCGAAGGCTAGCCTGTCGAAAAACCATTCGCCGCTCGACGTCAGCCAGTCGACGGTGGATTTGGCGACGGGGCCAATAGGGATTTTGTAATCGGTGATCCAGTTCAAGGAGCGCGCCTATCCGAAAGAGCAGAGATCAGGATGAAACAAAAAGGGGCGGCGCGTGGGCCGCCCCGTTCATCAGATTCAGAGGCCGAGGCCGGACTTGACGGCCGCGGCGGCGTCCTTGCCGTCCTTGGTCGTGACGCCGGCGAGCCATGGCTCGACTGCCGTCGGATTTGCCTTCAGCCATTCGGTTGCCGCGACCTGCGGATCCTCACCATCATTGAGGATCTTGCCCATGATCTGGTTTTCCATCTCCAAGCTAAACTTCAAGTTGGACACGAACTTGCCGACGTTCGGGCATTCGGTGACGTAGCCTGCGCGGGTGTTGGTGTAGACCGTCGCGCCGCCGAAGTTGGGGCCGAAGGTGGTGTCGCCACCCGTCAGGTAGGTCATCTTGAAGTTCTCGTTCATCGGATGAGGTGCCCAACCGAGGAATACGACCGGCTTACCGTCCTTTTCGGCGCGGGCAACCTGCGCCAGCATACCCTGTTCGGAGGACTCGACGACTTCAAGTCCGCCCATTCCCATCTCGTTCTTCTCGATCAGGGTCATGACAAGGCGGTTGCCGTCGTTGCCCGGTTCGATCCCGTAGATCTTGCCGTCAAGGGCGTCCTTGTGCTTGCCGATGTCGCTGAAGTCCTTGATGCCCAGTTCGGCGCCCTTGGCGTTGGTGGCAAGCGTGTACTTGGCACCTTCGAGATTGGCTCCGATGGATTCAACCGACTTGTCGTCGAGATAAGGTTGGACGTCCTTCTGTTGTGCCGGCATCCAGTTGCCGAGGAACACATCGATGTCCTTGTTCTTCAGCGACTGATAGGTGACCGGTACGGAGAGGACCTTGACGTCCGGCTCGTAGCCGAGGCTCTCCAGAACGACCGCAGCGGCGGCGGTGGTTGCGGTAATGTCCGTCCAGCCTACGTCCGAGAAACGGACGGTCGAGCAACTTTCGGGTTCTGCGGCAAATGATGCGGTTGCGATGGAAAGTGCGGCAACTGCAGTGGCGGTGGTCAGTTTGAATGCGCTTGTTGTTTTCATTTTAGACTCCCAGTCTTTGGTTCCCAAGCCAAGCATCAATAGCGGACATTTACAAGCGACCTCAGTGTGTTTGCGCCGCATTGGCTACCCCGAATGCGACGTGTCGCATTTTTCATGACACGGCCGGTTTCCCGGGCATTTTACGATTTTTGCCTCCGGATTTCCTGTGATTATCGATTCTGCGGTCTTTTCTTTGCCGATTCGAGCTTTCAAGAAGCAAAATGCGGAGAAAACGATGGCAAAACTCTATTTCAACTACTCTACCATGAACGCCGGCAAATCGACCATGCTGCTGCAGGCGTCCTATAATTACCAGGAACGCGGCATGCGCACCGTGCTTTTGATCGCGGCCTTCGACGAGCGCACCGGCAAGGGTATCATCGGTTCGCGCATCGGGCTGGAAGCGAGCGCGATCGCTTTCGAGGGGCATACCGATCTTTTCGGGCTCATCAAGGAATTGAGCGGCGAGGGCGGCCCGATCGCGTGCATCTTCGTCGACGAAGCGAATTTCATGACGCGCGAGCATGTCTGGCAACTCGCCCGCGTGGTAGATCGGCTGAACATACCGGTCATGGTCTACGGGCTTCGCACCGACTTCCAGGGCAAGCTGTTTCCAGCTTCCGAGGAACTGCTGGCGATTGCAGACGAGATGCGCGAGGTGCGCACCATCTGCCATTGCGGCCGCAAGGCGACAATGGTCGTGCGGCTCGGTGCTGACGGCGAGGTTGCGCGCGAGGGCGCGCAGATCGAAGTCGGCGGCAACGAGAAATATGTATCGCTCTGCCGCAGGCATTGGGACGATGCAATGAACGGCGAATGGCGCGCCGAGGCGGTTTGAGCTTCGGCCTCCGAGCGGCTAGGCTAGGCTCGGAGATTCTCTGGAGAAGCCGGTGCGCAAAGCTCCCTCGTTCGACAGTCTATTTGAAGCAGCCGATGCGCTTGTCTCAACCCTGCGCGCCGACGCAGCCGCGTGCGCTGCCTTCATCGAGGACTTTGCGCGCAACGGAGCGCAATCTGACGACGAGGCGTTTCTGGCGCAGCGCGATCGGTTCCAGGCTTTTGCCACAGCGCGCCTGGAGTTCGATGGGCTGCTTGGCGAAATGGTGGCCGGCCTCGACCGCATGACGGCGGAGGTTTCGGCGGATCTGGACAGTTTCCGCGGCCTGACCGCGCGCGAGAAGCTGACCGGCTGGTTTTCGAGGCAGCGCATGTGGCACCTCCACAGTCAGCGCGTGCGCGCGGCCCCCGTGATCGAGCGGCTGCTCGACCTGCTGTCGAAATCGAACATTATTGCGGGATTGGTCGGCAGCCACCGCGAATTCGCGCTTGCCTGCCACAAGGCGGCTGAG
The DNA here is from genome assembly GCF_015353075.1 of Rhizobium sp. 007. NCBI lineage: Bacteria > Pseudomonadati > Pseudomonadota > Alphaproteobacteria > Hyphomicrobiales > Rhizobiaceae > Rhizobium > Rhizobium sp. 007. Next base: position 2,338,235 of record NZ_CP064187.1, on the reverse strand, counting down.
CGCGGCGTTGTCACGATTGTCGGGCAGCGCCGGCTCCTTGTCGATGCCATCGATATTGCGCGGCTGCGCATGAAGGAGCTGAACGCAAAAGCACTGACGACGCAGGGGCGTATCGGCCTTTACGGCGGCAAGACCGAATGGGAGCGAATGGAGGAGGAGCGGCGCGCGCTCAAGGCGCAGGCCGACAAGATCGCCGAAGAAGAGCAGACGATGCGCCACGAAAGCCAGCGCCGCGAACGCTTCATTACAATGTTCCAGGCGTTTGTCGACGGGTTGAACAGCCAGATCGGTCTTTGCAACGCCTTGGCCCGCAAGCTTTCGATCGATACGGAAGAGCGACTGATCATCTATCAGGCGCAGGTGGATGCCGACGCACCGGGTTCGAAACGGAAGATAACGCAGGAGCTGTTTCCGCATATCGCCGGGCCGATCTCGCTCTTCGAAAAAGGCATGCTGGTTCCGCAGGAAATCGGACTGCGCAAGGCGGCAGCAGATGCGGCCTTCGCCCGGAAGTTTGCGGCTTTTGCCGAAAGCCACGACGCGGCCGATGCCCCGATCATCGACCTGACGCAAAAGCCTTCGAGGTTCAGACTGCGCTTCCTGCGCTCTTGATGACGTCTTAAAGGCAATAATCGCGATCCCTGTCCTTTCTGGCCCGCGCGATCCGTTAAAAATCTCTCCTTCATGTTGTGCTCGATCGAGCAAACACATATGTGAAAGCAGAAATTTCTGACGTTCTGCTAGGAGAAGGGCATGCTCGACCGGATCGCCGGTTTCTTCAGGCTGATCGGCCGCACGATCGCCCGCTGGTTCAGCCTCCTTGCCGCCTGGGCGTTCTGGCCCTTCCTTGCCGCTCATGGCTGGTACCAGCGCCGGACGTGGATGATCCGAATTCCCATCATTGCGCTCGCGGCGCTGCTTGCCGTCCTTTACGCGTATTTCTTCTGGCAGACGCAGGTCTGGTCGAATTTCAATCCGTCCTTCGTCGACCAGTACCGTCTTTCGGAGCGCAAGGTTCCGGCCGGCCAGGAACTGCCGGTTGCCGGCGGTGCAGCACCTGCGGCCAAGACCTGCCAGCGTTCTGCGATCGTCGATGTCGCTGCCGATCTGACCGACTTCAACGTCAACCAGAACGCATGGATATCGTCCATGCTGCTCTACCGGCTCGGGCTTTTCGGCATCGACTGGGATCATACGCCGTTCCTCGACAACAAGGCGTCCTTCCAGCGCGGAGTCAATCAGGCGGCGAGGCGGACATCGGCCGAGCTTGTCGATACGCTCGGGCGCGTGCGCGGCACCTCCGGCATCAACAACGATCTTCAGAACGCCCGCGGCAATCTGCAATTCGACGAATACAGCTGGTATTTCGGGCTCAATCCGTTCGGGCCGAAGACGCCGACGCCGAGCTACTATCGTTCGGCCATCGGCAGCCTGCGCAAGTTCAATACCGACCTTGCCAGCTGCAACGCTGTTTTTGACGGCCGTGCGGACAACCTCATCCAGTTCATCGACCGCATTGCCAACGATCTCGGCGGCACGTCCGACATGCTGGCGGAGCGCTCGGAAAATCACAATCGCGGCTGGTTCGACACGCGTGCTGATGACCGTTTCTGGTTCGCCTACGGGCAGCTCTATGCCTATTACGCCATCCTTTCGGCAGCACAGTCGGACTTTTCGCAGGTGGTGGCCGAGCGCAATCTTGGCGCCATCTGGAGCGGCACGACAAAGCAGTTTCAAGCGGCCCTGCGCATCCAGCCGGCGATCATTTCTAATGGCCGCGAGGACGGCTGGATCATGCCGAGCCATCTGGCGACAATGGGCTTCTACATCCTACGGGTCCGGTCTAACCTCGTGGAGATGCGTTCCGTCCTCGACCGCTGATCGTCAGGACCGAGGCGAATTGTCTTCGATCTCCGCAATGCGAAGCGGTTCGACGAATTCGTAGGTGAGGCCGACGATCTCGTGGCCGCACAAATGCCTGATCAATCTCGCCATCTTGTAGCCGCCGTGCCGGTTATCGACCCTGTAGCATGGTGAAATCCAACCTTGTGCAGACTCTCGTGCTTGAAGGTCTGCGCGATCAGGATGCGGTCCTCTTCATGGAGCCGTGAAAGCAAGTCGACAAGATTTTCGGCACCGGGCGTGTATGGCAGGTCGAAGATGGCATGGACGTCTTCAGTGCCAAAGAAATGCGCTGTCTCGATGTCCATGCGCCAGTAACCGAAGGGCGGGGGGCGCAAACAAGTCGAACGCTTTCAGCATCGCTGATGCCGATATGGTCGCCCGACGCTCTTTCTTGTGGAGTCCCGGCTGATCGAATCGAAGAGGCGCGTTCCCTCCTATGTGAGGTTTACGCGCTGGTTCTCTTATCGTTTCTCAGGTGATGAGCTTTAATCGGATAGCCTTTGCAACCAACTGTGTGCGGTTCACGCAATCAAGTTTTTTGATGGCGTTCGTCATGTAGGCGTTCACGGTATGATCGGAGAGGGCGAGGATCTGGCCGATTTCCACGGAGGTCTTGCCCTGGGCGGTCCAGCGAACGACTTCGAGCTCGCGGGCGGAAAGCGCGTGATAGGTGCTGTCTTCGTTGCGCTTGACCGCACTGTAGGCGTCGAAGGCGTGAAGCACGATCGCCGTGAGTTCGTTCATCTCGCTCTGGCTGAGCGGTGCGCGGTCGCCTGCGAACCAGAAAACCAGCCGTTTGCCGTCTGCCCCATTGACCGGCAAAACGACGCTGACCGGCATTTTGTGCTGGAGCATCAGGCTGCGAAGTTCGCAACGAAACATCTCAGAGGTTGGGGGGTCAGAGAGATTCCATTTTTGCGGGGCGACGGACTCTCCGAGCACTGTCGAAAAAGGAAAAGCGCGCAATGTATGAGCGCGGTCGAATTCTCTGAGATACGTGCCCGTCAGCGAGGTTTCGATTACTAGCGGTTTGAGAAAAAGGTCTTCCGCGGACGGCTTATTCATCAGCGTATAATGGGCAAATCCAAAAGCATCTGCAATCCTGTGCAAGGCCTGGACAAAAAGAGCGCGCGTTCGCGCCGATGCCAATTCTGCCGATAAAAGTGACTGCCTTTCGGAGGTAGTCATGTAAGACATAATGCGCCCCGCCTTGCCTTCATGTTTAAGCTATCAAATACGCTAATTGCCGGTCACGCTAGCCCTAATTGACTTGGGATACGCTGATTAAATCATACTGTTAAAAATTAACCACACTGCCACGCTCTCTGGTTGTGTTTAATATTATACAGGTAGCAGTCCGGCCGACTTTACTTCTTCTATTACTGCATCAGTGCGGGTTTCCGCACGCCGGCAGCGGCAGAATCACTTCGGAAAGAAATTGCCGGTGGGTCTCCATGCCCAGCGGCGCGTGCCTTGACGTAAACGAAGCCGCCTTTGACCATGTGGCACTCCATGACGTCGTCTGAATGTTTCACGGCGTCCGAGAAGGCATCGAAACGTCGCGCGTCAAGGGGCGGCCCCGACTATCTGCAACTTCGCGCTCGAACAGGTGCTCTCTGTCAACGCGGCGGCAGTAGGAAGCAACGCAAGGTTGAAAAACACCATGTCATCGGGAATGCCAAGCGAGCCGACCGTGTCCCCCCTTGCCGGTGCCGAGCGCCTTGTCCCATCACGTGTCGCCCTGGCGCCTTGGTAATAACAAGCCTTCTGTTCCATCCCCTCGGCATCTGATGGCGCCAGCGCTTTATGCAGCTTAACGACATTGGTCGGGCTCGGCACGCCGATTTCCGTGGCGTCCGGTGTGTTCCAGGTGCCGTCGCAGCAAGATGACGAGATTCACGATTCTTTCCCGTTTTCCTTGGGAGAAAGCGTCTGCACTTTAACGCAAATTTCAAAGAATAACGCTCTCGAAAGTTGGGTCCATGAGTGACGTACGATTGTGGTGGAGGCAATGAAAAAGCGGCGTCCGGGGTCTTGTTTCCGGCGCGGGGATCGCGGCATGTTTCCGGGGGCAGAAGCATAAGCTCCCGGGGAGACCAGCGTGGCCATCAAATCCGACATCGAAATTGCGCGTGCGGCAACGAAGAAGCCCATTTTCGAGATCGGCGCGACGCTCGGCATCCCGGCAGAACATCTCGCGCCTTATGGTCACGACAAAGCGAAGGTCCGCGCGGAGTTCATCGCCGCGCAGGCAGGGAAGAAGGATGGCAGGCTGATTCTTGTCACCGCCATCAACCCGACACCGGCGGGCGAAGGCAAGACGACGACCACCGTCGGCCTCGGCGACGGCCTCAACCGGATCGGCAAGAAAGCCGTCGTATGCATCCGCGAAGCGTCACTCGGGCCATGCTTCGGCGTCAAGGGTGGTGCTGCCGGCGGCGGTTATGCGCAGGTCATCCCAATGGAAGACATCAACCTGCATTTCACCGGCGATTTCCATGCGGTCACCGCCGCGCACAACCTGCTCGCCGCGATGATCGACAACCATATCTACTGGGGCAACGAGCTGGACATCGACCTGCGCCGCGTGACCTGGCGCCGCGTGATGGACATGAACGATCGGGCGCTGCGCGAAATGGTGTCTTCGCTTGGCGGCGTTGCCAATGGCTTTCCGCGCCAGAACGGCTTCGACATCACCGTCGCTTCAGAAGTCATGGCGATCCTCTGCCTGGCGACAGACCTCAAGGATCTGGAAGCCCGCCTCGGCAACATCATCATCGGCTATCGCCGCGACAAGACGCCAGTCTATGCCCGCGATCTGAAGGCGGACGGTGCAATGGCGGTGCTCCTGAAAGACGCGATGCAGCCGAACCTTGTCCAGACGCTGGAGAACAATCCGGCTTTCGTCCATGGCGGACCGTTCGCGAATATCGCCCATGGCTGCAACTCGGTGATTGCGACGAAGACGGCGCTGAAGCTCGGCGATTATGTCGTGACCGAGGCGGGATTCGGGGCCGATCTTGGCGCAGAGAAATTCTTCGACATCAAGTGCCGCAAGGCGGGGCTGAAGCCCGATGCGGCGGTGATCGTTGCCACGGTGCGCGCGCTGAAGATGAACGGTGGCGTGAAGAAGGAGGATCTGGCGGCAGAAAACGTCATAGCACTCGTCAAGGGTTGTTCGAACCTCGGGCGGCATCTCGCGAATGTGCGGAAATTCGGCGTTCCGGTGGTGGTCGCGATCAACCATTTCGTTTCGGACACGGATAAGGAAATCGCGGCCGTCCAGGAATACGTTGCTCGCCACGGCGCCGAAGCGATCCTCTGCCGCCACTGGGCGGAAGGCTCGGCTGGTATCGAGGATCTCGCCTACAAGGTGGTGGAACTGGCAGAATCCGGCCAGGCGAGATTCGAGCCGCTTTATGCCGACAGCGTGCCGCTGTTCGAAAAGATCGAAATCGTTGCTTCGAAGATCTATCACGCCGGCGAGGTGACGGCGGACAAGGCGGTTCGCGATCAGCTCATCGTCTGGGAGGAGCAAGGCTACGGCAACCTGCCTGTCTGCATGGCGAAGACGCAGTATTCCTTTTCGACAGATCCGAACCTTCGCGGCGCGCCCGAGGGCCATATCGTGCCGGTGCGCGAAGTTCGGCTTTCGGCAGGCGCCGGGTTCGTCGTCGTCATCACAGGCGAAATCATGACAATGCCGGGGTTACCGAAATCGCCATCCGCCGAGCGGATATTCCTGAATGAGCAGGGTTATATCGAGGGGTTGTTTTGAATTTGCTGCGAAGCTTTATTTTCACCGCAGTGGCGGTCCTTTCGCTGTCTGCAGCGAATGGTCCAATGGCCGCCGATCCGCCGTCTGCCGAGGAGCAGAGCATGGCGGATTTCATCAAGAACACCCCTGGCTGCTTGGAGTTCAGCGACCAGTGCTCGATCTGCGCCATGGTCGACGGCAAGGCCGAATGCTCCACGCCAAAGATTGCCTGCGTCAAGAAGCCGTATGTGTGCACGCGACGTGCGGACAACTGAAGCGGCGATCGGCTCGGCAACCAGCTCTAGATATTGGCGCACTCGCGACGCACGCTAGTGGCAATAACGAAATCCTCCCTTGCGCTGCAGCACGTCCATGTGGAAATGCGTCTCATGCGCGCTATCGCTTTCGGGGTCGAGCACGGTGGAAAAATAGAGGCAGCCGGAGGCGCTGACTGTGCGCTGGAAGGCGCCGGTGAGGGTGGGATCTTCCCGGCGCGGCTTGACCGCGATGTCATCGCCCTTTTCGAAACCGAAGCTTGCAATATCGATGGCGTTGCCGCGGGCATGTTCGGAAATCTTTCCTCTCGCCGCGCCGTTGCGCAGGCGACAGAGGTAAGACGACGCCTGATTGACCGCCGTGATCCGGCCCTGTTCCTTCGCGGCGGCGGTGGCGGCTGGAACGACGCTCTCCTTCATCCAGCGGGCAAGCGCCAGAGCCGCCGGACAGCGCAATGTCGCTTCCGGCTTCACCTTGATGCCGGGAAGCACCTCCACAAGACTGATCGGCTTGTCGATGCCGCAGCCGTGGCCGTCATCGATGCGCGGAATATCCTTGAAGACGGCGCCAAGCGCCTGCAATTGCCTCACGCATTCCGCGTGATCGGCATCGCTTTCCGCTTCGATGGTCAGGTTCTGAGCTTCCAACGTGCCGGGCGCCGGCGGGCCGAACTTCTCCGGCTTCTTGTCCTGCGGCTTTGCCGCCTCCGAAGGCGTCTCGTTTTGAGGGGCGGGCGTGCTCTGTACATCGTTAACGGTTGATGGCCTCCGTTCGGGGGTTGGCGTCGTTTCTGCCGGTGTTGTGGCTTCGCCGGCAATCTGCGGCTTTTTGTGCGGGATGGGACCTTTGTCTGGGAGGCTTGCGCCAGTGAGGATAATCAGGGTTGCGGTGGCCGCTGCAATTGCGATGTTCTTCAAGCTTCAACCGTCCATGGCTGCCGATGGAAAAGGGGCAACGCATGAGGGCGGATTTCGTTGCAATTTCGCAACGTTCCCGGACATCCTTAAAACTTGATAATTGAATTCAAGATAAACCGAGCGTTTATATTGACAATCATACTCATGTTTTTTATGCGGCAGGAAGAAGGCGGAATGTTGGGTCCCGCCGCAAATCCGAAAAGCCTAGCCAGCCCCTCGAGCGCCGGACGCGCACCGACCAGCCAGCCCGGTAGCTATTCATCCTAGAGGGTTGGTTTAATGATTGTCCGCAATTCGCGCGCCGTTCTTTTGGCTTGCACTACACTGTTCGTCTTTGGCGCTGGGTTCCCGGCGTATTCGCAAAGCCAGGAAGAGGAGGCGGCTTCCCAAAAGACGGATCGCGTAACGCCCCTTAAAAAGATCGTCGTCGGTGCAGGGCAGCGAAAGATCGCCATCGATACGCCGCAGGCCGTTACCGTTCTCGACCAAAAGGATATCGATGACCTCCAGGCTGAAACGATCGGGGATATCTTCAAGGATGTGCCTGGCGTCTCCATTGCCGGCAGCGACCGTGTCTTCGGCGAGGCGTTCAATATCCGCGGCATCGGCTCCACCGAGGATTCCGCCGACGGCTCGCGCATCGTGGTGAATGTGGACGGAGCCCAGAAATTCTACGAACAGTACCGGATGGGATCGTTCTTCTCGGACCCTGAACTCTACAAGTCCGTGGAGGTGCTGCGCGGACCGGCCTCTTCAACGCTTTACGGCGCCGGTGCCCTCGGCGGCGTCATCAACTTCACCACCAAGGATGCCTCCGACTTTCTGCAGGAGGGTTATGACAATGCTCTCAGGCTCAAGAGCAGCTATGAAACAAATGGCAACGGCTACCTCGGCTCGTCTATTTTCGCGCATCGCTTCAACGAAGGCGCCGAATTCCTCGGCATGCTGAACAAGCGTGGGTCCAGCCAATTCGAGTTGGGAGACGGCACCGACCTGTCGGGCTCCGACTTCCAGTCGTGGTCAGGTCTTGCCAAAGGGACTTTCCATTTCGGCGATGGCGACGAGCAAACGGTGCGCTTGTCCTATCAGCATTGGGACAGCGATGCTAACGACCAGGACTATGCACAGACCGGCACACAGGCCGCATTCGGTACTGTCGACCGCCATGTAATCGATGATACCGCGGTACTGAGCTACGAAAATCCCGTCAGCGACAATCCGTGGCTCGACCTCAAGGCCAGTCTCTCATACTCTGATACTTCGGTTGACCAGAGCGATGGAACGCTCGGCGGTTTTTCGAACATCATCGATGCCGATTACGGCTACCGGACATGGCAGGCCAATCTCCAGAATACGTCCGAGTTCTCCGGCGATAGCTGGGTAAACTACCTGACTTACGGCACCCAACTGAGCCATCAGGACCGCACCGCGGATTCGCCGCTTGCGACCAGCCCGACGCCCGGTGCGATCGCCACACATCCCGAGGGCACCGACAACAAGGTCGGACTCTTCGTGCAGAACGAATTCGTCTATGACGAGCGGCTGACCATCATCGGCGGCGTTCGCGGCGACTTCGTCTGGAGAGAGCCCGGCGATTCCACGGCGGCTTTCAGCAATGCCGTCGACGTCAACGATCAGGCTTTCTCGCCCAAGCTTGCCGCGCATTACAAGCTCACCGACGAATTCGGCGTTTTTGGATCGATTGCCCACACCGAACGTCTGCCGACGTTGGATGAGCTCTACACCTGGAGCAAAGGAACAAGCCTGGACCTCAAGAAGGAAAAGTCCAATAACTACGAAGTCGGCTTTACAGCAACACGGGATGACATATTCCAGGCGGGCGACAACATCAGTTTCAAGACGACCGCCTTTTACAATGACCTGGAGAATCTCATCGCTACCACGGGCACGGGCGCGTCCTCCTATTTCTACAATGTCGGCAAGGCCCGCATCTATGGCGTCGAAGTCGAAGGGGCGTACGAATCGGACTACGCCTTCGCCAAGCTTGCCTATACCGGCACGCAGGGCCAGGACCGCAGCGATGGGGTGAACTACAACAAGCCGCTGCCGACCGTGCCGGCCCACAAGATCGCCTTCACCCTGGGCGGCCGGCTTCCCGAGCGCGACATCGAATATGGCACCCGCGTAACGCATGCCTTCGAGGCGCAGAACAGCGTCCGCGGAACGGCTGCATCCTCCGGTTCCACGCCCAACCATCTCGTCGTGCCGGCGCCTGATTGGACGACCGTGGATATCTTCGCCTCCTGGAGGCCGCAGAGCGGTGAGATGCAGGGATGGCAGGTCCAGGCCAGCGTCAACAATCTCTTCGATCAATACTATCGGGAAAATACGTCTAACGATTACGCCAAGGGGCGCACGTTCAAGATCACTTTGAGCAAGCAGCTCGACTGGTAGTTCGACTTTGCGGGTTCGCTTCAACTGGTGCCAGCCGGCGAAAGCGAACCCGCTTAAAACCGCTCTTGCGCTTGCCCCAATCTCACGCTAACAATCCTCCCATGAAGACGTCGTTGAACATTGCTGTTTGGTGGTGGGCTCGCTGAGGCGGCCTCGACCAATCGTGTTCAAAGACGACGAGTGAGCCGCCCGAGACTTCGAGGCGGCTTTTTTTGTTTTTAATGGCCGCCTGTCGTCCAGGCCCCGATAACGGAGTGGAACAATGGTAACGATCCTTCGGGACGATGGTGCGGAAATCTACGAGACGAGGGGCGGCGTTACCGTTACCCGGCAGCGCAGGGCGATCCCCTATGCCGATGCGGTGGTCTCCTATGTCGACAAGCTCGATGAGCGTCGCGGCGCGGTCTTTTCCTCCAACTACGAATATCCGGGTCGTTACACACGCTGGGACACGGCCGTCGTCGATCCGCCGCTCGGCATCTCCTCTTTCGGGCGCGACCTCTGGATCGAAGCCTATAACGAGCGCGGCGAAGTGCTGCTCGGCTTCGTGACGGAGCGGCTCAAGACCGTTGCCGAGCTGGAGCTTGGTGCTGCCACCGCGCGCCGCCTCGATCTCAAGGTGAAGATGCCCGATCGCGTTTTCACCGAAGAAGAACGCTCGAAGATGCCGACGGTCTTCACCGTTCTGCGCTCGGTCACCGACCTCTTTTATTCGCAGGCTGACGCCAGCCTCGGCCTTTATGGCGCGTTCGGCTACGATCTCGCCTTCCAGTTCGATGCGATCAATCTGAAGCTCACGCGCCCTTCCGATCAGCGCGACATGGTGCTCTACCTGCCGGACGAAATCCTTGTCGTCGACAATTATTCCGCCAAGGCCTGGATCGACCGCTATGATTTCGCCAAAGACGGCCTGACGACGGAGGGCAAGAAGGGCGAGATCGCGCCCGAGCCCTTCAAGCAGACGGACGCCATTCCGCCGAAGAGCGATCATCGGCCGGGCGAATATGCCGAACTCGTCGTCAAGGCGAAGGAAAGCTTCCGCAAGGGCGATCTCTTCGAGGTCGTGCCGGGGCAGAAATTCATGGAGCGCTGCGACAGCAAGCCTTCGGATATTTCCAAGCGGTTGAAGGCGATCAATCCGTCGCCCTATTCCTTCTTCATCAACCTCGGAAACCAGGAATATCTGGTCGGCGCCTCGCCGGAAATGTTCGTGCGCGTGTCGGGCCGCCGCATCGAGACCTGCCCGATCTCCGGCACGATCAAGCGCGGCGACGACCCGATCGCCGACAGCGAACAGATACTGAAGCTGCTCAACTCCAAGAAGGACGAATCCGAGCTGACGATGTGCTCGGACGTCGACCGCAACGACAAGAGCCGCGTCTGCGAGCCGGGTTCGGTCAAGGTCATCGGCCGCCGGCAGATCGAGATGTATTCGCGCCTCATCCACACCGTTGACCATATCGAGGGGCGTTTGCGTGATGACATGGATGCCTTCGACGGCTTCTTGTCGCATGCCTGGGCCGTCACCGTCACCGGTGCGCCGAAGCTCTGGGCGATGCGCTTCATCGAAAGCCATGAGAAGAGCCCGCGCGCGTGGTATGGTGGGGCGATCGGCATGGTCGGCTTCAACGGTGACATGAACACCGGGCTGACGCTGCGCACCGTGCGCATCAAGGACGGCATCGCCGAAGTCAGGGCAGGGGCGACCCTTCTCAACGATTCCGACCCGCACGAAGAAGAAGCCGAAACCGAACTGAAGGCCTCCGCTATGCTTTCTGCCATCCGCGATGCCAAGACCGGCAACGCCGGCAAGATCCAGCGCGACGTTGCCGCCGTCGGCAAGGGCGTCAACATCCTCTTGATCGACCATGAAGACAGCTTCGTCCACACCCTGGCCAATTACTTCCGCCAGACCGGAGCGACGGTTTCGACCGTGCGCACGCCGGTGCCGGAGGAGATTTTCGACCGGCTGAACCCGGACCTCGTCGTCTTGTCGCCGGGACCTGGCAATCCGAAGGATTTCGATTGCAAGGCGACGATCAAGAGGGCGCGCGCCCGTAACCTGCCGATCTTCGGCGTCTGCCTCGGCCTACAGGCGCTCGCCGAAGCCTATGGCGGCGAGTTGCGCCATCTGGCGCTGCCGATGCACGGCAAGCCGTCGCGCATCCGGGTGCTGGAGCCGGGCATCGTCTTCTCGGGCCTCGCCAGAGAGGTGACGGTCGGCCGCTATCACTCGATCTTCGCCGATCCCTCGACCCTGCCGCGCGATTTCATCATCACGGCGGAAAGCGAGGACGGCACGATCATGGGCATCGAGCATGCGAAGGAGCCGATCGCCGCCGTCCAGTTCCACCCGGAATCAATCATGACGCTCGGCGGCGACGCCGGCATGCGGATGATCGAGAACGTGGTGGCGCATCTGGCGCGCAGGGCGAAGACGAAGGCGGCTTGAGCGAACGCCCGCACTTCAGCCGGTTCGCTGCCGTGGATCGGCCGTTTATGCTCGGCGTTTGACGACGCGCAGGTTCATGTCGGACCGCAGCCTGAAGCCGAGCGACCTATAGAGTCCGATTGCCGGCGTATTGTTTGCATAGGCATGCAGATACGCCGTTTCGCCCCGCGCGGCGATCTCGCCGGCGACAAAACGAAAGAGCAACGTTCCAAGCCCGCGCCGCTGGAATTGCGGATGCGTGCAAAGCCCGCTGAGTTCCGCAAAGCCGGTCTGCCGCAGCCGCTGGCCGGCCATGGCGATGAGCCTGCCTTCAGCCTTGATCCCCCAGAAGGTGCCGAGGCTCTGCGCCCGCCGCGTGAATGGACCGGGCTTGGTCAAGGTCGCAAGCGCCAGCATCTCCTCGGCGTCAGCCTCGCTCAGCGGCTGTATACGTGAATCCGTGATCCTCTCATGCCGCCGTTCGGCGATCATCTGGACGGCTAAAGCCTCGGAAACAGCAGCCAACCCTCGTGGAATGGCGATCGGGCCGGCTTCGACAAGTAGCATCGTTTCGTCGGCTTCCGGGAGGTTTTCCAATGCCTCGAGACTTTCCGGCGTCTCATCCGCCGAGCTGCGAAAGGAACGATGGACGGCGGGTATCGCCGGGCTCTCTCGTTGCCTTCGGCGAGGCTCGCATGCGCGGTGTCGAGCGCGCTCCAGATCGGACGGTCGAGAATATGTCTCATGTCGGTTCCTCCTTCGCGGCGCGGCGGGCGAGGGCAGCTTCGGTAAGACCGTCCTCGATGGCGGCGAGCTGCGCGAGGATCGGTCCGTTCAGATCGCCGCAAAGATCGGCGACTGCCGCCGAGATCCGCGGCCACACCGATTGTTTCGAGTAGTCGACGAGTTCCTGTCCCTTCCGGGAAAGCGAGATCAATCGCCGCCGCTGGTCGTCGGGTGCTGCCTGCATGTCGACCAAGCCCAATTCCAGCAACTGGCTTACTGTCCGGGTGGCACCCGGCTGCGTGATGCCGACCGCCTGCGCAAGCTCGCCGATCGTCAAAGGGCCGGCGCGATCGAGTGCTGCGAGAAAGGGATACTGGGCAGCCTGTATGGCGATGCCGTATTCTTCGATGATCTGCTGGGTATCGGCCTGCAGACGCTCCCCGATGCGGCGGAAACGGCTGCCCATGCACAGAAAACCGAGGGTTCGCACGACGTCGTCAACCACAGGAAACCTCCGCAATCAATCAGCAGTTATATAACGTGTTATGCAATTTTCGTCAATCGATACCGCGGGCGTCCCAATTTGACAAAATACCTATAATCCCCCATATCACCCGCATTGGCCGCCTGCGCGATTTTCGCGCGGGCGGTTTTGCGTTTGAATGGGCCAAATGCTGCAATTCATTCGCATCCGCACTGAGGCTGGCAGGGTGATCGATATGGACGGACAAGGCAATCTCGCGGTTCAGCGGCTGGCGCTTTGGGGCATTCCGCTATCGCTCGGTGTCATGGGACTGAAGATGGCAGCGTGGTGGGTCACCGGCTCGGTCGCGCTGCTTTCGGACGGTCTTGAGTCGACCGTCAATGTCGTTGCCGCCTTCATTGCCTATTTCGTCATTCGCTACGCCCAGAAGCCGGCCGATCACGACCATCCGTTCGGGCACCAAAAGGCCGAGTATCTCTCGGCGGTGACCGAAGGCGCGCTCATCGTGGTCGCCGCGCTTTTGATCGTCAAGGAGGCGATCGGCCATCTGGCGGCGCCGCGCATGCTTGACGCGCCTGCACTCGGCCTCGCGATCAATTTCGCGGCGGGCGTGATCAACGCCGTCTGGGCGCAGCTGCTGATCCGGACTGGCCGGAAACACCGCTCGGCGGCGCTCGCCGCCGACGGCCAGCATATCATGTCGGACGTCGTGACGTCCGTCGGCGTGCTGATCGGCCTGTTACTGGCGATCGCGACCGGCTATCCGATCTTCGACCCGGTGCTTGCGATCCTGGTTGCCGTCAACATCCTCTATCAGGGCTGGAAGGTGATCTCGCATTCGATCGGTGGGCTGATGGACCAGGCGGTGGAACCGGAGGAAGAGGAGGCGATCAAGCAGGCGATCGCCACGCATGCGGCGGGCTCGATCGGCGTTCACGACCTGAAGACCCGCCGGGCGGGGTCCGTCACCTTCGTCGATTTTCATCTCGTGGTTCCGGCCGCAATGCCGGTAAGGCAGGCGCACGATATCTGCGACTGCCTTGAAGATGCCATCCGCGCGGTGCATCCGGGCGCCAGCATTGCCATTCACGTCGAGCCCGAGGGCGAAAGGGCCCATGGGATCCGCGTCAAAGTCGTAAAGGACGTCTAATGCCGAAAACCGATGTTTCCAGCCTGTCGATGCTGGGGAAAGAGACCGAAACAGCCAAGTCGCCGGAAGAGGCGGTGCTGGAGAGGGTGCCGTCGAACCATGCGGGCACCGACTACGTGGTGCGCTTCACCGCGCCGGAATTCACCTCGCTCTGCCCGATGACCGGCCAGCCGGATTTCGCCCATATCGTTATCGATTACATTCCGAACGAATGGCTGGTGGAGTCGAAGTCGCTGAAGCTCTTCCTGCATTCCTTCCGCAACCACGGCGCCTTCCATGAGGATTGCTCGATCTATATCGCCAAGCGGATCGTCGAACTGCTCGATCCGAAGTGGCTACGGATCGGCGCCTATTGGTATCCGCGCGGCGGTATTCCGATCGACGTCTTCTGGCAGACAGGCAAGCCGCCGGAAGGCGTGTGGCTGCCCGACCAAGGTGTCGCGACCTATCGCGGCCGCGGCTGAGGCTTAGGCCGATCGATCAGACATCGAAACTGTCGTCGCCGGACTGATCGCTAGCGACGTCGTCATCATTGTTGTCGTCGCTGCTGTAGTCGGCCTGCCGGATGTCATTATTATTGTTGTCATCGGCAACCTGGGGGTTCTGATCGCCATCGTAGTTGTTGATGACGGTCTCCTCGGTGGGGGCGCCGGCATTGCCAGAAGGGTTGCTGCCGGAAAAAGGCGAGCCCCAGCCGAGCGACGACATATGATTGCCGAAGATGCCGCTCAACGAATTGGCAAGCAGCATGCCGCCCGCCACGCCGGCGGCGGTGCCGAGCGCTCCGCGAAGGAAGCTGCCGCCAGCAGACGGTGCGCCGGGTTGCGGGTCCCACGGGCCGCTCGGCTGCTGTCGCATCGGGCGGACGGGTTCGTCGTAACCGCGATCTTGATGGATGGTCTGGCGCGGCGCATTGCCCCAGGGATCCGAGGTCGGTGCCGGCTGCTGCGCCTGGCCGGTGCCGAAGATCGAGCTCAAAAAACCGCCGCCCTGTTCGGCCTGGTGATGTTGGCTTTCGCCGGCCTCGAGCTGGCGGATGCGCTCTTCCAGTTCCTTGATGTGGTTGGCGGCCGCTTCAAGACCCTTTTCCTGAACGATGACGGCCTGCGCCAGATAATAGGTCGTATAGGGCTGCTCGCGCACGCCCTGATCGATGAAGGCCTCCGCTTCGCGGTCGCGCGGTGTCGCAGCGGCGGTGCGGATCCTGTCGAAGAGGCCGGCCAGCAATTGGCGTTCTTCCGGTGACATAGCTGTCTCCTTGTGTCTTTCGTGCGGACATGGCCGCCTGAGGATGACGTAGGAACGGATTTTGGCTTTTCAAAGCCGCGGCGCGTTACATTTCGGTAAGGCGCTCAGGACCGGACCCAGACGCGCAGCGGGCCGAGCGACGTAAAGCCAAGCTCCAGCGCATCGCTCAAATCCTCGCCGTGCTCGTAGCCGACGATCGGCATGCCGGGAAAGATCTCGGCCGCCTTCTGCACCAGCCCGGCGCGGACGGCGCGGTCGCTCTTTTTGATGGCAAAGACATTCGAATGGCCGACCACATCCGACTGGCGATTGAGAATGCCGCCGCCGCAGAGCGCTTCGCTCTCGAAGGCGGCAAGAAAGGCGATATCCGCATTGCGCAGCAGCGGTTCAGCGAAGATCGGCGTTGTCTGCGGCGGTTCGCCGGCGCCCCAGGCTCTTTCCCAAAGCTCGAGTTCAACCGCCGTCGTGATCCGCTTCCATGTCAGGGAATGCTCTTTCGGCGCATGAATCTCAACCGCCGCCTCGATGCCGATCCATTCGGCCTCGAACAAGATTTCGAAACCGAGAGGAGTAAGGGTGAGCGCGGCGTAGCTGTCCTTGACGCCCCAGCCGCCTTTTCGCGAGCGGATCAGCACAGCGATCGCTTCCTCCTGCTCGCGTGCGCTATCAGCGCCCGTCAGCGTTATGACGTCCGGATAAAAGGGCGGCGTGCCCTGGCGGTGAAGCCAGACGGTTGCGGAAAATTCGCCGGACACGCCTTGTGCCTGACAGACGGCATTGCACCACAGCGCATTGTTGCGGACAGCCGCGCGCAGCATTTCCGATGTCATTTTCGCCTCCGCTTTCGAGCTCTCCGGCAGAATGCGAGCATATCGCCGGTTTGTCATAAGAATATCTTCACCCGTTCCGTGCCTTGTCTTTTTCCCGCATTGTTTTACCCATTGAGTCGCACTATGTGCGAGGAACCCGATTTGGAAGTAAGAGAGGTTCGAATGAACGACGAAGAACAAGACGACGACAAGACGAAGGAGCTGCCGCTCGGCAAGGAAACGGAGGCGAATCTTTTCAAGTCGCGTTCGATCTTCATCTACGGGCCGATCAACCAGGAAATCGCCCAGAAGGTCTGCTCGCAGCTCGTGGCGCTTGCCGCAGCCAGCGACGAGGACATCCGTATCTATGTCAGTTCGCCCGGTGGTCACGTCGAATCCGGCGATTCGATCCATGACATGGTCAAATTCATCAAGCCAAAGGTCTGGATGATCGGCACCGGCTGGGTCGCCTCGGCCGGCGCGCTGATTTACGTCGCGGTACCGAAGGAACGGCGTCTTTGCCTGCCGAACACGCGCTTCCTGCTGCACCAGCCGTCCGGCGGCACGCGCGGCATGGCCTCCGACATCGAGATCCAGGCACGCGAGATCATCAAGATGAACGAGCGGCTGAACAAGATCATGGCGGCCGCCACTGGCCAGTCGATCGAGAAGATCGCCGCCGACACTGACCGCGACTACTGGCTTTCGGCAGAAGAAGCCAAGGCTTACGGCCTGGTTTCGCGGATCGTAACGTCGCAGAACGAGATTTGATTCACTTCGCCCCGGTGGGGAGAAGGCGGGCTGAAGGCTCGAATGAGGGGGCGGCGCGGCAAGCGTTGCCCCTTTTTTCTTGGTAAGCAGCTGGTGTTTGCACCGATCTCAAGGATCGATCGCCCGGCTAGGCCGGCCCGGACATTTCCCTTACGAGCACCTTCTCCCTGAGGGGAGACGAGGGAACCATAAGGCGGGCATCTGGACTTGCGCGACTCCATTCGATGGGGCTCCATGCAACTTTTCCAGTCATCCGAGACCCGCCATGCTCAAAGACTTTTCCCTCCAGGCCCTGTTCATGGGCGTCCTCACAGCCTTTGTCGGCTTTGCCAGTTCCTTCGCCGTCGTGCTGCAAGGATTGCAGGCAGTGGGCGCAACGGATGGGCAGGCGGCCTCCGGTCTTATGGCGCTGTCGATCTCGATGGGCATCTGCGGCATCGTGCTGAGCGCGGTAACACGGCTTCCAGTCAGTATTGCCTGGTCGACGCCGGGCGCAGCACTTCTTGCGAGCACCGGGGCGATCGAGGGTGGGTTCAATGCCGCCGTCGGTGCCTTTCTGATCTGCGCGGTGCTGATCGTCGTCGCCGGCCTCTTCAAGCCGCTTGGCCGCGCGGTGGCCGCGATCCCGGCGCCGCTTGCCAATGCCATGCTTGCCGGCGTGCTGCTCGGCCTCTGCTTTGCGCCGGTAAAGGCGATCGCCTTCAATCCGCTGCTCGGGCTGCCCATCATTCTCGCCTGGATCATCGTCGGCGCCTTCAGGCGGCTCTGGGCAGTGCCTGCCGCCCTCGGCGCCTTCGTGCTGGTACTGACATTCGGCATCGACATTCCGGACGAAGCGCTGGCCTTGATCGGGCGGTCGCTTGTGCCGACAATCGAGATCGTCCGTCCGGTGTTCAATCTTGCGGGCCTCGTTTCGGTCGCGCTTCCGCTCTTCATCGTCACCATGGCATCGCAGAACATTCCGGGCATCGCGGTGCTGAAGGTCAATCTTTATGATCCGAAGCCGGGGCCGCTCTTTGCCGTCACCGGCTTCTTTTCGGGTCTTTCCGCGCCCTTCGGCGGCCATGCCGTCAATCTGGCGGCGATCACGGCGGCGATGTGTGCGGGGCAGGACGCGCATGCAGATCCGAAGCGACGTTATTGGGCGGCGCTGATCTCCGGCGCCGGCTATGTGGTGTTCGGACTGCTTGCCGGCGTCGTGACAGCCTTTGTGGCTTTGGCGCCGCCGATCCTGATTCAGGCGGTCGCAGGGCTGGCCCTCGTCGGCGCCTTCTCCGGATCGGCGATGGCCGCCTTTCAGGCGCCGGAATCGCGCGAGGCTGCGGCGATCACCTTTCTGGTGACGGCATCGGGCGTTTCCTTCGCCGGCATTTCCGGAGCGTTCTGGGGGCTCGTGGCCGGCGGGTTGATGCTGGCGCTGTCGCGTTTCGTGCAGGCGGCAAGAACATAGGCGGGGGGTTGCCGTTTTTTTGTTCGGCAGCTATAAGCGCGGGCATGAAGACCACTGGCGCAAAGATTTCCGACACTATTGTCCGCGGCCGCGTTGCCCTGCGTGACAACACGCGCGCCCTGACGTCGCTTCTTCTCCTCGGCCTTACACGCGGTTGCCGGGTCCTTTGAGGAGCGCCCGGCGGCCGAAAGCCCGCTGGCCCTATCGCTCCTCGCGACGAATTCCCTGAATTCAACATAGACCAACAAGGTCCGCATTTGCTGTCGCCAAGCCCGCCATGATGGGCTAAGACGCGGGGCAAATTGCCGGGACGAGGAAGAAGACAATGGACGCGAAGACGCAAAATCCCGCAAAAGGCATGCAATCCGCAGGCGTGAAATACCGCCCGTACCCGCAGGTGAACATTCCCGACCGCACCTGGCCCACGAAGACGATCAGCAAGGCGCCGGTCTGGTGCTCTGTCGACCTTCGCGACGGCAATCAGGCGCTGGTGGACCCGATGGGCCATGACCGCAAGGATCGCATGTTCCAGCTGCTGCTCGACATGGGCTTCAAGGAAATCGAGATCGGCTTTCCCTCCGCCTCGCAAACGGACTTCGACTTTGCGCGCTGGTGCATCGAGGAAGGAAATGTGGCGGACGACGTTTCGCTGCAGGTCCTGGTTCAGTGCCGCCCTGAGCTGATTACCCGTACCTTCGAGGCGCTGCAGGGTGCCAACAAGCCGATCGTGCATTTCTACAACTCGACGAGCGAGCTGCAGCGCCGCGTGGTTTTTGCCAAGGACGTGCCGGGTATCAAGCAGATCGCCGTCGATGCGGCGAAGATGATCACCGACATGGCGGCGAAAGCCGGCGGCGGCTACCGCTTCGAATACTCGCCGGAAAGCTTCACCGGTACCGAGCTCGAAGTGGCGCTGGAAATCTGCAATGCCGTCATCGACGTGATGAAGCCGACGGCGGACAACAAGCTGATCATCAACCTGCCGTCCACCGTCGAGATGGCGACGCCGAACGTCTATGCCGACCAGATCGAATGGATGTGCCGCAATCTCGACAATCGCGAGAACCTGATCGTCTCGCTGCATCCGCATAACGACCGCGGCACCGGTATTGCGGCAGCCGAGCTCGGTCTGCTGGCAGGCGCCGACCGCGTCGAGGGTACGCTCTTCGGCAACGGCGAGCGCACGGGCAATGTCGATGTGGTGACGATGGCGCTCAACATGTTCACGCAGGGCGTCGATCCGGAAATCGACTGCTCCGACATCGAGCGCATCAAGAGCGTCTTCGAATATTCGAACCAGATGACGATCGGCGAGCGCCACCCTTATGTCGGCGAACTGGTCTATACGGCCTTTTCCGGCTCGCATCAGGATGCGATCAACAAGGGTATGAAGGCGATCAAGGTCGCCAACCATCCGGTGTGGGAAGTGCCCTATCTGCCGATCGACCCGCAGGATGTCGGCCGCTCCTACGAGGCGATCATCCGCATCAACTCGCAGTCCGGCAAGGGCGGCATCGCCTATATCCTGCAGCAGGACTACGGGCTCAATCTGCCGCGCAATCTCCAGGTCGAGTTCCGCGAGGACATCCAGCGCATCACCGACGAGGAAGGCAAGGAACTGCCGTCGCGCCGCATCTACGACCGCTTCATCGAGCGCTACGTGACGCAACCCGAGGGCCGCATCAAGTTCGTCGATCATCACACCTTCGCCGATCCAGAGCGCAAGGGCGTGCGTGTCGTCGCCGCTGAGATCATCGACAATGGCGTGACGAAGCGTATCGAAGGCCGCGGCAACGGCCCCATCGACGGCTTCATCAACGCGCTCTCGCACTATCTCGGCATCGAGATGTCGGTCGAAGACTACTCCGAGCACTCCCTGCAGCACGGCTCGAATGCGGCGGCCATCTCCTACGTCGAGACCGCCTATCCCGGCGGCAAACTCTTCGGTGCCGGCATCAGCACCAATATCGTCGGCGCCTCGCTCGAAGCGATCGTCTCGGCGGCCAACCGCGTGCTGGATGTGAGAGCCGGGAAGAACTGATCGAGATTGCGCAGCGGGCGCCGCCGGCTGCGCGTTTCGCCTCTCAGGCGGCGAAAGATGGCTTGCGCGGGCGGACGATGCAGTCGGCAATGTCGGCGATTTCATTCTGCGCCTCGGCGTGGCGCTGGCCCCATTGGCAGAGCGCCAGCAGCACCGGTTCAAGCCCAAGCCCGAGCTCCGTCGCGGTATATTCGACGCGCGCGGGAACTTCGGCAAACACCTCGCGCCTTACCAGACCATGTTCCTCCATTTCGCGTAGCTGCTGGATCAGCACCTTCTGCGTGATCTCCGGCATCATGCGTTTCAGCTCCGAAAGGCGCTTCGGGCCGCAGAAAACGTAGTAGAGGATAACCGGTTTCCAGCGCCCGGCGATCACCTTTAGGGCGCGTTCGACGGGCAATTTGGGCAGTCTCTTGATGAGTTCAGCCATGGTCACTTCCTGGTGGGTATGGCACGAAAGAGTGTCTATTCCTGCCGCCGAGCTTACTGATAAAGCGCTGCCCACGCCATTCAAACGTGAGGTCTGCCCATGAAAGCCGTCCGCTTCGGCCATTTCGGTCCCCCTGAGGTTCTCAAGGTCGTCGAGGTGCCGAAAGCAATGCCGCGCGAAGGGGAGGTGCTCGTTCGGGTCCGTACTGCAGGCGTCAACTTCTTCGAAGTGCTGATGCGCGCCAACCGGTATGCAGTGACGCCGCAATTGCCGATGATCCCGGGTGTTGAAGTCGCGGGTGTTGTCGAGGCGATAGGCGAGGGAGTTGATTCCGCTGTCATCGGTGCGCGCGTTGCCGTTCCGCTTTTCGCGCTCGGGCGGGGTGAGGGTTATGCGGAGTACGTCGCCGTGCCGGGTGCGTCAGTGATCTCGATCCCCGACGCGTTGTCCTTCGAGGCGGCGGTTGCGCTGATGGTGCAGGGGCTGACGGCGCTGCATATGGTGCGTCAGGCGCCGCCACGGGACAAAACCGTTCTTGTCCACGCGGCGGCCGGGGGCGTTGGCTCGCTGCTGGTGCAATTGGCGAAGCGTGAGGGCGCCGGATCGGTCATCGCGACGGCAAGCAGCGAGAAGAAGAGGTCGCTCTCCCGCACGCTGGGCGCGGATGCGGCGATCGACTATACAGCCGAGGGCTGGCAGGAGACCCTCCGTGAGAAGGCGCCCGTCGATCTGATCTACGATACGATCGGTGGCGAGGTGACACGTGCCTCCCTTGCAGCGCTTGCGCCGGGTGGAGAGCTTGTCTTTGCTGCACTGGGCCGCTTTCGGCTTGAGGTTGCCGACCTGAATTCCATGTTCGAGACGAACCAGACGCTTAAGGGATTTGCGCTGCTGCCGCTGTTATCTGAAACGCTGGCGGACGATCTCTCCGCGCTGTTTTCGCTTGCCGTCTCCGGCGCGCTGATCGTCGCAAAGGGCGCGAGTTTTCCGCTGGACAAAGCTGCCGATGCGCATCGCGCCATCGAAAGCCGGGGCGTCAGCGGCAAGGTGGTGCTGGTCCCGTAAGGCTCAGATCGCGGTTGCGACTTCCATGGCGATCTGGCTGAGCGAGGCTTCGGCGGAAGGTCCGGCCAGGACGTAGGAGGTGCCGGCATTGTGCCAGGTGATCAGGCCGATTTCGTCCCTGATCGTTTCCTTGAAATCCTCGGACTCGGGCGGCTGGGCATCCTTGCGGAAGCAGATGGAGATGAGATCGCCGTCCGTGCTCGTATAGACCAGCTGGCCGACCGGCTTTCCGTCGCCAAGAAGCACGCGGGCGCCCTGGAAGGCCCAGCCGTCGGTAGACAAGTCAGGCACGCGGAAGGCGACGCCGACCGTGGACGTCAGCCAGTTGGAAATCTCCTCGGCCTGGGTAGAGGGCACCTCGACGATATGCCGCGGCTGGCGGATCATTAGGCGCTGGTAGGCGGTGATGTCGTTCAGCCAGTTCTTGCTGCTGGCATTGTCGTCCGCGATCTGCGTCGTGCCATTGCCCGTGGGAGTGCCAGGGCTCGTGCCGGCGAGATAGCCGATGCCGCAGCCGACGATAAAAAGGATGATCGCTGCGGCCAGTGCCTGCGTGCCGCTCGGCGCGAGCTTCATCGACGGGCGGGTGGTTCGCGGCGCGATCGGCGCCTTGGGCGGCTGGACGCTCTTGATCGAGCGCACGAGTGCCAGCGGAACCGGCTCCTTAAGAATATCGTCCAGACGGCGGCGGCCGAAATCGGCGCCGTGACGCAGCTTGTCGTAAAGCCGGCGCGCACCTTCGTCGGTGGCGAGGCGCTGCTCCAGCTCATGCTTCTGTTCCGGCGTCGTTTCGCCGTCGAGAAGGGCGGTCAGCTGGGCGTCAAGCGATAGTTTTTTGAAATCGGGCAAAGTTCAGTACCTGTGAGGATGATCGTCGGCGAGGCTTGCGAAGTGCAGCCGCGCCGCGGCAAGCTGCGCGGGCACGCTGCCGGCCGATATGCCCATGATGTCGGCGGTCTGCTGATAGGTATGTCCTTCGACAGCGACGAGCAGGAAGACGCTCGAAATGCCTTCAGGCATTTCGGCGAGCATGCGGTGTATGGCATCGGTATCGGCGACGGCTGCGCGGTCGCGCGCCGCGTCGCGGATATCCGTGACGTTGCTCTTGGAAGCCGGTCGCGCCTTGCGTCTGCGGCCATCGTCGCTCCACTGTTGGCGGGCGAGTGTGTAAATCCAGCTTTCGAGCCGGCCTTCGCCGCTCCACTGGTGGCTCTTTGCCACCGCACGCTGACAGACCGCCTGCACCAGATCGTCGGCAGCAGCCGCATCGCCGGCAAGCGTCATCGCGAAGCGCCGCAGCCGCGGGAGCAGGCCCACCAGGTCGCGTCGGATATCGATGGTCGTTACAGGCTGACGCATAGTTTCATTTCATGAATGTGTTCGGGCGAGGCACCCGATGTGGGCCAAGCTTTTTATATCGTGGAAGTGACCTTTATGGAACAATTTTGCACTGCCGCGCAAGAAGAAGACGGCGCGGTCGAAGAATTCCCAAAGGTTTCTCTCTTGGTCGCCGGAGCGGCCCCCGTTTCAATAGGTCCGGTAGCCGTTCAGGCTCTGCAATAGCGCCCGATAAGCCCAGGTGTTTTCCCCGCCGCGGTCGCGAATTTCGACGAGCTGGACGCGGGCACCCTGGATGTCACCTTCTTCGGCCAGGGCCTGGCCCATGTATGATCGTGCGAGAATATAATTCTCGTCGGCTTGCAGCGCCTTGCGGTAATAGGACATTCCAAGTTCCATCCGGCCCGCCTTGCGGTTTGCATAGCCGAGATAGTTCAGGATACGTGGATCGTTCTTGTTCCTGGCGAGGTTCAAGACGGTGATGGCATTTTCATATTGGCCGGCATAGGCGAATTCGCGCGCTGCCTCGTAGAGGTCGTCGTCGTTAAAGCTGCTCTTCTTCGGCGCGACGCATTCCTTCCTCTTCTTGTCCCACACCTTGCCGTCGGCGCATTTGGTCGTGGTTTCGGTCTTCGGAGGCGGGCCCGTCTCGTCGCTTTCGTCACCGACGGCGAAGGCTGGTACCGAGAGCCCGGCCGCAAGGCCGAATGCGAGGATGAGACGGCAGATGCGGTTTGCTGCGGCGCGCATGGCTTGTTCCCTGATCGGCGGCGATTGCGGCCGGATTGTACAGTGGGATTTGGAAATACCAAGGGCTTAAGCATTGCCTGGGGGAAAATCGTAGCGGCTTCAGAAAGTGATTCAAAAAGCGGCGAAAAAGATTCCGCTTTTCCGTCTAAAGCTTGAAAATGTCGACACTTTCCGACGAAACGCCATCGCCCATGTCGTTCAAGCTGAAGCGTTCGCCCCTCAGTTCCCAGGCGCCGGGCGAACCGTCGATGCTGAAGAGATTATAGGCGGCACGGGGCTTCAAGCCACCTGGTCCCTGCGAGGCGGAAGCAATGCCGACTACAGGCACGGGACCGGTCTGGCCGCGCAGCCAGTGGAGCGTATTGAGATGCGTATGGCCGTGGAGCACGAGTTCTGCGCCGCCGGTCGAGACGACGGCGGCAAAGCGGCGGATGCCGATCATCCGCTTGTAGAAAGCAGTCGCGCCGCGGATCGGCGGGTGGTGGATCATGACGACGCGAAAGAGGCCGGCTTCACCGGCCGCGCGGAGCATGTTGACGGTCTCGCGGGCCTGCCGCTGGCTGAAGAAGCCGCTGGCGGCAAATGGTGGCGTGGCGACGGCCGTCGAGCAGCCGACGAGCGCGACTTTGCCGCGGACGCGGAGATAGGGAAAGATGTGCTTGTCTTCCTCCCATTCGGCTGGGGCGAGGTCGCCGCGCACATAGTCATACCAGGCGCGCATGGATTTCTCGTAGGCGCCGGGCACATAGGCGTCGTGATTGCCGGGAACCACGGAGGTTTCCGCCGGTTCCCCGAGCGCGCGAAGCCAGGCGGCGGCGGAGCGGATCTCAATGCCGCTTGCGAGATTCACCAAGTCGCCGGTCACGGCCAGGTGGTCCGCATGGCGCGCACGGATATCCTCCAGGAGCAGATCCAGCGTGCCGCCGAAAAGATGCTTGCGCCTGTGGCGGTGCCAGTTCACAAAGCCGGTAATGCGCTTCGAGAAAAGCTCGCGGAATGAAAGATTGGGAAGTGGGCCGAGGTGGATATCCGAGATATGCGCGAGCTTGAACATGCTACGACACATAGACCAGGATATTTACAAATCAAACACATCCGATTGAACGAAATAGTGAAAACAGACCCATGACGATCAAGGAAATCAGGCCCTGGCAATCCAAGCTGCTGATGCGGATCGTGCATGGCTATTTCGCCCTCGCGCGCGGCATGACCATGGGCGTGCGGGCGGCTTGTTTCGATTCGTCGGGGCGGATTTTTCTGGTCCGCCACAGCTACCTTCCCGGCTGGCATATGCCTGGCGGCGGGCTGGAGCGCAACGAGACGGCAGAGGAAGCGCTGATCAAGGAACTGCGCGAGGAGGGCAACCTCAAGATCATCGGCAGGCCGCAGCTCTTCCATGTCTATTTCAACGCATCGGCGAGCCGGCGCGATCATGTGGTCTTCTACCGCGCCGAGGTCGAGCAGACCGCGCCGCGCAAGCCGGATCGCGAAATTGTCGAATGCGGCTTCTTCGCGCTCGACGGTCTGCCGGACGGCACGACTGAAGCGACGAGGCGCAGGCTGAGGGAGTTGAGCGGCGAAGAGCCAGCCGCTCACTTCTGGTAGGATTCACGCGGCAGCGGCAAGCTTGGCGCGGCCGTGCAGGCGGTCGAGATCGAGAGCCGGGCCGACCGGGACCACGCCCGTCGGATTGATCGTCCTGTGGCTGCGGTAATAGTGCTCCTTGATGTGGCGCAGGTTCACCGTCTCCTTGACGCCCGGCGTCTGGTAAAGATCGCGCAGGTAGCCCGAGAGGTTCTTGTAGTCTTCGATGCGGCGGATGTTGCACTTGAAGTGGCCGACATAGACTGCATCGAAGCGCGCCAGCGTCGTGAACAGCCGCCAGTCGGCTTCCGTCAGCCGGTCGCCGAAGAGATAGCGACTTTTGCCGAGACGCTCGTCCAGCATGTCCAGCGTTTCGAAAATCTTCACGACATTCTCTTCGTAGGCTTCCTGCGTCGTTGCAAAGCCTGCCTTGTAGACGCCGTTGTTGACGGTGTCGTAGACGATCGTATTCAGCGCATCGATATCGGCGCGGAGAGCGGCGGGATAGAAATCCGTCTTCGAATCGGTCAGCCCGTCGAAGGCACTGTTGAACATGCGGATGATCTCGGCCGATTCATTATTGACGATCGTACCGGTCTTCTTGTCCCAGAGCACGGGAACGGTGACGCGGCCGGAATAGTGCGGATCGGCCTTCACGTAGATCTCGAAGAGGGTCCTTGCACCGTAAAGGTGATCGCCGGTCGCGCCGTCGCCGACTTTGAATTCCCAGCCTTTCTCGGCCATCAGCGGATCGACGACGGACACGGAGATGATGTCGTCGAGCTTCTTCAGTTTGCGGAAAATGAGCGTGCGGTGTGCCCAGGGGCAGGCGAGCGAGACATAGAGATGATAGCGGTCAGCCTCGGCCTTGAAGCCGCCGGTGCCCGTCGGTCCTGCCTCTCCAGTGGCCGTGATCCAGTTGCGGAACTGAGAGGCCGCGCGCTTGAAGTGGCCCTTCGTTTTTTTCGTATCGTACCCGACGTTCTGCCAGACGCCGTCAACCAGCATGCCCATTGTGCGCTTCCTTCAAATTCGCCGTTGGCAGAAACATATTGCACGCGGCCGATCTTTGCAGGGGTGCAAAGACTGAACAGTGCGTCACAAATGTTTTTTCGGTCGCGTCACTTTGCGTTGGACGAGGGAAATTTTTCCTGCTATCGGCCGTTTCACATTTTCTCAGGAACCCGATTTGTTTTACGCATCCAGAAATCTGCGACGACGCTGATGCTTCCGAACGCCTAAGCGCGTGCTCGAAAATCATCGCTTCCGTCTATCCGGTTTCTGTCTCATCATGCACAAGCACGATCTGGTCTACCTCACCGAGGATGCGTCTCACGACGCGGCTATCGAACACATCAACGAAGAAGCATTCGGCCCTGGCCGGCACACGCGTGCGGCTGCGCGCATCCGCGAGCAGGGGCCGCACGATCTGTCGCTCTCCTTCATCTGTACTGATGACGGCGAAACGATCGCCTCGGTCAGGATGACGCCGGTCATGGCGGGCGATGTTAAAGGGCACCTGCTCGGGCCACTTGCCGTCCGGCCAACGCACAAGAATATGGGCATCGGCCGCGAACTCGTGCGGATCGCGGTGGAGGCGGCAAGGCGCAAGGGCTCCGAGGCTGTCATCCTTGTCGGCGATCCGCCGTATTATTGCCCGCTCGGCTTCGAGAAGGTCGCCTACAACGCGCTCGCCTTTCCCGGGCCAGTCGATCCCGCCCGCGTTCTGGTCGTTTCGTTTGCCGAAGATGCGCATCAGCGTCTCAAGGGTATAATCGGCTGGCGTGCATAGTTCATATGTTCTATCGCTGATTTTCCCTGACCTCACTTTGCGCGAGGTTTCGGCAGCTTGGTGGAGGGCGGCATGAGCGGAATTTCGATGGACGAGGCGCTGGATCGCGCCGGGACGGGCGCATTTCAGCGGCGGCTGATGGCGATTTTCGGGCTTGTCTGGGCGGCTGACGCCATGCAGGTGCTAGCCGTCGGGTTCACGGCCGCTTCGATCGCCGCCACGTTCCAGATGACGGTGCCGCAGGCACTGCAGACCGGAACGCTTTTCTTCCTCGGCATGCTGATCGGCGCCGTCGTCTTCGGCCGGCTCGCCGACAGGGTGGGCCGACGCTCCGTGCTGATCCTGACGGTCGCCTGTGACGCCTTGTTCGGTACGCTTTCGATCTTCGCTCCGGATTTCACCAGCCTGCTCGTTCTGCGCTTCTTAACGGGGATGGCTGTTGGCGGCACCTTGCCGGTCGACTATGCGATGATGGCGGAATTTCTGCCCGCAAAGAACCGAGGCCGTTGGCTCGTCGTGCTCGAGGGGTTCTGGGCGGTCGGCACGTTGATCGTTGCGCTTGCCGCATGGGCCGCAAGCGTCGCCGGCGTTGCCGATGCGTGGCGCTACATCTTTGCCGTGACGGCGCTGCCCGCCATCTTCGGCATCGGGCTACGCTTCTTCGTGCCGGAATCGCCGCTCTATCTGTTGCGGACAGGCCGTGCCGAAGACGCCAAGGCGATCGTCAACCGCATGCTGAAACGCAACGGCAGGCCGGAGCTTGCCGCCGCCGATCAGATTGTGCCGGCCCCGCATGCGCCTTCAGAGGGCATCTTCTCCGCCTCGCTTCGCCGCCGCAGTCTGATTATCCTGGCGATATGGTTTCTCGTTTCGGTCTCCTATTACGGCGTGTTCACCTGGATGCCTGCAAGGCTTGCCGGCGAGGGCTTCGGTTTCGTGCGCGGCTATGGCTTTCTCGCCTTCGTGGCGCTCGCCCAGATACCGGGCTACGTGCTCGCGGCCTACGGTGTCGAGAAATGGGGACGGCGGCCAACGCTGATCGGCTTCTGCCTGCTTTCGGCGGCGGGATGCCTGCTCTTCGTGCTTTCGCCGGATGACGTGCTGATCGGGGCATCGCTGCTGATCATGAGCTTCGCGCTGCTCGGCACTTGGGGCGGCGCTTTACGCCTATACGCCCGAGCTCTACCCGACGGCATCGCGCGCCACCGGGATGGGGACCGCAGGCGCCATGGCTCGGCTCGGCGGGCTTGCCGCACCATCGCTAATGGCATTCGTCGTGTCGCTGGGCCTCGGCATCGCCATCGGGCTATTTGCAGCGCTGCTGGTGGTGGCTGCCATCGCCGCGCTCGCGATCGATGCGGAAACGCGGCGGGTCTCGCTCGCCTAAGCGAGACTCATCGTCCTTCACGCCACCACATGGCGCCGAAGGCGAGCAGCAGCACGCCGACGCCGGCAAAACCGGCAAAGAGCGGCAGGGTATTGATCCCCTTCAGCACGGTCTCGTTCGTCAACTTGATCTGCATGCGGTCATTGTCGGCGACGCGAACCTGGCCGCGAACCGGCAGGATCGGCGGAACTTCGATCGCTCCATTTGTATCTGAAACGCGGGTGACAAGGCCGCGTGTCTTGCCGGAAATCGGCTTCAGCACATCCGTCGTCGAAATCATCGCCTTGAATTCGGGCGCATCGACGGCGCCGACATGAACGAGCGTCGTCAGGTCGCCGTTGCGGATTTCGAAGAGGCCGATCTCGTCCATCTTCTTCTCGGCCTTGAAGAGACCGGGTTCGGACTGGTTCAGCGGCAGATTTTCCGTCTTGCCTGATGGATATCGGACTGTGGCCTCGCCCGGATTGTCGCCGATCGTCTGGCGGGTTACCTCCAGTGTGCGGCCGGAGGCGCGCGCCGTCAGCGCTTCTTCCTCCAGCGCCGGTTCCTTCATCAGCCAATGGGCGATGCGGCGGTAGAGCGAGACGTGCGGGCCGCCGCCCTCGAAGCCGCGGGCCCAGAGCCAGCCCTGGTCGGAGAGCAGCATGGCGACGCGCCCCTGGCCGGCACGGTTCAAAAGCAGCAGCGGATGATTGTCTGCGCCAACCATGACCGTCTGGCCATGCGGAGACGCGACATCGACGCTGCGGAACCAGCGGCCCCAATGCGGCGGCTCGTCAGCGGAGCCGTCGAGGCCGCGGGTGACGGGATGCTTGCGGCCCTCCTCGGAGAGGCGGGGATAGAAGGCCTTGTCGATCATCTGGCCGGTCGGCTCGGCAGGGAGAACGGCCGAAAGCGGCGTCAGTGCGATCGAATCCTGGCCGGCATGCTCGGGACCTGCGGCAATCAGCAGCGCACCGCCGTTTTCGACATATTGTGCAATGTAGTCATAGTAGAGGATCGGCAGCACGCCGCGGTGCTGGTAGCGGTCGAAGATGATCAGGTCGAAGTCTTTGATCTTGTCGACGAACAGCTCGCGTGTCGGGAAGGCGATCAGCGAAAGCTCGTTGATCGGCGTGCCGTCCTGCTTTTCAGGGGGGCGCAGAATGGTGAAATGGACGAGATCGACCGAGGCGTCGGACTTCAGGAGATTGCGCCAGGCGCGCTCGCCGGCATGCGGCTCGCCGGAGACCAAAAGCACGCGCAGGTTTTCGCGGATGCCATCGATGACATGAACGGCGCGGTTGTTTGCCTCCGTCACTTCGCCAGGCAGCCCGGCCACCGAGAATTCCAGCACGTTGCTGCCGCCGCGCGGAACCTTAAAGGAAAACGGCGTATCCTGCCCCGGTGTCGCCTGGAGCGCGGCGATCACGTCGCCGTTCAGCTTCACAGTCACATCGGCCGTGGTGCCCGGGCTCGGGCCGTCGTCGAAGACGCGCAGGACCAGTTGCTGCTCTTCATTGACGATGCCGAAGCGCGGCGCCTTGATCACCTCGACGCGGCGGTCAAATTCGTTGGCCTTGCCGGTGATCAGGCCGTGGACCGGCGCGTCAAAGCCGAGCGCCTGATTGACGCCCGGCGCATCATGCACTTCGCCATCCGTCAGCATGATCGCGCCGCCGATGCGCGCTGGAGGTACGTCGGCAACGGCGGCCGAAAGGGCGGAAAAGAGGCGTGTGGAGGGCGTATCGGAATTTTCAGGCTCGGTCGCATCGACATAGCGCGGTTCAATATTCGGGAAACGAGAGAGGCGATCCTTCAACTGCGCCAGCGCCTCGTCGGTCATCTTGATACGTTCCGGCGTCTGCTGACTCTGGCTCCGATCGACGATGACGGGAACGACCGTCGAAAGCTGCTCGCGATCTTCCTGCATGAGTAGCGGATTTGCGAGCGCTGCCAGCAATGCGAGGGCGGCGAGCGTGCGGATCCAGGCGCCGCGGATGCCGCGCCAGATGGCGAAGACCGCGACAACCGCGACGACGGCCGCGAGCGCTGCAAGAACCGGCCAGGGAATAAAGGGCGAAAAATCAACCGTCATGTCATTGCCCCAGCCGTTCGAGGAGCGCGGGGATGTGGACCTGATCGGTCTTGTAGTTGCCCGTCAGCATATACATCATGATGTTGACGCCGGCGCGATAGGAGTATTCGCGCTGCACCTCATCCGGCGGAACGGTCGGCAGCATCGGTGCGCCATTCTGATCGACCGCCCAGGCCCCGGCTAAATCGTTGCCGGTGATCAGGATCGGCGAAACACCGTCGGCCGAGGCCGTCGATTTGGTGTCCGATGCGCGATTGTCCTGCCTCGACTCGATCCAGAGCGGGCTTCCGGAATAGCGGCCCGGGAAGCTGGAGAGCAGGTAGAAGGACTTCGTCAGAACGTGGTCCGTAGGAACCGGCTCCAGCGGGGGGATGTCGAGATTGGCGAGGATCTGCTGCAGGCGCTCGCCGTTGGCACTCGAGGCACCTCCATTGTTATCCAGTGAGGAGAACTGGTCGCGCGTATCGAAAAGGACGGTGCCGCCGGCGCGCATATAGGCGTCGATGCGGTTGATCGCAGCCGTCGACGGCATCGGCGCGGAGGCGGAAACCGGCCAGTAAATGATAGGATAGAAGGACAGCTCGTCCTTCGTGAGATCAAGGCCGACGGGCGGCGCCGGCTCCAGTGTCGTGCGGAAGGTCAGGAACTCGGTCAGGCCTTCAAGGCCGTGCTCGGAAATATTGTCGACATCCTGCTCGCCGGTGACGACATAGGCGAGGTGGGTATTGTCCAATCGCTGGAATATCTGGTCGTCGCCGGGCTTGGAATCGTCGGCGCGCAGTTGCGAGGGTTGCAGGAAGAAGGTCGTGCTGACGGCGACTGCGATGATCGCCGCAGGCCGGGCCGCCGAACGCAGCCGGGAGAAGGCGCCGCCCATGAACATCACGACGAGGCTGTCTGCCAGGAGCAGCAGGAAGGCGATGAGGAAGAGAGCGGGCTTGGCGGACCAGGTTTCGCCGCCGATCAGGCCCTCGCGCAGGACATTGATGCCGGCTGTGTCGAGCGGCCTCAGCTCGGCGTTATTCGGCAATACATTCAATGCGGTAAAGCCGTCTTCCGAACCATAGAGTCCAGGCGGATTGTCGAAATTGGAAACGGGCTCGGTCTTTGCGTTCGGGATCAACGGCCGTGCCGTGCCGGTCTCCGTCGTGAGCACGCCCTTCGCCGTCAGCAGGCGGAAGGGCGGCAGGGCTTCAGCGGTCGTTGCAGCACCGGCTTCAGAGGTGACGCCGCCCGAGCGGGAGAGCTGAACGATGCGACGCAGCATCTCGACGAAATTGCCGGAGATCGGCAGGTTGGACCACGTTGCCTCGGCGCTGACATGGAAAAGCACGATACGGCCCGCGTTGATCGGCTTGGTCGTAACCAGCGGCGTGCCGTCGGCAAGGCTTGCCCAGGTGCGCTCGGCAAGATCGGGCGTCGGCTCGGCCAGAACCTGGCGCTTGACGGTCACGTCAGTCGGCTTGGCCATGCCGGCGAAAGGACCGAAGTTCGGAAAATCCGCCAGCGGCTGCGGCTCGGCCCAGGAGAGCGCGCCGCCAAGCGCACGCTCGCCCTGGCGCAACGTCACCGGCACCAGCGGATCGTCCGCGGGGGCGGCGGCAAGGCGCGGCCCGGCGAAGCGGATCAGCGTGCCGCCATTGGCGATCCAGCGCTGCATCGGACCATAGGTTTCCTGCGGCAGCCGACCGATATCGGCCATGATGATGACGGACGGATTCTGCGACAGCAGATCGGGGATGGAGGCAGCGAGATCCGGCGTGTTCGGCTGGATCAGATCGGCATAAGGCTGCAGTGCGCGCTGGATGTAATAGAGAGGCGATAGCAGCGGCTGGAATTCATCGCCCGCTTCGCCGGAAAGCAGCACCACGCGGCGGCGCTTGAAGCCATCGTCGAGCAAATGGACCGAACCTGCCGTCGCAAGATTGTCGATGCTGACGCGGGCGAAATCGTTGCGCATCTCGAAGGGGGCGGGGATCGAGCCGGAGGCGACCGACTGCCCGGGCTGGAAATCCACCGTGCCTGCGGCAATCGCACGGCCCTGGGCATCCTGCGCCGTCAGCGGCAGCGAGGCGGCGCCCGCGCTGTCGAGGCGCGTCGCGGTCACGCTCATGGCGTCGGCGGCATTCGTGGCACCGGTGATGGCGATCGTCCGTGTGGTATCGCCTTCGATGAGACGGAGCTCGGCAGGCTTCAGATCGGCGAGCTGGCGGACGGTCGCATCGTTTTCCTTGGCGGCAGCGCCGTCGGAAAGGAAGGCGAGCGTACCTGGTTTCGTGCCGTTGAGGGCGGCGCGCAATGCCTCGAAGGCGCGTTCGCGATCCGGAACGAGCGGCTGCGGTTCTGCGGCGCGCAGCATGTCGCGGGCCGCCGTTGTGGTGCCCGGCACAGCATTGTTGGTGGGATCGGCGGTAAAGGCGACCGCGACGGGGGTGCCGGCCGATTCGGCGTCGTCGATCAGCGCTTCGGCGGTCTGCACGCGGCGTTGCCAATCCGGCGCCGTCGCCCAGCCATTGTCGACGAAAAGAACGAGCGGACCGCCTGCGGCGAGCGAATTGGTACGCGGATTGAAAACCGGATCGGCGATCGCAAGGATCACGGCAGCGGCGAGCAGCATTCGAAGCAGCGTCAGCCACCAGGGGCTCTGAGCGGGCGTTTCCTCGCGCTTCAGTACGGCGGCCAGTATCTTCAGCGGCGGGAAGACTTCGGATTTCGGGCGCGGCGGCGTAAGCCGCAGCAGCCACCAGATGACCGGCAGGGCGACGAGCGCGCCGAGGATTGCAGGATAGGCGAAAGCAAAGGGAAGGGCGCTCATAGCAGCCCCCCATGTGTCGCCTTGGCCGGCATCCCGGACAGATACATATGCACCGCAACCAGCGCTTCGGATGCCAGGTGATCGGTGCGATGGGTGACGAACGTCCAGCCGAGATGTCGAAGCGATTGGCCGAGACCGTCGCGGCGGGCCAGATAGGCGCGGCTATAGGCTTCGCGGATGTTTTCCGCGCGGCCGGACACCAGTTTCGAGCCGGTTTCCGGATCGGTGAATTCGGTACGGCCGGTATAGGGGAAAAGCTCTTCGGCGGGATCGGCGATCTCGACCACGTGGCCGCGAAGGCCGCGACGGGCAAGCGGTGTGAGGCGGGCCATGATCGCCGGCGCATCGTCCAGGAAATCGCCGATGAGCACGAGATCGCTCCAGCCGCGGATCATGGCTATGTCCGGCAGCCCGCCCGGTAGCGGCGCATGCATGAGCGCGGTTGCAAGCCGCTCGGCGGCGTTGCGGGCGGCAACCGGTTCCATGACGCCCGGACAACCGATGCGTTCGCCGGAGCGCGCAAGGATCTCAGCGAGCGCCAGCATGATGACGAGCGCGCGGCTTTCCTTCGAGACACTGCCGAAGGTCGACTTGTACATCATCGAGGGCGACATGTCGGCCCACAGCCAGATGGTGTGGGCGGCTTCCCATTCGCGCTCGCGAACATAGGTATGGTCGTCGCGGGCGGAGCGACGCCAGTCGATGCGCGATAGGCTTTCACCCTCGGTATAAGGGCGGAACTGCCAGAAATTCTCGCCGATACCGCGCTTGCGGCGGCCATGCCAGCCGGCAATCACGGTGTTGGCGATGCGCTTGGCTTCGACCAGGCAGTCCGGCACCAGAGAGGCCCGCTGTCTTGCGCGGGCGAGGGCATCGCTGCCAGGGGTCGGATTGACGATCTGTCCGATAGATGCCACGCGTCCGGCTTCCTTATCCTTTGGCCTGCTTGACGAGGCCGGCGATGACATCGCGGACCGACATGCCCTCGGCACGTGCAGCGAAGGTAAGCGCCATGCGGTGTTCGAGAACGGGTTCGGCAAGTGCATGGATATCGTCGAGCGACGGCGCCAGACGGCCTTCATAGAGCGCGCGGGCGCGGGCGCAGAGCATCATCGCCTGGCCGGCGCGCGGACCCGGGCCCCAGGCCACATTCTTGTCGGTCGCAGCGTTGCCCTGGCCGGGGCGGGCGGAGCGCACTAGATCGAGGATCGCATCGACGACCTTGTCGCTCACCGGCATCTGGCGGATGAGCTTCTGGATTTCCATCAGCCGCCCGGCGTCGAGGACGGCTTGCGGCTTCGTTTCGCTGATGCCGGTCGTTTCGAGCAGGATCTGGCGTTCGGCGGCAAGCTCGGGATAGTGCACGTCCACCTGCAGCAGGAAGCGGTCGAGCTGAGCTTCCGGCAGCGGGTAGGTGCCTTCCTGCTCCAGCGGGTTCTGGGTGGCGAGAACGTGGAAAGGCGTCGGCAGGTCGTAGCGCTGGCCGGCGATCGTGACATGATATTCCTGCATCGATTGCAGCAGCGCCGACTGCGTGCGCGGTGAGGCGCGGTTGATCTCATCCGCCATCAGCAGTTGGGCGAACACCGGGCCCTTGACGAAGCGGAAGGAGCGGCGGCCGTTCTCGTCCTGGTCCATCACTTCGGAGCCGAGGATGTCCGACGGCATGAGGTCCGGGGTGAACTGGATGCGGTTCGCGCCGAGGCCGAGCACTTCGCCGAGCGTGGTCACCAGCTTGGTCTTTGCAAGGCCGGGCACGCCGACCAGAAGTGCATGGCCGCCTGAAAGAACAGCGAGCAGGGTGTTTTCGACGACGCTTTCCTGGCCAAAGATCACCTTCGAGACTTCTTCGCGCACAAGGGCAATATCGGCGAGCGCCTTTTCTGCGGCAGCGATGATTTCCTTCTCCCCGAGGCTATCTTCGGTCTTCATCATACCCATCAAGTATCTCCAACGGCTGAATCATTCGTCGCGAATCGGCGGACTTACGCCTCTGGCTCGTACCCTATAGAGTTATGGATATGTTGCGGGCTGACAAGTTCGTTCCAAATGACTATCTCGTGACTATTCTATCGTTAAGAGCAAACCGGGACAGAAGAATGGCAGCGCAAGAGATCAGGGCGAGTGAAGATGCCGCAGGGCTTGCCGCGCTGATTTCGCGCGCTGCAGGCGAAACCGGCGGCAAGAAGCGCGGACTTCCACCGGTCGAGAAATGGAATCCGCCCTTCTGCGGCGATATCGACATGGAAATCCGCGCCGACGGCACATGGTTCTACATGGGAACGCCGATCGGCCGTGCGCCCCTGGTTCGCCTGTTTTCCACCGTCCTGCGCAAGGACGAGGACGGAAAGACCTATCTCGTCACCCCTGTGGAAAAAGTCGGAATCAGGGTCGCTGACGCGCCGTTCGTTGCCGTCGAGATGAGCGTGACGGACCGCAATGGTCAGCAGGTGCTGACATTCCGCACCAATACCGGCGATGTCGTCGAGGCCGGCCAGGAGTATCCGCTGCGCTTCGTGATTCATGGAGAAAACAGCGAGTTGAAACCCTATCTGCATGTGCGCGGGCGTCTCGAGGCGCTGGTGTCGCGGGCCGTGATGTATGAACTGGCAGACCTCGGCGAGATTGCGGATATCGAGGGCAGGGAGATGTTCTGCGTCCGCTCGGCCGGCTGCGTTTTCCCTGTCATGGCCGCCGATGAACTGGATATGCTGTCCCGATGAGCAATGCCCCGACCCAAAGCTACCCACTCTATTCCGCGGCCGAATTCCGCCGCCGGGCGCTCAATCAAAACGGCGGGCCGGTCGATCACTCCTGGCGGGATCACGGCGACCACATCCTCAATCCGGATATCGTCGCGATGGTCGAGGGCTTCCACCTACGCGACGCCGCTGTGCTGGTGCCAGTGGTCGACGACGGCGACGAGGCGCGGGTCATCTTCACCAAGCGCACGGCGAACCTGCGCAAGCATTCCGGCCAGATATCCTTTCCTGGCGGAGCGATCGATTCTACGGACATTTCTCCGGAGATGGCGGCGATCCGCGAGACACAGGAAGAGATCGGCATTGCCGGCTCCTTTGTAGAGACGGTCGGACGCCTGCCGCACTATCTCGCCGCGACCGGCTTCCGCATCACGCCGGTGCTCGGCGTCGTCCGGCGGGGGTTCGAGCTGAAGCCCAATCCGCGGGAAGTCGACGACGTCTTCGAGGTGCCGCTTTCCTTCCTGATGAACCCGCAAAACCACACCCGCGACAGGCGCTTGGTCGAGGGTGTCGACCGGCATTTTTACCGCATGCCCTATGAAAGCTGGATGATCTGGGGCATCACGGCGGGCATCGTCCGCACCCTTTACGAGAGGCTTTATGCATGACCAGCCTTGCTGATGAAGCATGGTTCAAGGATCCCCGCCTTCAGCGCGTCTTCGCGCTCCTGAACGCGGACGGCGGGGAGGGGCGCGTCGTGGGCGGCGCCGTGCGCAACAGCCTGATGGGGCTTCCGGTCAGCGATATCGACATCGCGACGACGCTGACGCCGGACGCCGTGACGGAACGGGCGAAGGCGTCCGGCAGCAAGGCGATCCCCACCGGCATCGAGCATGGCACCGTGACGCTGGTGATCGAAGGAAAGCCGTTCGAAGTGACGACGCTGCGCACCGACGTCGAGACTGACGGGCGCCGCGCCAAGGTCGCCTTCAGCACCGACTGGCAGGCGGATGCGGAACGGCGCGACCTGACGATCAATGCCCTTTACATGAATTCCAAGGGTGAGGTGGTCGATCTCGTCGGCGGGCTTGCCGATATTGAGAAGCGCAACATCCGTTTCATTGGGGATGCGGCGACACGGATTGCCGAGGATTACCTGCGCATCCTGCGGTTCTTCCGCTTTTTTGCTCACTACGGCTCCGGCCGGCCCGATGCAGACGGACTGCGGGCCTGTTCGGCGGCGCGTTCGAAGCTCACTACGCTTTCGTCCGAAAGGGTTTGGTCCGAGCTTCGCAAGCTGCTTGCTGCCGACGATCCGGGCCGGGCGCTGCTCTGGATGCGGCAGGTTTCGGTGCTCAGCGAAGTCCTGCCGGAGACGGAGAAATGGGGCATCGATGCCATCCCGGGACTGGTCGCTACCGAAAAGGCGCTCGGCTGGACGTCCGATCCGCTTCTTCGGCTCGCTTCGATCGTTCCACCCGATGCCGAACGGCTGGAGAAGATGGCGGTCCGCCTGAGATTTTCGAATGCCGAAGCGGCCTATTTCAGGGCCTGGGCGGCGGCGCCCCCGGTCGATGACGAAATGTCTGCCGCGGCCTTCGACCGGCTGCTCTATCGCAGTGGTGCGGACGGTATCGTCACGCGCCTGAAGCTCGCGCTCGCCGTTGCTCGCGGCAAGGCGGAAGGCGACATGAAGGAAATGAGCCGGTCGGCCAGGCTCGGCAAGCTGTTGGACCGGGCTCTGGCGTGGAAGAGACCGCAGTTTCCAATCGGCGGCGGCGATGTCGTTTCCACCGGAATTCCCGCAGGTCCGCGTGTCGGCGAGACGCTTGCGAAACTCGAGAACCAATGGATCGACGAGAATTTTGCCGCCGACCGGGCGACGCTGCTCGCCCGGCTGAACGAACTTTCGAAGTGATCAGGCCGCTGTCGCTTCGTCGCGGATGCGGGCCTTGATGTTGTCGATCATGTTTTCGCGAATGGTCGTTTCACCATGGGCGGACTTCATGTGCTCGACCGCGCGGCGGACGATTTCGGCGTCCTCATCGGCGCGGGTGTGCCAGGTGCAGCCCGGAACGAGCGTACCGCATTCGAAAAGTCGCATTGTCTACTCCTTTGTCCGGAACATGACGGGATGATCGCGCTGACACGCGGTTCTCCTCGATGTGCGAAACTTCAATGTGCGAAACGGAGAGAAGGTTCCGGCCGATGATGACATCGGCCGGCAAATCACATGCGATATTCCGGCATCGCCCAGGCGCGGAAGCAGTCGGACGACTGGTAGGACGCATTCGAATTTGCGCTTTCTCTTGCCTGTCCGCGCAGTTCTTCGAGCGATTTTCCGGCAGCGAGCTGCAACCTCACCTGTTCGATGAAGCAGGAAAGGGGCAGGTCCGAGCCGCTCGTGGCTCGCATTTCTTCGGCAATGCGGTTCAGGAAATCCGGGGTCTCGATTGCGCGGGATGCCTCCCGAACATCCCCAGACGCCGGCGAACCGCTCTGTATCATCATGACAATCCTCCTCCGATTGTTACGCAACACAAGCTCAGTTTAGCACGTTAGTTTAGGGCGTGCTCACGGTTCTTGAAGGCCATGTAATGTATTTTTACCCGTACGCTGTCGTACAGTCATGGCCACCGGACGACCGGCGGCATCGACGAGAGTATCGACTCGATATTGCCTCCCGTCTTCAACCCGAAGATTGTACCGCGATCGTAGAGCAAATTGAACTCGACATAGCGCCCGCGCCTGATCAATTGTTCGTCACGGTCGGCTTCGGTCCATTCCTTGTTGAAATTGGAGCGGACGATTTTCGGATAAACCATGGCGAAGGCCCTGCCGACATCGCGGGTGAAAGCGAAGTCGGCATCCCAGCCGCCGGCTTCCTCGCTCGAATGCAGCCAGTCATAAAAGATGCCGCCGATGCCGCGCGGTTCGTTGCGGTGCTTCAGGAAAAAGTAATCGTCGCACCATTTCTTGTAAGCGCCATAGTCGGCGACGGCCGAATGGCTGCGGCAGGCAATTTCCATCGCCTTGTGGAAGAGGCGACTATCGTCGTCTTCCTGCGTGCGGCGCCGGTCGAGCACCGGCGTCAGGTCCGCGCCGCCCCCGAACCAGCGGCTGGAGGTGACGACCATGCGGGTGTTCATATGCACTGTGGGTACATTGGGGTTCACCGGATGGGCGATCAGCGAAATACCTGAGGCCCAGAACCGAGGGTCTTCGCTGGCGCCCGGCATCTGGGTGCGCAGATCGGGTGCGAATTCCCCGTACACTGTGGAGGTATGCACGCCGACCTTTTCGAAAACGCGGCCGTGCATCATCGACATCCGGCCCCCGCCGCCGGCGCCATTTTCACGCGACCACTCCTTGCCGACGAAACGGCCGGGCTCCTGGTCCGAAAGAGTGCCGGTCAGCTCGTCTTCCAAGGCCTCGAAGGAGGCGCAGATCGTATCGCGTAACCCTTCGAACCAAGTGCGCGCGGCGACCTTCTTTTCTTCGATATCGTCCGGCAGGCCGATCGGCAGGTCTGGTCGTTCCATCATTATCCCCAGCAGTCGTTATTGCATCACACGCGACTCGATCATCGCTGATTACGGTTTCGTGGTATCAGGTGCATCGGTGCCTTGCCAGCCGGCGGAAAGCCGCAGTCGAGGCGGCAAAGATTCGACTCGCAAATTGATATTTTCAATACTACCTTTCCCGCTCAGAGGTAGGTTTCATGACTAAAATCCCGGGACCTCCGTCGTTTGACGGCTTGAAGCGCAGGATCGAACGGCATCGGGCGGAAGGCACTGCCCGCAAGGGTGATCACTTCGTGCGCCAGACCTATCGGCTTGGCCTGCTTGACGCGCGGGCAAAGGCACGCGAATGGTTCGCCGAATATCCGAAGGCGGCCTATTGGACCGAAGTGGAAAGCTGGCGGCAGCTCGACAACGACCAGATCGAATTCACCATGCGCCGGCTGCCTTCCGCCGACTGACCGTCATTGCGCAGGCGTGCGCAGGCGGCTCTCGATGAGCAATCCGCTCTCGTCGAGGATCGGATGCGCGACCGAGACGATATGGGCGTTGATGCGTTTCAGATCGCGCAGCATGTCGAGATGCAGTGAACTCGTCTGCAGGCTGTCGGCGTAGCCCTCGCGCAGGCGTTCAAGGTGGCGTTCGGCGGATTGCTTCTCCATCCTGCGGACTTCGACCTTCACTTCCATCATCTGTTTGGCGAGATTGAAGTCGCGCGTCACGAAGATCGTTTGCGCGATCCGCAGGTTGTCGATCGTCAAATGGAAGAGCTTCTTGAGCTCCTGGTAACCGTCGTCGGAAAACCGCAGGCCGAGCGAAGCCTTTT
Organism: Rhizobium sp. 007; assembly: GCF_015353075.1. Taxonomy (NCBI): domain Bacteria; kingdom Pseudomonadati; phylum Pseudomonadota; class Alphaproteobacteria; order Hyphomicrobiales; family Rhizobiaceae; genus Rhizobium; species Rhizobium sp. 007. The sequence goes on along the minus strand of NZ_CP064187.1, from coordinate 2,297,568 downwards.
TGCTGATCTGCGGCAGCAGGCCCTTTTCGATGATATCGCCGATATGCTCGAGGTTGATCGCGTAGTCGATGATGATGATCGAGTGGCGGCCGTTCTCTTCACTCAGGCCCTCGCGGCCGAGCTTGGAAAGATAGACCTTCACTTCCTGCTGCAGGCTATCGACCCGCTTTTCGAGCGTGGGAATTTCCTTGAGCTTGGTCAGGTCGTTCTGCTCGAAGGCGTCGGAGGCTCGGATCAGCATGCGCTCTATGAGGTCGCCGACGCCGAGGACTTCGCGAGTGGCGCTTGCAAGCGCCACGACGGGCGTCGACAGCTCGTGCTGGTCGAGATATTTCGGCCCATTGTCGGTTTGTGCTTCTTCCGGAACGAGACGCAGCATCAACTGCGACAACAGGCGCGAGAACGGCCAGGCGACAGCGGCGAGGATCAGGTTGAAGCCGAGATGCGCATCGACCGGCAGCTTGGCGGGATCGAGCGGCAGCATCTCCAGAAGCTCGGCGCCGTAGCCGGCAAGCGGGAGTGCGATCACGCAGCCGGCGGCCCGCACGATCAGGTTGCCAAGCGTAACGCGCTTTGCCGAGGCAGGTCCGCCAAGCGAAGCGACGACCGGCGGAATTGCGCCGCCGAGATTGGCACCCAGGATGAGAACGATCACCAATCCCGCCGAGACAATACCGGTCGATGCCAGGGAAAGGATCAGGACAACGGCGGCAAGGCTCGACGAGGAGACGAAGGCAATGCCGGCGGAGAACACAAGCGCCACCGGCCAGGCGTTGTCGAGCAAGCCGATAAAGGCGGCAAGCGCGGGCGATTGGCGCATAGGCTCTGTCGCGCCGCTCAAAAGATGCAGAGACAAGAGCATCAGGCCGATGCCGATCAGTGCGGTGCCACCACCTTGGCGTGCGGTCGAGCCGCTACGATAGAGGATGATACCCGCCAGGATGACGAGCGGCGACAGCCATTCGATACCGGTCGCGACGATCCAGGCTGTGACGGCCGTGCCGACATTGGCACCGAGCAGAACGATCTGCGCCATGCGTGGCTTCACCAGTTCGCGCTCGACGAAGGAGGCGACCATCAGCGCCGTTGCCGTGGAGCTTTGCAATGCCAGCGTTGCGAAAAAGCCTGAAACGAAGGAGCGCAAGCCGCCACGCGTGCCCGTCGCAAGACCTGTTCGCAGCCGCGCACCGAAAGCCCGCGACACACCGTCCTTCACCTGCGCAAGGCCGAACAGCAGCAAGGCTACCGCGCCGAACAGGTTTATCATGACGATCGTGGATTCCATTCTCTGCGGGTCTTTTCTTCTTGTTCACGGCCGGCGCAATGCTGCGCAATCGGTGTCTCAGCGCATTGCCATCTCTTTGAAATCGTGGCCTGGATCTCACTTTTTGATTGTCCGGCTAATTATAATACGCCTGTTCCTGGATATCACAACGCCGTTTGCGACATATCATGGCGAGGCTTCACGAGGTCTCTCAGAAGCGAAATCAGCGCCAGACGGTCTGGCGCATGGCCTCGCCGGCGATCATCGCGGCGGAGACCGCGACATTGATCGAGCGCTGGCCCTCGACCATCGGGATCAGGATACGCCCGGCGGCTCTTTCATGTACATGATCCGGAACGCCTGCGCTTTCGCGGCCAAACAGCAAAATGTCGTCCGGCCGGAATGCGAAATCCGTGTATCGGACCGATGCCTTGGTGGAGGCGAGCACGATGCGGCGGCCCGTTGGAGCCCGCCATTGCTCGAAGCGATCCCAACTGACATGACGGGTGAGCGCAACGGTTGCGATATAGTCCATGCCGGCGCGTTTCAGGTTGCGGTCGGAAATGTCGAAGCCGGCGGGCTCGATGATGTCTACGGCAACTCCGAGGCAGGCGGCAAGACGCAGGATCGTGCCGGTATTGCCGGGGATGTCGGGCTGATAGAGCGCCAGTCTGAGATTGGTCATCCGAAGTTCCGTCTTGCTGTTTGAGGCAAAGAGACCTAGTTCAACTGTGATTTCGGCGCAACAGGGCGCCTTTTGCCCATGAATTGTTCAATTTTTTCCGACTTCGGACTGGAAATTTCGCAATTTTCGCGTTATTGGTGCGCATCTTCAATCGCCAGCTAGGGAGGGCCGACATGAATATTCTGATGCTTACGCGCCTTCCAGCCGCGATACCAAGCGTGGCGATCTCGCGCTCCTGAGCGCAAGCTTTCTAAAATTCCCCATTTTTGATCCATTGCGCGGCTGTCGTGGCCTCGCCCCTCGAACGTCCGGTTCCCATATGTGCCTTAGTGCGTTTTGCGCAGGCCGGGAGGTGGAACGGTGAAGTTCCGGAGCACTTTCATGTTTAGCTGGTTCGAACAGCGACTGAACCCCTTTCCGAGTGAGGAGCCTGTCGTTCCCCCGAAGGGTCTTTTTGCCTTCTGCTGGCACTATACGAAGCCTGCGGCGCCCTGGCTTGCAGCCATGGCCGTGCTGACGGCGCTGATTGCGATCGGCGAAGTGGCACTCTTCCAGTTCCTCGGCGATATCGTCGATTGGCTGACGAATGCCGACAAGGCGACGTTCCTGCAGAACGAATGGCACAAGCTTGCCTGGATGGCGGCTTTGATCCTCGTCGGCCTGCCGCTGGCGGCTGGGCTCGATTCACTTATCATGCATCAGGTCCTGCTCGGCAACTACCCGATGATCGCGCGCTGGCAGATGCACCGCTTCCTGCTGCGCCACAGCATGACCTTCTTTGCAAACGAGTTTGCCGGACGCGTTGCGACCAAGGTGATGCAGACCTCGCTTGCCGTTCGTGAAACAACGATGAAGATCCTCGACGTCTTCGTCTATGTCGTCACGTACTTCCTGACGATGATCATCGTGATCGCAGCGGCAGACTGGCGGCTGATGGTGCCAATCCTGGTCTGGCTTTCCATCTATGTCAGCATCGTATCGTATTTCGTGCCCCGGCTGCGCAGGATCGCGGCGCAGCAGGCGGATGCGCGCTCTATGATGACCGGCCGGGTGGTCGACAGCTACACGAACATTGCGACCGTCAAGCTCTTCTCGCATGCGGGCAGGGAGGAAGGCTATGCCAAGGCCGGCATGGACGAATTCCTGCAGACGGTGCACCAGCAGATGCGTCGCGTCACGCTGTTCCATGTGTGCGTCTACATCAACAACTGCGTGGCGCTCTTCGCCATCTCGGGCCTATCGATCTGGTTCTGGCTGAATGGCCAGATTTCGGTCGGCGCGATCGCCATCGCGATCGGCCTTGCGATGCGCGTCAACGGCATGTCGCAATGGATCATGTGGGAGGTATCGGCGCTCTTTGAAAACATCGGCACGGTCTATGACGGCATGGAGATGATGACGAAGAACCACGACATCACCGACAAGCGCGATGCACCGCCGATGCAGGCGAAGAAGGGTGCGATCCATTACGAGCGCATCCGCTTCCATTACGGCAAGGGCAAAGGCGTCATCGACAACCTGTCGCTCGACATCAAGGCGGGTGAGAAGGTTGGCCTTGTCGGCCGCTCCGGCGCCGGTAAGACGACTCTGATGAACCTGCTGCTGCGCTTCTACGATCTGGAAGCCGGCCGCATCACCATCGACGGCCAGGATATCTCGCTGGTGTCGCAGGAAAGCCTCCGCTCGCTGATCGGCGTGGTGACGCAGGATACGTCGCTGCTGCACCGCTCGATCCGCGACAACATCGCCTACGGCCGTCCGGATGCGACGGACGCGGATGTGATCGAGGCGGGGAAGCGGGCAAATGCCTGGGAGTTCATCGAAGGGCTTGTCGACATGCAGGGCCGCAAGGGGCTCGACGCGCAGGTCGGCGAGCGCGGCGTGAAGCTCTCCGGTGGCCAGCGTCAGCGCGTTGCGATCGCCCGGGTGTTCCTGAAGGACGCGCCGATCCTGGTGCTCGACGAGGCGACCTCGGCGCTCGATTCCGAAGTGGAAGCGGCGATCCAGGAGAACCTCTTCGCGCTGATGGAAGGCAAGACGGTGATCGCGATCGCCCATCGCCTGTCGACGCTGACGGAGATGGACCGCCTGATCGTGCTCGACAAGGGCCGGATCATCGAGGCCGGTTCGCACGCCGATCTCGTCAGTCAGGGCGGCATATATGCCGATCTCTGGACCCGCCAGTCCGGCGGCTTCCTCGCCGATCGTTCGCAAGAAGCGGAGGAAGCGGCGGAGTAAAGCGAAAGGCCCTCCCGGCGAAAGCGGGGAGGGCTTCTTAACTGTTGAGACCAGTTAAGAAGCCCTGTTATCCTGATCAGGAGAGAAATCGCGGCATTCTTCGCGTTTAGCACGGTCGGCGCGAGCTGCCGCAGGCACTGAATGATTCCCAAAAGATCCGTTGCCGGTTTACAGGCTGTCTGCCCAGTCTCTTACCCTGTGACGCTCGACCACGACGATGGCGCCTGCCATCGTGCGGAGTGCCGTCACGCGGCGCTCTTCCTCGTTGTCGAGCCATGCGGCAACCGCCTCGCTGACGATCGTGTCGCGCGATATGCCGAGTTGGGCTGCGGTTTCATCGAGTCTGTCCGCAAGCGGAAGCGGAATATGCGACGCGAGCACCCTCGTTTCCATGACGGTATTTCTCCGATAAGCGGCCATTGTACTCCGAGATCGTCACGAGGTCAGCGACATTCAACACGGATGCCGCCGATGTTACCGAAAATTACCAAAATATAAGGTTGTGTCCGCCCTCCGTTGCCTTTGCCGCAGGGTTGTCTCGGACTATAACGCAATGATGCTCCTGCGCCCGATACTCAATCTGTTTGAAAACTGGATCGATCCGTTCCGCCGGCGCGGCAATATACAGCCGCCGCGTTCGACGGCCGGCTTCATCTGGTTCTACATCGGCCAGGCGAAATGGCCCTTCGTCGCGATGCTCGTCCTCGGCGGGATGTCGGCGGCGATCGAGGCGGCGCTTTTCTGGTTCGTCGGACGGCTGGTCGATATTTTGAGCACAGTCAGGCCGGGCGTTGGCTGGAGCGAGATGCTTGCTGCACACGGCAGCGAGCTCTTCGGAATGCTGGCTTTGATCGGCTTTGTCCGTTTCGTTGTGGTCTTCCTCATCGCGCTGGTCGATCAGCAGGTCATCACGCCGGGTTTTTACAATCTCGCGCGCTGGCAATCCTATCTCCACGTCTCGCGCCAATCGCTGCATTTTTTCCAGAGCGATTTTTCCGGGCGGATCGTGACGAAGGTCTGGTCGGCCGGCCAGGCGGTGGGCGATCTCGTGACCTCGCTCATGGAGAGCGTCTGGTTCGTCGGAATCTACGCGGCGACGACACTGGTGCTGGTGGCTCAGCTCGATTTTTCGCTTGCGGCCGTCGTGCTGTTCTGGCTCGCTGCCTTCGGCGTGCTCGCCCGCTATTTCGTGCCGCGCATCCGCTATCACTCGCGCGAGACTGCGGAAGCCGCCTCTATGCTCAACGGCCGCATGGTCGATTCCTACAGCAACATCCAGACGCTGAAGCTTTTCGCTCGTGACGAGGAGAGCGACCGCTACATGCGCCAGGGTTTCGATATCTATCAGGATACCGTGCTGCGCTTTACCCGGTTCATTACCGGTGTACGTGCCTCCATGGCGCTGCTTTCCGGCCTGATGATCGTGACGATGGGCGGGTTAAGCGTCGATCTGTGGCTGCGCGGGTTGGTGAGTTCCGGTTCCGTGGCTTTTTCGCTGGCCCTCGTCCTGCGCCTCAACTTCCTTCTTGGGCGCCTGATGACGCAGTTCAACGGTATCATGCGCAATCTGGGCACGATCCAGAATGCTGCCGAATTGATCTCGCAGCCGCTCGGTCTCGTCGATCGGCCCAATGCCCCCGATCTCGTCGTCAGGGAGCCTAGCATCCGCTTCGAAAACATCTCCTTCCATTACGGCCGGGGCAAGGGTGTCATCGAGAATTTCTCGCTCACCGTCGCACCCGGCGAGAAGGTCGGGATCGTCGGGCGCTCCGGCGCCGGCAAGTCGACGCTGGTCAATCTGTTGCTGCGCCTCTACGACCTTGAAGGCGGGCGCATCCTTGTCGATGGCCAGGATATTGCTGCGGTCAGCCAGGAGTCACTGCGCATGCAGATCGGTGTCGTCAGCCAGGATACGTCGCTGCTGCACCGTTCGGTCCGGGACAACATCCTCTTCGGCCGGCCCGATGCGGACGAGGAACGGCTGCTCGATGCCGCACGGCGGGCAGAGGCGCTCGGCTTCATCGAGCGCTTGCACGATCAGCAGGGGCGCAAGGGTTTCGACGCGCATGTCGGCGAGCGCGGCGTGAAGCTTTCCGGCGGGCAGCGGCAACGCATCGCAATCGCGCGCCTCATGCTGAAGGACGCACCGATCCTGGTGCTCGACGAGGCGACCTCGGCGCTCGATTCCGAGGTGGAAGAGGTGATCCAGTCCAATCTCAGCCGGATCATGGAGGGGAAGACTGTGCTGGCTATCGCTCACCGCCTTTCGACGATTGCCGCGCTCGATCGGCTGATTGTTGTCGATCGCGGCCGAATCATCGAAGAAGGCACGCATAAATCCCTGGTCGAAAGTGGCGGGCTTTATGCCGAGCTATGGGCGCGCCAGTCCGGCGGCTTCCTCGGTGCAGACGAAGATATGCCTGGGCGCGAGGCGAGGGCCGTTTAGGCATGCGTCCGCCAGCAAGGCTCCGATCCGCTGAATCCAGGGGATTGCGGTAGAAAGATCATCTGAAAATACCCGCGACATTGTGCCCTCATACTATTGTCAAGGCTGGACATAATTTGCGATCAAGCATAGAACGCGCCGGATTGGCGGGGAATCTAAGGCCGAATTGTGTCTGTGTAGATTCGCCGCTTAGAGGGGCAGGGCGGAATTCCGCGAAAATTGCGCAGAGGATGGTTTAGCCGTGAGCGAACACGAAACGACAAGCGAGGCTTCACGGGAGCCCACGCGCCGTGATTTCCTTTATCTCACCACTGGTATGGCAGGCGCCGTCGGCGCTGCGGCGGTCGCTTGGCCGTTCATCGATCAGATGCGTCCGGATGCGTCCACGCTCGCTCTTGCTTCCATCGAAGTCGACGTATCGAGCCTTGGGCCGGGCATGTCGCTGACCGCCAAGTGGCGCGGCAAGCCGGTGTTCATCCGCAACCGTACGCCCGAGGAAGTGAAGGCCGCCGACGAGGTTCCGCTTTCGGATCTCAAGGATCCGATCGCACGCAACGAGAACCTTCCGGCCGAAGCGCAGGCAACCGGTGTCGACCGCTCTGCCGGCAAGGACAAGGAAAACTGGATCGTCATGATCGGTTCGTGCACCCATCTCGGTTGCGTGCCGCTCGGACAGGCCGGCGAATACAACGGTTGGTTCTGTCCCTGCCATGGGTCGGTCTACGACACGGCCGGCCGCATCCGTAAAGGTCCGGCGCCGACGAACCTGCCGATTCCGACCTATTCGTTCGTTTCCGATACAGTGATCAAGATCGGTTGAGGGGAGACTGATTTATGAGTGGCCATTCCAGCTACGAGCCATCAACCGGCCTCGAGAAGTGGATCGATGCGCGCCTGCCGCTGCCGCGCATGGTCTACGACAGCTTCGTTGCATATCCGGTTCCGCGTAACCTGAACTATGCCTATACCTTCGGCGCCATGCTTTCGGTCATGCTGGTCGTGCAGATCCTGACCGGCGTTGTGCTTGCCATGCATTATGCTGCCGAAACCTCGGTCGCCTTCAATGCCGTCGAAAAGATCATGCGCGACGTCAACCACGGCTGGCTTCTGCGCTATATGCATGCCAACGGCGCCTCCTTCTTCTTCGTCGCGGTCTACCTGCACATTGCCCGCGGCCTTTACTACGGCTCCTACAAGGCGCCGCGCGAAATCCTCTGGATCCTCGGCGTTCTCATCTATCTGCTGATGATGGCGACCGGCTTCATGGGCTACGTTCTGCCCTGGGGCCAGATGTCCTTCTGGGGCGCGACCGTCATCACCGGCTTCTTCTCGGCCTTCCCGCTGGTCGGCGAATGGGTGCAGCAGTTTCTGCTCGGCGGTTTTGCCGTTGAAAACCCGACGCTCAACCGCTTTTTCTCGCTGCACTACCTGCTGCCCTTCATCATCGCAGGCGTTGTCGTCTTGCATATCTGGGCGCTGCACGTGACCGGCCAGACGAACCCGACCGGCGTCGAGGTCAAGACCAAGACGGACACCGTCCACTTCACGCCCTATGCAACCCTCAAGGACGCACTCGGCGTTTCGATCTTCCTGCTGGTCTACGCCTACTTCATCTTCTACATGCCGAATTTCCTCGGCCATCCGGACAATTATATCCCGGCTGACCCGCTGAAGACGCCGGCGCACATCGTTCCGGAATGGTACTTCCTGCCGTTCTACGCGATGCTGCGCTCGATCACCTTCAACATCGGTCCGATCGATTCCAAGCTCGGCGGCGTCCTTGTGATGTTCGGCGCGATCATCGTGCTGTTCTTCCTGCCATGGCTCGACACGTCGAAGGTCCGCTCTGCGGTCTACCGCCCCTGGTACAAGATGTTCTACTGGCTGTTCGTGATCGACGCGATCATCCTCGGCTGGCTCGGTTCCCAGCCGGCGGAAGGTGCCTTCGTCCTGATCTCGCAGATCTGCACGCTGCTTTACTTTGCTTTCTTCCTGGTCGCCATGCCAGTGCTTGGTCTCGTCGAGACGCCGCGCCGCATTCCAAACTCGATCACCGAAGCCGTACTGGAAAAGCGCAATCAACAAACAGCTACGGTCAAGGCATAAGCGAGCGGAAGGAATAGAACGATGAAAAAGCTTGTTGCAAGCATTCTGCCGCTCGCAGTCGCAGCTATCCTCGGAACTGCTGCATTCGCTCAGGAAGCGACGCACGGCGAGGGCGCTGCTCCGGCCGAGCACGAGGAAGGCGCCACGCCGCACTATCCGCTGAAGCACCCGCGGGAGCAGGACTGGAGCTTCGCCGGCCCGTTCGGCCATTATGACAAGGGCCAGCTGCAGCGCGGCCTGAAGGTCTATGCGGAAGTCTGTTCCGCCTGCCACTCGATGAGCCTCGTTCCCTTCCGCATGCTCGGCGAACTCGGCTACTCCGAGGCGCAGGTCAAGGCTTTTGCCGCGAACTACGAAGTTCAAGATGGCCCGGATTCTGCGGGTGAGATGTTCACACGCAAGGCTATCCCTTCGGATTATTTCCCGTCGCCATACGCCAACGCCCAGGCCGCTGCCGCCGCGAACAATGGCGCGGAGCCGCCGGACTTTTCGCTGATCGCGAAGGCCCGCGGGATAACCCGCGGCTTCCCGCAGTTCGTCTTCGATATCTTCACGCAGTATCAGGAAGGCGGGCCGGACTATATCTACTCGCTGCTGACCGGCTATGAAGAGCCGCCGGCGGGTTTCCAGGTTCCAGAGGGCGCGCATTACAACCCTTACTTCAACGCTGCCGCGGCCTTCGCGATGCCGAAGCCGCTCTCCGACGATCAGGTGACCTATGACGACGGCACGCCGCAGACCGTCGATCAGTACTCCAAGGATGTCTCCGCCTTCCTGATGTGGGCCGCAGAGCCGCACCTCGAAGAGCGCAAGAGCACCGGCTTCATGGTCATCGTGTTCCTGCTGATCTTCTCGGGTCTCATCTTCCTGACGAAGCGCTCGGTCTATGCCAACAAGGAGCACTGAGCGGTTCTAGCTCAACCAGCAAAAGGCGGCTTTCGGGCCGCCTTTTTTGTTGGTTCCATGTCAGTCAGTTGATAGGGTGCAACCGACTAAATGCCCTCGCAGACAGACGGACTTTCCATGAACAATATTGCCTCGGAGCTTGCGGTTAGCATCCGCTCCATCCCGGACTATCCAAAGCCCGGCATTATCTTTCGCGACATCACGACGCTGCTCGGCAATCCGCGGGCGTTTCGCCGCGCTGTGGATGAACTGGTGCAGCCCTATGCGGGCCTGAAGATCGACAAGATCGCCGGCATGGAAGCGCGCGGCTTCATTCTCGGCGGCGCCGTGGCGCATCAGCTTTCGGCCGGCTTTGTGCCAATCCGCAAGAAGGGCAAGCTGCCGCATGATACCGTGCGGATCGCCTACAGCCTGGAATATGGCGTCGACGAGATGGAGATGCACCGGGATGCGGTTCAGCCGGGCGAGAAGGTCATTCTCGTGGACGATCTGATTGCAACCGGAGGGACGGCCGTCGGCGCGACGAAGCTACTTCGCCAGATGGGTGCGGAAGTCGTCGGTGCGTGCTTCGTCATCGATCTGCCGGATCTCGGCGGCCGCAGGAAGCTCGATGAGCTCGGGGTGAATGTCCACACGCTGGTCGAATTCGCCGGGCACTGAAGCCCGGCTTTACTCGAATTCGAGCACGCTGCCCTCGAAGCGGATGACAGGCGCGCCGTCTTGGTTGACGCCTTCGTTGAGGGTCGAATTGAGGAACCAGCCCGGCCGCGATGTGAGAGGCCGGCTGGCAAGCAAGGTCACCGAATAGCTGACCGTCTCGTCGACGAAGACCGGACGCAGCCATTGCAACTTCTGGAAGCCGGGCGAAGGGCCGAGCTTCGGCGGGGCGACGCCCTCCCTGGCAAGTCGCGCGGTTTCCTTTTCCCAGTAATCCAGGAAAGTTCGCATCCAGGCGGCGCATGTATGCCAGCCCGAGGCGCAGAGATTGCCGAAGAGCGTCTTCCTGGCTGCTTCCTTATCAACATGGAAGCGCTGCGGATCGAAGCGCGTGGCGAAATGGATGATCCGCTCCTCGGTAAAGGTATAGCCGCCGATCGCGGCCTTTTCGCCGATCGTATAAAGCTCCGCCATCCTCATGGGTTTGTCTCCGCTGTGTAGCGCATGCTGAACATGATCCAGTTTTCGCAATAGCAGACCAGATCGCCGTGCTGATTTTGGACCTCATGCTTGAAGCGGGCGATGCCGATCCCCGGCCGCGAGCGCATGGTGCGCGACTCCAGCACCGTCGAACGCCCGGACAGCGTGTCGCCGGCAAGCACGGGCTTCCTCCATTCCATCACGTCGATGCCGGGTGCGCCCTGGGAATGTGAATTCAGCAGAAAACCATAGGCCATCATGCGCATGAAGAGCGCGGAAGTATGCCAGCCGGAAGCCGCGAGCCCACCAAGGATGCTGGCGCGTCCGGCCATCTCGTCCATATGCATCGGCTGCGGGTCGAATTCGGTTGCGAACTCAATGATTTCCTGCGCCGTCACGGCGATCGGGCCTAGCGCAAAGCTGCGGCCCGGCTCGAAGTCTTCAAAAACTAGCTTCATCTGGCCTCGTCCTCCCTCGGCCGTGCGGCCGATCAGGTATTGAAGCGGAAGTGGATTACGTCGCCGTCCTGAACCACGTATTCCTTGCCTTCGTCCCGGGCTTTGCCCGCGTCCTTGGCACCGGTTTCGCCGCCCAGCGCGATGTAGTCGTTATAGCCGATAGTGAAGGCACGGATGAAGCCGCGTTCGAAATCCGTGTGGATGACGCCGGCAGCGGCCGGTGCCTTGGTGCCGCGCACGATCGTCCAAGCGCGGGTCTCTTTGGGGCCGACGGTGAAATAGGTGATCAAGTCGAGCAGGTGATAGCCCGCACGGATTAGGCGGTCGAGGCCGGCTTCTTCGAGACCAAGTGCGGAGAGGAATTCCTTGCTTTCTTCTTCCGGCAGTTGAGCCACTTCGGACTCGATCGCGGCCGAGATGATCACGCATTCGGCGCCTTGGGCTTTCGCCATCTCGGCAACAGCCTCGGTATGTTCGTTGCCTGTTGCTGCCTCGGCTTCCGCGACGTTGCAGACGTAGAGCACCGGATGGGAAGTCAGAAGGTTCAGGCCCTTCAGGACTTCGATTTCGTCGGCGCCGAGCGTCTTCAGCAATAGACGAGCCGGCTTGCCTTCGTTGAGGAGCTTGATCACCGCTTCCATGACGGGAAGCTGGGTCAGCGAATCCTTGTCCTTGGAGGCGGCGCGTTTGCGGGTTTGCTCGACACGGCGCTCGAGACTTTCAAGGTCGGCAAGCATCAGCTCGGTTTCGATGGTTTCGGCGTCGCTGACCGGATTGATGCGGCCTTCGACATGGGTGATGTCGTCATCCTCGAAGCAGCGCAGCACATGCACGACGGCATCAACTTCGCGGATGTTGGCGAGGAACTTGTTGCCGAGGCCTTCGCCCTTGGACGCGCCGCGCACCAGACCGGCGATATCGACGAAGGAAATGCGGGTTGGGATGATTTCCTTCGAGCTGGCGATCGAGGCGAGCTTCTGCATCCGTGGATCTGGAACGGCGACTTCGCCGGTGTTCGGCTCGATGGTACAGAAGGGATAGTTCGCCGCCTGCGCCGCTGCCGTCTTGGTGAGCGCGTTGAAGAGTGTCGACTTGCCGACATTCGGCAGACCGACGATACCGCATTTGAAGCCCATGACTGGATGTCCGTATTCGCTGAAATCGTTGCCTTGCCTATGGGATAAAGGAGCCATGCGGTCAAGTCTTCCGCCGCTTTTACCGCTGCTCACTTGCCGATCGGGAAACGCTGGCCTATTTTCTGCACGCGGAGATTTCGAGACGTAATATTGCGGATTTCACCAAGGGCAGGTGACCTTCACCCAAGGAGACCTAGACCATCTTGGTGTCAAACACCCGGCGACGAGCTTGAACTTGAGCTCTTCCCTGATCGCAAGGCTGTAGTCCGGGCTCGCAATCGACAGGTGAGTGTCGAAATTCCCTAACCGACAATGCTTGTCTAGTTTAGAAACTACCTCTCATGTCATCAACGGGTGGATTTTCCGATGAGTGACAACGACGTTGCCATAAAGCCGAAAACGAAGGTCAAGCTGAAGCTGGATAAGCCCAAGCTCTACAAGGTTCTTCTTTTCAACGACGACTATACGCCACGCGAGTTCGTCGTCATGATCCTCAAAGCCGTTTTCCGTATGAGCGAGGAGACGGGATACCGGGTGATGATGACGGCGCATAAAATGGGCTCCAGCGTGGTCGTCGTCTGCGCCAAGGACATTGCCGAGACCAAGGTCAAGGAGGCGATGGACTATGCCAAGGAGGCAGGCTTCCCGCTGATGTTTACGGCAGAACCCGAAGAATAGGCGTTTCTTAACCAATCTTCTTAAGCCGCCATCCGTCAATTGCCGCTAGATTGCGCCCACGACGGAGGCGCGCATGCATGCTGAGGCAGCTACTTGGCATTATTTCGTCGCCGCGGCGCTCTTTGCGATCTTCGGTGCGATAGGCCATGTCGTCCGTGCGCTGTTCAACGTCTATCCGGACAGGCTTTCGGACAAGCCGATCATTGATCTGACCATTTCGGACGGATATGATCTTTCCGACATGCTCTTCGGAACGGAATATGACGATGCCGGCTACTATCGGCCCGACAGTCTCAAGAACCTGCGCATTGCCTGCTCCATTGCCGTCGTTGCCGGCATTGGCACGATGCTGTTCGTAGAGGATGCCTCGATCCTGATGGCAACGGCGATCGACGACGGAGCCAAGGCACTTTGGGAACTCCTCCTCGACCGCCTTCAAGAGCTGCAATTGCTTTGATCAGCCGGGGCGCCTGATCTGATAGCCGGTCTTATCCCGCATGAAGCCGCAGTTTTCGTAGAAACGCAGCGTCGCGGGGTTCTTTGAACCGGTAAGGAGCATCACTTTATAGCAATTCTCCGCCCAGGCCGTTGCGCAGGCATGACGGATCAACGCGCCGGCATAACCCTTCCTGCGGTGATCGGCGTGCGTGATGACATTCTCGACCAGAGCGTATGAAGCACCGTTTCGCGTGAGATTGGGTGTGATGATCAGCGTAGCGGATGCAACAGGCATATCGGCGGCCAGCGCGACAAATATGGTCATGCCCGGTTGGGCGAGGATGGTTGAGAAGCGGTCGCTTGCCCAGGCGGGATCGATCGCTGGATCATCGGGATTGAGGTGGCGATAGAGCTCGAGAAGCGCCTGTAAGTCGCCGGGCCCGGCGGGCTTGATCATGATATCTCGCTTCGGCATCTTGCTTACTCGCCCTTGTTGCCGAACATCTTCTTCAGCATTTCGGCCATAGGGCCGGTCGCAGGCAGCTTAGGCTGCGCGTGATTTCGCGCCTGATGGATGTGGGATTGCGCTGCCGGCTTCTTTTCGGGCTTCGGCTTGTCCTCCTCCGCCTTGCCGCCGACGGCGAGCGCCAGCTTGTTCATCAGCTGCGAATCCTCCTTGCGCACCAGCATGTCGGCATTGTCGGCAAGCGTTTCCAGGAGCGGCTGCAGCCAGACCTGGTCGGCCTTGGCGAAATCGCCGAGGACGTGGTGCTGCACAAGTTCCTTGACGCCAGGGTGACCGATGCCGAGGCGCAGGCGCCGGTAATCCTTGCCGCAATGGGCGTCGAGCGACCTGATTCCGTTATGGCCGCCATTGCCGCCGCCGATCTTCAGCCGGGCCTTGCCGGGCGGCAGGTCGAGCTCGTCATAGATGGCGACGAGATCGGAAGGCTGCAGCTTGTAGAAACGCATGGCTTCGCCGACGGCTTCGCCGGAGAGGTTCATGTAGGTTTGCGGCTTGATCAGCAGCACCTTTTCGCCACCAAGCTCGCCTTCCGAAATTTCCGCCTTGAACTTCTTGGACCAGGGGGAAAAGCCGTGGCGCCGGTGGATGGCGTCGGCTGCCATGAAGCCGATATTGTGACGGTTTCCGGCATATTTGCTCCCGGGATTGCCGAGACCCGCGATGATCAGCATTGGCCAGTCCGTTTCTTGAATGCCTACTGCCCGCTTCCCCACCGCGAAACGGGCAGGAAGTCAAGCGCAAAGGCACGGCGCGGCGCTAATTGCCGAGATGCAGCCCATACTTCAGGAAAATCTCTTTCTGGGTGCCGTCGGTGATCAGCTTGTCGAGGGCGGTCTGCATCCGCACCTGAAGATCGGATGGAAAATCCTTGTGACAGGCGATACCCATCGGCTGTGAGGAGAGCATGGTGACCACCTCCACCGGCTGATCCGCCTTCAGCTTTTCGAAGTAAAGCTCTGAAATGGGCATCATGTCGATACGGCCGCCGAGAAGCTTGCGAAGCGTGGCATTGAAGTCGGTGGCGATATCGAGCTTGGTAAAGCCCTTTTGCCTCAACACCATCTCAGTATAATCTTCGCGCTGCGTGCCGACGGTATATTTCTTGGACGCCTCGAGGTCATTCGCAACGACGCCCGATCCCTTCCGTGTGATCAAGATATTGCGATCGACGAGCAGCGGCTCAATCCATTTGAAGAGGGGATCGCGCAGGGCATTGTGTGCCGTGGCAAAAACGCAGGTCATGGGCTGTGATTGCGCGAGGCTGTAGGCTCGCGCCCAGGGCAGCATCTCCATGGTATAGTCGACGCCGATATCGGCCATGACCTTTTCGACTTGTTCGACGGTCGCGCCCTTGATCACCTTCCCGTCGCGATAGTTGAAAGGCGCGTATTCTTCAGTCGTGAAATTGACGGTCTGCGACTGTGCCGGCGCTGCACAAGGAAGCGTCAGAAAAGCAAGAAGCAGGAGCTTTTTCATCTATTTCCACCTTCAATGCGCCGATCACGAGGCTTGGGCGACCTCGTTTACCACGGCTGTGAGGTCCTCGATCAATTTCGAGGCATTCTGCGGACGATGGAAGAGGTAGCCCTGACCGTAGTCAAGCCCCATCTGGTGTAGGGTGCGGCATTCTTCTTCGGTTTCGATGCCTTCCGCGATGACGGTGCAGTCCATCTTGTGCGAGAGCGTGGTGATGCCTTCGATGAGCATCCGGCTCTTGTGGCGGACGTCATCATTCGTGTCGTTGATCGACCGGGTGAAGGATTGGTCGACCTTAATGATGTCGACCGGGAAGCGGTTGAGATAGCTCAGCGACGAGTAGCCGGTGCCGAAATCGTCAAGGGCGATGCGGCAGCCGAAACGGCGCAGTTCGGTCAGCACCATGCGTATTTGCGGATTGTCGTGCATCAGAACGGCTTCGGTGATTTCGACGACAATTCGATCCGGACGGATGCCGTGCCGCCCGACGAGCCCGGCGAGGCGGGAGGGCAGGGTGACTTCGAACTGCAGCGGCGAGAAATTGATCGCGAGATAGGTATCCTGCATGCCCGGGATCCGGGAGATATTCGCCAGATGCCCGATCGCCTTTTCCATGATGACGTTGCCGACGCGGACGATCTTGGCGGTCTCCTCGGCGACGTGGATGATGCCAGCCGGCGGCATCAGGCCCTTCTGGGGGTGATTGAGGCGCAGAAGCGCTTCGAAGCCGGCGATGCGGTGATCGTCAAGGCCAACGATCGGCTGCAGATAGGCGTCGAACCAATCCTCGGCGAGGCCATTTTCGATGTGGCTTTCGATCTCGGCGCGCGTCCTTGCACTGTCCAGCATGCTGTTGTCGAATATCTGCGCGCCATTCTTGCCGTCACGCTTCTTCGAATACATCGCCATATCCGACTTCTGCAGCAGTTCGGCTGCATTCGACGCATGGCGCGGATAGATGGCGATGCCGATGCTGGCGCTCAGATGCAGGTCGGGGCCGAAAGGCGCCTCGAAGACGGTGGCAATCTGCTCGCACATCGCCCTGGCGCGCTTCTCGCCGTCCTTGGCCGGAAGCAGAATAGCGAATTCGTCACCGCCAAGGCGCGCTGCCTGATCGGAGGGCGCGAGATGCTTGTTGAGCCGCTCGACGAGCTCGCGCAGTGCGCGATCGCCTTCGGCATGGCCCATATTGTCGTTGATCCACTTGAAGCGGTCGAGATCGATGAAGAGGCAGGCAAGCTCCTGGCCAGCGGCGTCGGCTTCGGCGATCTTGCCGTCGAGGGCGGTCTCGAAGCCTTGGCGGTTCAGCAGGCCGGTGAGATGGTCGGTGATCGCCTGGCGGTGGTTGCGGTCTTCCGAGGCCTTCAGTGCGGTCACGTCGGTCATGACCGACAGCGAGAGCTGGTTTGGTCCGGTGGCTGTCTTGGATTCCAGGATCAGCACGTCCATGATGCGGCCGCCTGCGCAGAGGAACTTCACGGTTACGTCCAGTGCCGCGCCGTTCTCGAAACCTTCCTTGCGGTTTTGGAACGCGTCGCGGGTATCGGACGTCACGAGTTCGGAAAATCTGCGTCCGATCACCTCCGCCCTGCCGTAGCCCGTTGCGACCAGCCAATAGTCGCTGACCGCTATGATGCGATCCTCGTTGTCCAGCGAGAAGAGCATGGCGGGCGTGAGGTTATAGATATCGGTTGCGAGGCGGTGGGCGAGCTTCAGTTCCTTCTCCTCGCTCTCCAGCTTCGTTTGCATCTCGTTGAAGCTGCGGGCAAGGCGGCCGATCTCATCGCTTGACTGCCAATCGACGTGATGGCGCGATCCAAGCTGACGGGTGGCCTCTATGGCCGCGATAAGCCGCATGAGTGGCTGGATGACGAAGAGGCGGTTGCCGATCAGTGCGGTGCCGAAGACGGTGAGCACGGCGAAGATGAAGATCGATATGAAAACGACTTCTTCATGCTTCAGGCCGGAGAAGAGGCCAAGCTTCGGATAATAGACCGCGATGCTGCCAAGGTTCTTCGGACCGTCGACCGTGTTGTAGATGATTGCGCGGGAAACCTGAACGAGCTCGCCATCAAAGGATTTCGGGATGGTCGATTGCGTCACGTTGAGCTGACTGGATTGATCGCGAACCTCGACCTTCACGATCGCGCCCTGCGAAACCATCGTGGCGCTGATCTGCGTTACGCTGTCTTCGTCCAGATCCCAGAGCGGCTTTGCAAGCGCCTGGGAATTGGCAACCAGAAGAACGGAGATGTGGTCGCGTATTTCCTTGTCGGCGCGCTCGGAGGAAAGGAAGAGAAACAATACAAAAAGCGGAGCGACAAATATGAGAAGCGCCCCGCAAACAATCGCAAAAAATCTGTTCTCAACGGAATTGTTCATGGTTCCGTTTTCTCCCCGGGCTCTCGCTTCGCGGCCATAGCGGCAAAGAGCGGCAAGTGTAGAAATGCTTGGGGAATGCTTTCACGAATGTGTTAAATGTTGCTGAAGTGGGCTCGCGTTAAAATTGATAAGGCCCGCCTTCCAGGGGAAAGCGGGCCTTATAATTACGAATTGGTGTATGCGGATTATGCTTCCGCTTCGCCTTCGCCTTCAGCCGGAGCTTCTTCTTCAACGCCAGCGGCCGGAGCAACGATCGTTGCGATCGTGAAGTCGCGGTCGATGACCGTTGTCACGCCCTTCGGCAGTGTGACTTCGGAGATATGGATGCTGTCGCCGATCTTCCTGCCGGAGAGGTCGATATCGAAGAATTCCGGGATCGCATCAGCCGGGCAATGAACTTCGATTGTGTGGCGAACGATGTTCAAAACGCCGCCGATCTTCACCTGCGACTTCTCTTCGTTGATGAAGTGAACCGGGATTTCGACGGTGACCTGCGTGTTGCCGGAGACGCGGAGGAAATCCACGTGCATCGTGAAGTCGCGAACCGGATCGAGCTGATAGTCCTTCGGCAGAACCTTGTACTTCTCGCCGCCGACGTCGATCGTCGCAACAGTGGTCATGAAACTACCGGCATGAATGCGCTTCGTCACCTCATTGGTGCTGAGAGCGATAGAAATGGGGGCCTGCTTGTCACCATAGATGACAGCTGGAATCAAACCGTTGCGGCGAAGTTCACGGGCGGACCCCTTACCAACCCGTTCGCGCGCCTCGGCCTTGAGCTCGTAAGTTTCCTGGCTCATGGCTATTCCTTTCGAGGTTATTTGGAGAGTCTCCGTGCGGTATCATCCTTCCGGTGACTGGAGGGGCGTTTGGGCCTTCCTCATCCGCGTTGCCTCCAAGGGTGTCTGCGCGGACGCGTGCGCTATAGTATAAGTGAAGCGGAAACGCAAGGCGACGCGGCCCCTATATCTCGGGTTGCCGGTCAGTGCCAGGATACTGCGAAATAAATCCTACGCGGTAATACAATAGAGACAGGACCGGTATCAAATTCGGTTTCTAAATGTTGCGATTCAGCAGCTCCAGGGCTTGCCTTTTCGGCAAGCCTGAGTTGACATCCGGCCGCGCACATTCTCACATGACCGCCGATCGACGAGGCGGAGGAGCACATACATGCGGTACAGGCTGATCACGGCGACGAGCGCCGTTGTTTTCGGATTGATGACGGCGGGCCATGCGGCTGAAATCGACCGCGATGGTGCAAACGCCATTCGCGACCATCTCAACAGCCTGCTGCCCGAAGACATTGCCAAGAGCGGCGTCGTCGCCGTCAATCCGGCCGGTGCGCGCTACGAGATCATCTACGACCTGGCCAAGCTGCTTTCCAAGGTCAACCCGGCCGATCTTGCGATCAACGGCCTGAAACCGATTTCGATGTTCGCCACGCCGCAGGACAACGGGCTCTGGAATGTCGAAGGCGACAACAGCCTGAACGTTTCCGGACATTTCAAGGGACCGGACCAGAAGCGCACCGATTTCACCTATTCCATCGCCTCAATGGTCTATACCTCGGTCTTCGATCCGGCGATCAGCTATTTCCGCACCGGCGATTTCAGCGCCAAGGATATCAAAGTCACGACCGCGACCGATACCGAACAGGTCAATGCCAGCTTCGGCGGCATGAAATACAAGCTTACCTCCGCTGATGGCGCTTCCGCCGACAGGACGGACTTTGCGGCGAACGGCACTTTGACAGCGTTTGCCGAGCAGGTGAGCGGGAAGGAAATGCCGCCGCTCCAGATCACTGCCGATACCATCGATTTCGACGCCAAGGTCAACAGCCTGCCGGCAAAGCAATTGAGGGACATTGTCGTCTTCGCAGTCGACCATGCCGAGGAAAAGCAGATGAGCAAGGAGAGCGAGGAAAAGCTGAAGGGTATGCTGCGCGACGCTTTTCCGCTGATCTCTTCGCTCGAGGAAACCATCACCCTCAACAATCTTGCAGTGACGAGTGCTGCGGGCGGAGGCGGCGCCAAGAGCTTCGGCTACCGCCTGGCTGTAAATGGGCCGAGCAATGCAACGCAGCTTGGCGTTGCATTGAATGCTGCCGACGTCACATTTGACAGCCCGATGGTTCCGGCCGCCTATTCCGCCTTTCTGCCTCAGGCAGTCGATGTGCAGTTCGCCGTTCCGGATATGGATTTTGCGGCATTCGGTGATGAATTCATGAAACTTGATCTCACCAAACCGCCGGAGGGCGGGGAGGACGCGGGCAAGAAGGCCGTGGAGCGGCTTTTCCGCGATGGCAGGTTTGTGATCGACTTTTCGAAGGTCAGCGCCAAGTCCGGCGTCTACGACATCGATATATCCGCAAAGGTCGAGAGCCGCATCGATGCGGGCAAGGACGACTATGCGCTGCAGGCCTCCATTCTGGCGCGCGACTACGACAAGACCATCGCGGCGGTTCAGGAGCTTGCCAAGACCAATCCCGAGCTCAATCAGGCGTCCTTCGGAATGCTGATGGTCAAGGGTTTCGCCAAGACAGATCCGGACGGCCGGCAGCGCTGGGACGTGACGGTCAGCCCCGATGGCACGGTGACCGTCAATGGCCAACAGCTCAAGGGGCCGGATAAGCAGGAATGATTTTGCTGAGCGCCAGGCGACAATGATTGTCACGGCCCCTCTGGGCGCCTAAAAGTGGCCGACAATGGCGTTGGAGGCGTTTCGCGCATGCCTCATGCGATAAGTCTGAAATGCTTAAACGAGACCGCATTGCCGATAGTCGAGCTTTGGCAGGAAGCGTCGGCGTTCGAACCTGCTCCATCGATGAAGGCCCTAGACTATCCTGCGCATGTGACCTTAGCGGTGTATGAGGATTTTGCGCCCACCGATGTGCTGTCCAGAATTTTAGGCGCTCAATCGGCAATACCCGTGACTTTTTCGGGTATTCGCTATTTTCAACACGAATTCTTAGTGTTGTGGGCGCGTCCTGTATCGAATGATCGGCTGCTGCAACTTCACGCGGCCGTCCATCGTGAAATAGACCCAGCGCTCTGTCGTGAGCACTATCGACCCGATCGCTGGGTGCCTCATTGCACGATCGCAATGAAGATCCCCGGGTCCATGTTCGAGCCCGCCATCAAGTGGGCATCCGAAACAGAGGCACAATTCTCCGTGACATTCGATGCGTTGGATATTGTGCAGTTTGTGCCAGTCGAGGTCTTGAGCGAAGTCAAGTTGACACCATGACCGCATGCAGTCGCCTTTCCAAACCGCTTTGGCACAGTCGGGCTAGGCGGCCGGTCCTTTGGGCCAACATCATCACCGGTATCGGGCCGATGATCAGAAGCGGCACTCGCCGCCGCTGATGATCCGGAAGCCTGCATTGCCTGCCTCGCAGGGGTTCGGGAAGGTCTGTGTCTGACGGCCGCGCTGACCGCAGACCGGCGCATATTCGCGCGTGCAGATGCCGCCCGGGCGTTCTGGACGGTCAGGTCTGTCCTGGCGATCCGGCCAGTCGGGGCCCCCGGGACGATCCGGCTCGGGGCGCGCAAAGGGCGGCGGTGCGCGGCGGCATTCGCCGCGGCCGACGATCATGAAGCCGCTGTTGCGGGCCTGGCAGGCATTTCCGAAGGTTTGAAGCCGGCCGCCGCGTTCGCCGCAGACCGGCGCATATTCCATGGTGCACATTTGCTGCTGCGGCGGCCACGGGCGGGGCGGCGGGCGCGATGGACCGGGATCGACCTCTACCGTGCAGGCGGAAAGCAGGGGAATAAGCGCGAGAACCGCAAAGCGCTTCGAGCCGACTGAACATTTCATATTGATTGCCGTCATAGGGCTTCCCATGCAAATCACTTTGCGTGAGACTAGCCGAAAGCGGGCCGCCGAAGAAGACGAAAAATACAACCTTGCCTATCTTTTGCCGACGAGGAAAACTCTCAGTCGAAGAGACTGGAAACAGATTCTTCCTGGCTGGTGCGGTTGATCGCTTCGCCGATAAGGGTTGCGGTCGTGATGACGCGGATATTGTGGGCCGATTGGACGGCGGTGGTCGGCTGGATCGAGTCGGTGATCACCAGTTCGCGCAGCTTCGACGAGGTGATGCGGGTGACCGCGCCCCCGGAAAGAACGCCGTGCGTGATGTAGGCGGTGACGCTTGCCGCACCTTGGGCCAGCAACGCATCGGCGGCGTTGCAAAGCGTGCCGCCCGAATCGACGATGTCGTCAATCAGCAGGCAATCCTTGCCTTCGACGTCGCCGATGATGTTCATGACTTCGGATTCACCTGGGCGGTCACGGCGCTTGTCCACGATCGCCAGAAGACAGTCGAGGCGTTTGGCAAGCGAACGGGCGCGGACGACGCCGCCGACGTCCGGCGAAACGACCATGACGTTGCTGATGTCGTAATTGGCCTTGATATCGCGCGTCAGAACCGGAACGGCGTAGAGGTTGTCCGTCGGGATGTCGAAGAATCCCTGAATCTGGCCGGCATGCAGGTCGAGCGTCAGAACGCGGTCGGCACCGGCCTCGGTGATAAGGTTGGCGACCAGCTTCGCGGAGATCGGCGTGCGCCCTGAGGCGCGGCGATCCTGGCGGGCATAGCCGAAATAGGGAAGAACTGCCGTGATGCGGCGCGCGGACGAACGGCGCATCGCATCGATCATGATCAGCAGTTCCATCAGATGATCGTTGGTCGGAAAGGAGGTCGACTGGACAACGAAGACGTCTTCGCCGCGGACGTTTTCCTGGATTTCGACGAAGATTTCCTGATCGGCAAATCTTCTGACGCTGGCCTTGCCCAGGGGCACATTGAGATAGGTGCAGATCGCTTCGGCAAGATGCCGGTTCGAATTGCCTGCGAAAACCTTCATTTTGGCCCGCCTGTTGTCTGCTGATAGCCGCGCTTTTTAGCCAGCTTGCTTCCGAATGCAAGCGCAAAGGCGCCACAGGCTTTGATATTTGTAAAAAGCCTGTTGCTAACCGTCGCGCGTCTGCCGCCAGGAATTGAACTCGGTGATCGTTTTCGTGGCGATCTGCTGCATGACGGAGGCAGGAACGCCGACCCAGGGATCCTGTGCCGCGGACGGCACCTTTTCCTGTCCCTGGATGCGGTGCAGGCGGGCGCCGCTGCCGTCGAGGATATCCCAGACGTAAACGACGGTCACGTTGCCTTCGTCGGTAAAGGCCGAGAGGTAACCCTTCAGGATATAGTCGCTGCTGGTGTCGTTCGAACTCTTGATCGAGAGACCGTGCGAGCGCGCCTCGGCTCCAAGCTGGCGGGAAAGCGGCGTCACCGCTTGGACGGGAGCACCGATAATCGGCAGGAAGCGAACGGTGTTGCCACCGATTGCGGAGGAGGCGGCAGGATCGATGGCTGCGACCCGTTTCTGCTGGCGGGCAGGGGCCAGATTGCCCATGTCTTCTTCTTCCGCCTGCGCATTGGAAACCGGTTCGTCAAGCGTCCGGCCTTCGACAGGCTGCGAAGCTGCGGGCGAGGGTCCGCGCCGGGCAAGCGCGTCGGCCTGCTCCTGCATTGTCGTCGGCGGCGCGCCGGGGCCGGATCTGTAAGTCTGATTGTTGTATGCCGGGTGATAGCCGGCCTGCCTGGATTCGCCAGCAAAGGCCCGCGGAGGCTCTGAGCCTGCCATGCGCTCGACTTCGCGCTGGGTGACGGGTGAGGAGCGGCCAAACGATGAGTCGCCAATATCGACTTGCGGCGTCAGCGCATCGGTGGTGTTGCAAGCGGAAAGCGCGGCCAGGCAGGCAAGGAGCATCGGCGCAGTCTGAGCTCGCGTCATCGCTGTCGTCGTCCTTCCCTCATTCGCATCAGCCCGCCTAATTTATGGGGGCGGGGGCTGTCCGCTGTCAATTCCGGATTCTTGCCGGTGATTGCCCGTCATGCGCCGATGAAATCGAGCGAGTGGCGGGAAAGCGTCCGCGGCGCATCCGTCGTCGTCAGGTAGGTCTGGCCAAGCGTCATGGCCGTTCCGGTGTCGGAATCGGCGATGATCATGTGCACGAAGAGCGACATGTTCGGCTCGATCGGCTGCGGATTGCCGACATGGAACATCTGATGTTCCAT
This sequence comes from Rhizobium sp. 007, assembly GCF_015353075.1. Lineage (NCBI taxonomy): Bacteria > Pseudomonadati > Pseudomonadota > Alphaproteobacteria > Hyphomicrobiales > Rhizobiaceae > Rhizobium > Rhizobium sp. 007. The sequence goes on along the minus strand of NZ_CP064187.1, from coordinate 2,273,613 downwards.
CCAGGACGGCGAGAAGCGGGCGCCCAGGGAATAGCCGCAGGCGTTCAGCCGATGCCGGGCAAGCCCGCGCTCGTCCATGATCTTCGCATGCATGTCGAAGACGTCGCCGAAGGTGTGCCCCGGTTTCAGCACGGTTTCGATCGCCTGCAGGTTTTCCAGGCAGGCGTTATAGAGTTCGCGGTGGCGGTGCGTCGGCTCGCCGATGACGATCGTGCGCATCATGGCTGCGTGATAGTGGGCATAGGTGCCCGCCCATTCGAGCGTAAGCTGGTCGTTTGCATCGAGCTTGCGGCGGCCGGCCTTGTAGCGGCAGAGCAAAGCGTCCGTGCCGGAACCGATGATGTATTCGTTGGCGGGGTAGTCTCCACCACCGGAAAAGACCGCACCCTGCATGGCGGCAAGGATGTCCGCTTCGTCGGCGCCGGACTTGGTCAGCCCGATTGCGGCATCCAGAGCATCGTCTGCAAGGGCTGCGGCACGCTCGACATAGACCACCTCAGCTGGGCTTTTCACGAGGCGCAAGCGGCTGACGAGATAGGAGGCATCGACGATCTGGCCGAAGGTGGAAAGCTGGGCGTCGAGCAGGCGGGCGATTCGCCCGGTCATGCCGTGGGTGTCGTATTCGACGCCGATGCGCGCGCCCAGCAGGTCCATATCGACCAGCAGGTTCCTAAGGTCGAGCGTCGGATCGGCATTGACGCGGTCGACCCAGATGTGGATGTCTTCGAGGATCGACGTGTGCTTGGCCTGACGAAGGTCCGCAGAGCGGGTAATCAGCGACATCGTGCCATCGGCCTTGACCACCAGCGTCTGGAAGAAGCAGTAGCCGAACGTGTCGTAGCCCGTCAGCCAGTACATGCTTTCCTGCGCGAAGAGCAGGACGGCATCGAGCTTTTCCGCGCGCATCTGGTCGGTAAGGCGCGTGAGGCGGCTTGCGAATTCGGCTCTTTCGAAATGCAGTGCCATTCGGTCAAATCTCCCTGATGCTGATCGCTGAAATCTGGCGGCCGTAGTCCGGCTCCTTATTATGTGTGGTGCGCCGGTACGAGAAAAAGCGCTCGCTGTCCGGATAGGTGCAAATGCCAAGGCTTTCGGCACGCACACCCGCCTTCAGCAGCCGGTCGATGGTCAGCGCCGGAAGGTCGAACATCGCATGGCCCGACTTCTTCGAAGGAATGAAATAGCGCTCGTAAGACGAATCCTGTGTGACGAAGCGCTCGACGAATTCCGGGCCGACCTCATAGCTTTTCTGGCTGATCGAGGGGCCGAGGCAGGCGATGATGGTCCGGCGCTTCGCTCCAAGTCTTTCCATCGCTGCAACGGTGTTTTCCAGGACGCCGGTCAGTGCGCCTTTCCATCCGGCATGTGCGGCGCCGATCACCCGGTTTTCCGGGTCGGCGAACAGGATCGGGCCGCAGTCCGCAGCAAGAATGCCGAGGACGATGCCAGGCGTTGCCGTGACCAGCGCATCGGCTTCGGGGTGCGTACCGTCATAGCTGCTGTCGACGGTGACCGCATCTGGCGAATGAACCTGATGGACTGTCGCGAGCCTTTCCAAGGGCTGGCTGAACCAGGCGGCAACGCGACGGCGGTTCTCCATCACTTTTGCGCGGTCGTCGTTCGAGCCAAGCCCGACATTCAGGCCGCGATAGAGCCCTTCCGAGACGCCGCCCGCCCGTGTGAAATAGCCGTGGCGGATCGCTTCGCCGGCCGCTTCGTTCAACAGCGCGCTTTCGATCGGTGCGGGAGAGGCCGCGTCTTGCATCAGTGATTCCGGGGTGTTTGAACGGCGACATTGTCCGCCGGCCCGCCCGGCGAAGCATTCTTGATTGCGCCGGATGTTGGCCCAGGGCCGCGCATCCTGTCAATCCACCGGGCGGAACGGCATGAGATCGACGGCCGGATAGGAGACGGCCATCGCCTTGAAAAGCTCGCCCATCCGGCCCTCGCCGGAGCCGGCCAGCCGGTCCACCGCGCTCTGGATGATCTGCTGGGTGCGCGGTTCACGATCGCGGCCGAGAGCGGCGGCGCGCTCGAGAATGCCGAGGCCGATCAGGAAATCCCCCTGGTGCAACGCGCCGTTGAGATGCAGCCCGGCGCCGACAGCGATCTTCGCAAGGTCTTCGAAATCCACATGGCTCGTCAGGTCCGCTTCGCCGGGATGGGCAAGCGGCGGATCGAACTCGTGCATGCGCACGGCCTGTAGCGTATCGCCGAAGCCGGTGACGAGATGGCCGTAATCGATCGCCAGCGCCGTGCCGCCGAAAGCCTTCAGGCGATCGCAGATCGTCATCATCACAGCCTGCCGGGCCGGCGAAATCTCGAAGAGCGTGCCGGCCGGCGCGGCCTGCGGTTTTTCAGGCAGCAGTGCCGGATCGATGCCGGCGATCCCGGCGGCGAATGTCAGCTCGCCATCGATATCGAGGCCAACCATGCGCTCACGAAAGCCGGTCGGCGTCTTGATGAATTGGCGGATTGGTATGGCGTCGAATAGCTCGTTTGCCGCAATCAGCGTGAAGCCCGGCGGCACTTCCTCGAAATCGGCATGCCAGCTGATCTTGCCCTCATGTGCGTCAAGCGTCTGCTGCTGGATACCGCGCAGGCGCTCGCTCGTTTCGACGAGATGAACCGTTATATTTTCGAGAAGCGGCGCGGCGAGACGCTCGATGACGCGCAGCATGTCGGCCATCATCGTCCCGCGACCGGGGCCGATTTCAACGAGGCGCACGCCTGCCGGCGCGCCATGGCGCTGCCAGGCATGCACGACGAAGACCCCGATCATTTCGCCGAAGAGCTGGCTGACTTCGGGCGCAGTGACAAAATCGCCGGACCGGCCGAAGGGCTCGCGGGTGCGATAGTAGCCGTATTCCGGATCAGCGAGGCAGAGCGAAAAATAATCCGTGACGCTGATCGGCCCGTTCGCCTGAATGATCGACTTTATCTTTTCACCGAGTGCGGTCGTCATGATCGTACCGTCCTGACGGGCTCAATGCTGCAAAGCGGCCTGGCGGCGGGCACGCGCCATCGCCCAGATGCCGAGCAGGACCATCGGGAAGGAAAGGACCATGCCCATGGTCAGCCAGTTCGTGCCGAGCAGGTAACCAAGCTGCGCATCCGGCTCGCGGAACAACTCGACAAATATGCGTGACAGCGCGTAGCCGCAGACGAAGAGACCGGTAACAAGCCCCGGTGATTTCAGCGCCCGGAAACCGTAGACGATAAGAGCAAGCGAAAGCAGCAGCACGATGCCTTCGAGGCCTGCTTCATAGAGCTGGCTCGGATGCCGCGCAAAAGGCCCACCGGTCGGGAAAACGACTGCCCAGGGCACATCCGTAAGTCGCCCCCAAAGCTCGCCGTTGACGAAGTTTGCAATGCGGCCGAAGAATAGGCCGATCGGCACCACGGTAGCGACGATGTCGAAAAGGCTCCAGACCGGAATGCCGTTCTTGCGCGCAAAGAGGATCATGGCGATCGTCGTGCCGATGGTTCCGCCGTGGAAGGACATGCCGCCATTCCAGATCTCGATGGCACGGAGCGGGCTCTCGATCACGGCCGGCAGATCGTAGAAAAAGATGTAGCCGATGCGACCGCCGAGAACGATGCCGAGGGCTGCCCAGACGATGAAGTCGTCGATCTGCGCCTTGGTGATCGGCGAGGCATTGCCCGGCCAAAGCGCATCATTGCTGGCGATCTGCCGGGCATAGAGCCATCCGAGCATGATGCCTGCGACATAGGCGAGACCGTACCAGTGAACAGCCAGAGGGCCGATCGAAAAGGCGATCGGATCGATATCCGGAAAGGGCATGATCGAAACAAGATTGGCTGCAGTCGGCAAGGTTTTTTCCACCCGTTGATGTGCGCGGAACATGGCGTTGCGATACGAAGCGGTCAAGTCGATTGTGAGGCAGAGCAATGCCCGAAGCGGCTTATCCAGAGCAAAGCGCTTGCATCCTTAACAGCAAAGCCCTACCTCATTCCTAGGGCCTCAGGCCCATCAAAATCATGTGGTGGGAAGGAGAAAAACCGCCATGACCAGTGGAACAAACCGCATCATGGACGAATTCGCCAAGCTGATGACGGATGCAGCGGGCGCTGCCCAGGGTGTGCGCAAGGAAATAGAGACTGCCTTCAACGCTCAGGCCGAACGCTGGCTGAACACCATGGATGTGGTCAAGCGCGAGGAATTCGAGGCCGTCCGCGAAATGGCGATCAAGGCGCGCGACGAGAACGAAGCGCTGCTTGCCCGAGTCGCCGCGCTCGAAGCAAAGCTAGCCGCAAAAACGAAGTAAATCCCATTCAGGCACAGGGTACGGTGTGGCGCTTAAGCGGCACGCCGCCTCATCGACAAAAAAATCAGGTGTCGTTTTCCACCTGTGGACACTGCCAAAAAAGCCAATACGCAGAGTCGTTTACAACCTCCTTCTGAAATCAAATTCCGAACGGCTGTCCACAGTGCCTTTCCGGAAATGACCGGAGAGGGGCTGGCTTGTCACCGGGGGCGTTATACACTGATTTTAAATGATGATTCGAAGCGGACATTGGTAAGCTCCGGGCAGGTTCACTGCGTTAGGTCTGGCAGCGGTTCAACGAACATCCGAGTGGTGGTTCCGGTATTTGCGTGTGTCTTTTCTTGTGTTCGTAAACCCAAGTTCAGTCGCATTCATTCCGGTCAAGAAGGTGCTGCATGAGCCTTATGGAATTGGAATTCGGGCGTCAGTCGAACCCGGTCGACATGATCGAGTACGTCGCCGCCAATAACGACTGGTCGTTTGAGCGGTCGGGCGAGGACGAGATCGCAATGACGGTCGAGGGGAAGTGGGCCGATTACCACGTTTCCTTCTCCTGGATGGAGGAATTCGAGGCGCTGCATCTCGGCTGCGCGTTCGATATCAAGGTTCCAGAAGCTCGCGTCAACGAGGTCACCAAGCTTTTGGCGGCGATCAACGGGCAGGTTCTGATGGGTCATTTCGATCTGTGGCGGCAGGAAGACGTGATCATCTTCCGGCAGTCGCTGCTTCTGGCGGGCGGTGCCGAGCCAACCAACCGTCAGGTAGAAGTTTTGCTTTCCAGCGCGCTCGATACCTGCGAAGCTTATTATCAGGCGTTCCAGTTCGTCATCTGGTCCGGCCTGGATGCTGCCAAGGCCATGGAAGCGGTCCTCTTCGAAACGGTCGGCGAAGCGTAAAATGTCACCATCGTCTTCCGATACAGTCGTTCTCGTCGGCGCCGGCAATATGGGCGGTGCGATGCTCTCCGGCTGGCTGAAGAGCGGAGTGCCGGGATCCTCCGTTGTCGTGGTCGATCCGGGTCCGTCGCCCGCGATGATGAAGATCATCGGCGATGCGGGCGCGACGCATGCCTCAACCGTTCCCGCCGGCCTCAAAGCGGATGTCATCTTCCTCGCAGTGAAGCCGCAGGTGATGGAAACAGTCCTGCCACCGGTGAAAAGCGCCGTCGGATCCAAGACGGTGGTCGTTTCGGTGGCTGCCGGCAAGACGCTGGCGTTCCTCGAAAAGCATCTCGGCGAAGCCGCCATGGTCCGCGCCATGCCAAATACGCCCGCCATGATCGGCCGCGGTGTCACCGGCGCCTTCGCCAATCCGCGCGTCAGCGCCGGGCAGCGCGATCGCGTTCATTCGCTTCTTCGCGTCTCGGGTCCGGTCGAGTGGGTTTCGGCCGAATCGGATATCGATGCCGTGACGGCATTGTCAGGCAGCGGCCCGGCCTATGTGTTCTATCTCGTCGAGTGTATGGCAGAAGCAGGCCGTAAACTTGGCCTGCCGGCGGACCTTGCCATGCGCCTTGCACGGGAAACTGTCGCGGGGGCTGGTGAACTCCTACACCAGTCCCCCGACGACGCCTCGAAGCTTCGCCAGAACGTAACCTCGCCGGGCGGCACGACGGCCGCGGCCCTTTCAGTGCTTATGGCAGAAGAGGGCATGCAGCCGTTGTTCGACGAGGCTCTTGCGGCTGCGCGCGCGCGTGCCGAAGAGCTTGCCGGTTGAGGATGCGCTATGGCTGAAGAAATCACCTACGCCGATTTCGAGCGTGTGGACATTCGTGCCGGTACGATCATTGAGGCCCAGCCCTTTCCGGAAGCCCGAAAGCCGGCCGTCAAGCTGCTGATCGATTTCGGCCCGGAAATCGGCGTCAAGAAATCCTCGGCGCAGATCACTGTTCACTACACGCTGGAAAACCTCGTCGGCCGCCAGGTTCTCGGGGTGGTGAATTTCCCGCCGCGCCAGATCGGACCGTTCCGCTCGGAAGTGCTGACGCTCGGCTTCGAAGACGAAGCGGGTGCGATCGTTCTTGCTGCAACCGACAAGCCGGTGCCGAACGGCAGGAAGTTGATGTAATCCGAGTTTCGGTTCAATTGGCATGCCAGACGTTATCGATACAATACGGGCATGATCAAAGCGACTTGGAGCGTTGAGAAAAACAATCAGCTGAAGGCTCGCCCGGTCGCCGAATATGCTTTGAAGATGTCGTTGCAGCAATCGAAAACGGCGGGCTTTTGGATGGCGTCGGTCATCCCAAAGGTCCTTTGCCTCTCCTGCGGACACGCAGACCATGCCGACGTCAACGCGGCGGTCAACATCCTAGCAGCCGGAACACGGCCATCGAAGGCGGTTAAACCCGTCTCCCGAGAACGCGAAAGGGCGGCCTGAGCCGCCCCTGAAAATCCCCGTTTTTTAGGGCGGGAAGATGTTAAAAAAAACGTACCGTGCTGATGTGATCAGTGAATGTCGCGCGAGACCGGATCGGTCAGTGTGAAATCATGAAAGATGGCTTCGAAGCCAGAGCGCTGCGGCGAGCAGAATGCCGGGCCGACCATAACCTCCTCAATCGACGGATCGAACCAGGCGAGGCGCGCCATGCGCCATTCGCTGATCCGGTCGGTCCGGTACTGAATGAAAATAGCGTCCCTGTTGCGGGTCACGCGAAGGAAGAGCAGCTCGAATTCGTGCTCGATGCGAAAGGCCGACCAGTCGGAATTGCTATTGGTCACGACGGTGCTGAAGTGTTTTGCGCCGTCGGTATATTCGATTCCGCATTTCATCCAGTGCGCTGAATCTGCTCGGACCATCAGGCCGGCCTGGTCGTACAGCTCTTGATAGCGTCCGGAAAATGTCACTTCTGCCGTGAAGTCGCCCTTGCGCCGGTGATAGAGAAAATGGCCGTCATCACGGTGGAACCCGTAATAGGTACCTTGCCAGAAGTCCTTCTTGTCGCCCGATCGGACGTGCAATGCACCCTCGTGAAGCTCCGCCAAGGGCGGAGGATTGAGCCAGGTCATTTCTTTCCGGTCGATTGCCATCTGGAACTCACGCGGGGATGCGGATGGTGGCGCGGAGACCGCCGAGCGGGCTGTCGCCGAGCGTGACATTGCCGCCATGGCTACGGGCGATATCGCGCGCGATCGCAAGGCCGAGCCCGGTGCCGGAATCGTCCAGATTGCGTGCTTCATCCAGACGGAAGAAGGGCTTGAAGACATCCTCGCGGTTCTTTTCGGGAATGCCGGGGCCATCGTCGTCGAAATTCAGCGTCAGCCATTTTGCGCCGTGCTTCGCTTCGATGTTCAGCGTATTCGCATAGCGGCGGGCGTTGGATGCGAGGTTGGTCACCAGGCGCGTAAATGCGTTCGGCCGGACCGAGATCTTGTCTTCGCCTTCGATCGAATAGGTGAGGTGCTTTTCGTGCAGAGCAAAGTCCGTTGCGATCTTTCCGAGCAGTTCGGTAAGCTTTAGTTCTCCGACATCCTCCTCGATCTCGCTGCGCGCAAAGGCCATGTAGGCTTCGAGCATCGACTGCATGTCGTTGACGTCGTCATTCAGTCCTTGCAGTTCCGGGCTATTGCCGGCAAGGGCAAGCTGCAGCTTGAAGCGCGTGAGCACCGTGCGTAGGTCGTGACTGACGCCGGTCAGCATTGCGGTTCGCTGTTCGATCTGCCGTTCGATGCGTTCGCGCATCAGGATGAAGGCAAGACCCGCGCGCCTGACCTCGTCGGCGCCGCGCGGATAGAAGTCATCGTGTTTGTGTCCCTTGCCGAAGCTTTCGGCGGCTTGCGCGAGCGTCAGGATCGGCCGAATCTGACCGCGCAGAAAGATGATCGACACGCCGATGAGCACGAGAGAAGCGCCGACCATCCAGACGATGAAAATGTGCGTGTTCGACGCATAGGTCTGGTTGCGCTTGGTCAAAACGCGCAGAATCTTGTCGTCCAGCTTTATACGGATCTCGACGAGGCTCGAGTCTCCCACCGTGTCGATCCAGAAGGGTCGTTTGATCTGGTCGCTGATCTCATCGCTCAGGATGCCGTCGAGGATGGAGAAGAACGGCTTTTCGCGCGGCGGCGGCAGATCTCCGTCAGGCTCGATCGAAATCTGCAGGTTCAACTGCTCGCGGGCGATGCGCGTGGCCTCGCTGTAGTCCGTATCCTGCGGATAGGTTTCGATGATCTGGATGATCGCCGCAATATCGCGGGTGACGGCCATCGACAGGCGTTGCGTCACCATCTGCCAGTGACGCTCCATGAAGACCGCGGCGACGACGGACTGCAGCAGCACCATGGGAATGATGATGATCAGCAGCGAACGGACGTAGAGACCGGTCGGCAGGTGGCGGCGCAGCCAGCGGCCTAATCCTTTCCATCCAGAGGCTGGCGATCGTTCTTCGCGGCGCAGGGAGTCGAAAGTTACCATCACTATCGCGATCCTGACGTTGAGGCCATCAATCGATGCTCAGCCTGTATCCTATACCACGAACCGTCTGGAGCCAGACAGGATTTGCAGGGTCGTCCTCGATCTTGCGGCGGAGGCGATTGATCTGCACGTCGATCGTGCGCTCGCCGACGTCGACGTCGTTGCCGATGAGCTCGTGCCGCGGAATGGTGTCGCCGGCGCGCTTGGCAAAAAGCAGCATGATTTCCTGCTCGCGGTCGGTGAGGCGGATCACCTCCGTCGCCTTCTTCAATTCCTTTCGGGTGAGCGAGAAAGTGTATGGGCCGAACATGATCTGCTCGATCTTCGGCGCGTCCGAGGCGTTGCGGCGCAGGATATTATTGACGCGCAGCACCAGTTCGCGCGGATCGAAAGGCTTCGAGAGATAATCGTCGGCGCCGGCTTCAAGGCCCGCAATGCGATTGTCGGATTCCGCAAGCGCTGTGAGCATGATGATCGGCACGTTCTTAATGGCGCGCAGGCCGCGCGTCACGTCGATGCCGGATTCTCCCGGCATCATCACATCCATGATGATGAGATCGAAGTCGAGCCCGGCGAGCTTGCGTTGCGCCTCGGCACCATCCGCAGCCACGGTCACCCGGAAGCCGTTCTCCGTCAGGTAACGGTTCAAAAGAGCGCGGATTCGGGTGTCGTCATCGACCACCAGCAGATGCGCCGCGTCATCAGAAATGATTGTCTTCCCCGCCATTCAATCCGCTTTCGTTGTTTGCCTGTCCCTCATACCCCTCAGAAATGCCTTTACACTTTCGCGCACGTCCGGAGCGGCACCGTCGAATGCTCTCTCAATGCGGCGCGATTGCGGCTCCGCCAGAGCGAGCGCGAGTTCGCGCCCAGTCTTAGTCGGATAAAGCTTACGCTGGCGCCGGTCTTCAGGCCCAGCAACCTGACGAATATACCCCGAATCGATCAGTTGTTTGAGCACTCGAGCGAGGCTCTGTTTGGTAATCTTCAATGTATCCAAAAGATCGGCAACGGTCATGCCCGGTTCACGGTTAACGAAATGCACTACCCGATGATGAGCCCGGCCGAACCCGCTCTTTTCCAGGATCGCATCCGGATCAGAGACGAAATCGCGATAGGCGAAAAAGAAGAGCTCGATGATCTCGAAATCGATGATGCCGGTGTTTTCCATCGGTGCGGCCAATGGTTCGCCTTTGGCTACTTTCGAGCTGGTCTGTCGTGCCGCCACGTCATTTCCTTTCTCGTTCTGCGGGCCCCGGGAAACGCAAAGATATGTCAGCTTTGTTGACACAATTTTACGCCGCTGTTAGCTTCCCCGGACTTTGCGGAGGCGGGACGTTCGTTCGAAACCGGCCCGTCTTTCCTCCCCATACAACGCATATTTTTCCCCACTGCGTAGTGGATAAAACGTAATATGGGCAACAATCAACAGGCATGGCGTGCGGGCGCCGGAGGATAAGAGAATGGCTTCAGTTCCCTTCGACCAGCTGGATGGCGAAATCTGGTTCAACGGCGAATTCGTGCCGTGGAAGGACGCGAAGGTTCATATGCTGACGCATGGTCTGCATTATGCCAGCGCGGTCTTCGAAGGCGAGCGCGCCTATGGCGGCCGCGTTTTCAAGCTGACGGAGCATAATCAGCGTCTTCACAACTCCGCTGAAATCCTTGGATTCAAGGTGCCTTACTCGGTCGAGGAACTCGATGCGGCAACTATCGAACTGCTGAAGCGCCAAGGTTTTTCCGAGGCCTATGTGCGCCCGATCGCCTGGCGCGGTAGCGAAATGATGGGGATTTCGGCGCAGTCGAACCGCATCAATGTCGCGATCGCCATCTGGCAGTGGGGCAGCTACTTCAATCCCGCCGAAAAGCTTAAGGGCATCCGCCTCGATATCGCCGAATATCGCCGCCCCGACCCGAAGACGGCGCCGTCTTCGTCGAAGGCCGCCGGCCTCTACATGATCTGCACCATCTCCAAGCATGCCGCGGAGGCCAAGGGCTATGCAGATGCGATGATGCTCGATTACCGCGGCCAGGTCGCCGAAGCGACGGGCGCCAACATCTTCTTCGTCAAGGACGGCGTCATCCATACGCCGCTTCCCGACTGCTTCCTTAACGGCATTACGCGCCAGACGGTGATCGAACTCGCCAAGCGCCGCGGCTATCCGGTCGTCGAGCGGGCAATCCAGCCAGAAGAGCTTTCGGGCTTCAGCGAATGCTTCTTGACGGGCTCTGCTGCGGAAGTGACGCCGGTCTCCGAGATCGGACCTTATAAATTCACGCCGGCAACGATCTCCGAGACGCTGATGAACGACTACATGAAGGAAGTTTATCCGGCGGCGTCTATCGCGGCCGAGTAAGGTCTCCATCGTACAAAGCCCGGTCGCGCCTTCCGCGCACCGGACTTTGGTTTTGCCGCGCCCGCGCCATCATTATTCCGACCACGGTCGAGGATGCCATCGTGCACCGGCAATCAGTTGCGTGATGAATGGAAGCGCTCTTCCATGATTTCCTCCCGGGGCAATCAGATCACCGCGCCGAAAGCAACCCATGCGCGCGGTTCGGTGCGGCAGAAAGCTGCGGGAAACTCTAACGGAATGAGGCGGTCCAACGACCGCCTCACACCGCACGCCTATTGATAGACATAGACGATGCGGCGGGTGCCGGGATCGACCAGCACGGGCCGGTCATTGATGCGCACATAGCGGTATTGGTAGTCGGGAATCTCCTGGAAGGTCACGGTATCCGGAACCTCGGCACCCACGACGACATCGCCGCCCAACTGAACCGTCTGCGTCGGCGTGGTTTCGATATAGGTGCGGACCGTCTCCGGTGGCGTTATCGCTTCCACGGAGCCGACAGGGCCAAGCAGTTCATCGCCGGGCGCGGGCTGCGGATCGGCGGGCACGACGGTTGCGGTCGACTCATAAGTCACAGACGGGACGCCAAGAACGGCCTCGTTCTCTTCGACGATCATCGCGTTGCCTTGGTGCTCGACCTGCAGGTATTCAGCATAGACCCAGCCGCGCATGCCGTTAACATCGACGCGGCACCAACGGCTGCCCTGGATGCAGCCATCCAAGATGGCCGCAGAGCCGCGCGTTGCGACGCCGACCGAGGGATATTGCGGGCCAGGCCCGGACCGCACGTTGAGGTCGTTGATGGCCGTCGCGCTCATTTCCGCATGGGCAAAGCCAGCGCTCGCGGCGAGCACGGCACCTGCCAGGAAAAGATTTCTCGTGAAGGTCATTCTTTTTCTCCTTGCTTTAGCTGGAGTGAAACGCTTCGTTCACCATCTAGTTCCGCCGCTTGACCGCGCGGGCTGAAATCTGGATTCATCGGAAAATCGCAACGAATTGAAATTTAATGATAAAGCTGGGCAGCGCCCGGACATTTCAGAAGCGATGAACTGTTGTTACGATGCGTCTTGAAGGCGTGAGGCAAGGGCGATGCCCGCCAAAAAGCGGCTGGCTTTGATGACCTTTCCGGCTATATCGGAAGCAGGCAGAGACAAGCGAGGCATATCATGGGCATGCTCCAGGCCGGCATCATTCCGGTGACACCCTTCCAGCAGAACTGCACGGTTCTCTTCGATCCGGACACGAAGGAGGGCGTAGTCGTCGATCCGGGCGGCGATGTGCCGGTCATTCTCAAAGCGCTTAAGGAGAACGGCCTGACCATCAAGCAGATCTGGCTGACGCACGGGCATCTCGACCACGCGGGTGGCGCGAAAGAACTGAAGGAAACGCTCGGCGTTGAAATCGTCGGTCCGCACGAGGACGATCGGCCATTGCTGGAACGGATCGAGATGCAGGCGCAACAATACGGCATTACCGGTCTTCAAAACGTCGTGCCGGACCGCTGGCTGAAGGATGGCGACAGGATTTCCTTCGGTAGCCACGAGTTTGAAGTCTATCACACGCCCGGCCACGCGCCCGGCCATGTCATCTATTTCAATCGCGCCCAGAACTTCGCCCATCTCGGCGACGTGCTCTTCAACGGCTCGATCGGCCGAACCGATCTGCCGGGTGGCAATCACCAGCAGCTGCTGGGTTCGATCCGCGACAAGGTGCTGCCTCTCGGAGATGATGTCGGCTTCATCTGCGGGCATGGCCCTGGCAGCCGCATCGGCGACGAGCGACGCGGCAACCCGTTCCTCAGGGGTATCTGATCTCGACAGACGACCAAAACAAAAGCGCCGCCCGATAAGCGGCGCTTTGCGTTTAAAATGGTCCGCGGATCAGCCTGCGGTGCAGAAGTGCTCGCGGCCGTCGTTGCCGACGAAGGTGCCGCTTCTCGGATCGAAGCTGCGGTAGCGGTAAGAGCAGTAGCGCTCCCACTGCGGCGTCCAGGGCTCGATATCAGCGCGGACAGGGGCGTAGTAACGCGGCGGTGCGCGGTAAACCGGCACGGCTTCATATTCCGGCTCATAGGGCGGATCGATATAGCGCGGCTCTTCATAATAGCGCGGCTGATTGGCGATGGCCGAGCCGACGATCAGGCCGGTTGCGAGACCGACGGCGCCGCCGACAAGCGCTGCGTCGCCATTGTGATGGCGGTGCCAGCGGTCACGGGCGGATGCTTCGCCGATTACAGAAAGGGTGAGGGCTGCGGCAGTAGCGGTCAGAAGAAATGTCTTGGCGAGCCTGTTCATGATCATATCCTGTTCTTGGAACCCCGTGAGCGGTTCCTGCACCGTGATGATGACAACATAGTGGCGGTATCTGAACGGACGCTGAACGACAAAACCCGGCATAGCTGCCGGGCCTCAACTCGAATTCGACGGCCTTGTGGAGGCCTCAGCCCGCAATCTGCAGATTGACGGCCTTGGGGCCCTTGCCGCGACGATCCGGCTCCGTGTCGAAGCTGACCTTCTGATTTTCCGTCAGGCCGGCAAGCCCGGAAGCCTGAACGGCAGAAATGTGAACAAAGATGTCGGCGCCACCCTTATCCGGCTTGATGAATCCGAAGCCTTTGTCGGTATTGAAGAATTTTACAGTGCCAGTCTCGGCCATGCGTCAGGTCCTTTTCTCTCTGCCCGCCATCCACACGGGCAGCATCAACTATGTCCCTTGCGGGGCGTTGGCAGGCAATTCTTGAAATTCGAGAAAAAGGTCCCCTCTACCTCGGCCTGTCTCATGACGGGATTATTCCCCATCTTGGCGAGACCGGCTGACCGGAATATTAGCGTTTCCGGCGCGCACATACTTAAGGACTTCCCATGCTCGCAAAATGCCCGAACGCCGTGAGATTGCTGCGATTAAGGGGAATTGGCAAGCAAAAGTTTTTTAACGTGTTATCGAAAGCACATTCAGGTCGGCTATCCTATTTGCGTCAAAACGCAAAATTTCGCTCGCAGTCCACGTATGATTAAGGTTTTGTATTGCTTGCAATATAAGTTGAGAGCAGTTTTTCCCAAAAATGCAATGATAGCGCGTCCTAAATTTTTTTCCAGAATTGCCGTCCAACCCGGAAAAAGCCATACCTCAGGCGGGCTGGCTGCGCCTCTTTCCGACTTCCGGTACCAATTCGACCACAAGCATAGCGATAAACATCAGCGCACAGCCTGCATAGCCGAGCGGCGGCATCGTCTCTCCAAGCAGCAGGGCGCCGAGTTGCCGAGCCGAAGAGCGCTTCGGGGGAGAGGAAGATGGCGGCTAGAATGACCGCCGGTTACTCCGGAACTCCGCATGCCAAAAAGCTCGGCCTGAGGGACGGGCAGGCGGCCTTGCTGATCGGCGTGCCGACACGTTCGGCGAGATCCGCGGCTTTGCCGGCTTCTCGCGCGTTGATGATGCGCTGCCCGAAGACGGCACATGTTTTGACTACATACATGTCTTCGAAGCCAAGCGAGTTGTCCTGGAAGGGATGGCGGGTCACCTTTTGAGGGCCTTGAAGCCTGACGGCATGCTTTGGATATCCTGGCCGAAGAAGGCAGCACGCCTGCCGACGACGATAACTGAGGATGTGCTGCGGGAAATCCTGCTTCCGACCGGTCTCGTGGACGTCAAGGTCTGTTCCGTCGATGCCGTCTGGTCCGGCCTGAAATTCGTGATCCGCAAGGAACTGCGCAGTGCCTATCCGTTCTGGCGGTCGGAGCGCGAGACACGCAGCAGTGCGCCATCGGCCTCGTCCGTGACTATCAAGAGCGCACCGTCCGGTGCAACGATAACATCCCGCAGGCGGCCGTAATCACCCTCGAAAATCTGCTCCCCTTCAACGAAGGTACCGTTTTTATCGCGCTGCATGCGGGAGAGCAGTTGAAATTTGAGCGCTGCGACAAGGAAGTCGCCGTCCCACTCCGGAAACATTTTGCCGCGATAGATCGCGAGCGCGCCTGGCGCGATCGACGGATCCCAATAATGCAGCGGCTGTTCCAGTCCTTTCTTGGCCGTGCCTTCGCCGATCTTTGAACCGGAGTAATTGCGTCCATAGCTGATGATCGGCCAGCCGTAGTTCTTGCCGGGTTCAATGACATTGATTTCGTCGCCGCCGCGCGCGCCGTGCTCGACGGTGTAGAGTTTGCCGTCGGCAATGTCGAAGGTGATGCCCTGCGGGTTGCGATGGCCTTTCGACCAAATTTCCGGCAGCGCCTTTCCGCTGTCCTTGAACGGGTTGTCCGCAGGGATGCTGCCATCGGCATTGATATGCACGATCGAGCCGGCATCATCCTTCCAGTCCTGCGAGCGATTGCGGTTGCCGCGGTCGCCGATGCTGATAAAGAGACTACCGTCGCCCGCGATGGCAATGCGCGATCCGTATTGGATACTGCCGCCGGTGAACTGCTTCATCGTGAAGATCGTCTTCACGTTCTCGAGTTTGCTGCCGTCGGTGGCAAGCGTGGCGCTGAAGGCTTCGGTTCCCGAGCCTCTTCGATTGGCGGTCGATGCCGTGAAATAGATCGTGCGGCTCGTCGCAAAATCCGGCGCAAGTGCCAAGTCCATCAAACCGCCCTGGCCACGGGCGCGGACGTCCGGCACGCCTCCGATCGGATCTGAAAGCGTGCCGTCCCTGACGATCCGCATCCGCCCAGGCCGTTCGGTCACCAGATAGGCGCCGTCAGGCAGCACTTCCACAGCCCAGGGATGCTCCAGCCCTTCCGCCAGGGTTTCGACGCTGACTGCGACCTTTTCGGTCTCGACCCTGTCTGCCGCCGCGGCAAAGCCGGGTGCGAAGACCGGCGCGCCGAAAAGCAGCGAAGCGGCGAATGTTCTGGCGATAGTCATGTGACGTTTCCCGTCGCTTTCATCCGCTTTCAACGTGGAGCGGAGGGCAGGGCGCTTCAACCTTATTGCGGCGCGGATAACGGCTTTGTGTTTTGAGGTTGAATGGAGGCGGTCGGCGTCGTGTCCACCAGCTCGGGTCCCGCGAAGGCGCGCTGCAGCAGGATCTGCGCGACGGCAGCCTTTCCCTTGATGTAGAAGCCGTCGCTCATCAGCGCGATACCATAAAGGGCAAGCCCGGCAATGCCGAGCGCAATCAACCGCTCGACCGTCGAAAAGCGCGAGAAAAGGAAGCCTTTCTCACGCTGCTTCGGCCCATCATGGGCTGCGGCTGCCGCGGTCGCCATGGCCAGTTCGAGGTAGGAGGGAAGCGGTTCGAACCCGTACGCATCCTGATGCCGGTTTCCGTTGCGGGGACTTGACATCATTACCGGGTCCTCGTGGTTAATAGGCGCTTGATACGGCGGCGCCATACTGCAAGTGCGCCCGCAGCGGTCAGGGCGAAAAGCAGCATGGTCAGCCCGCGCATGATCTGCCCGTCGGCGTGCGTCGTCCGCGGCGGCTTCGCCGAAGCCGCAGGCCGAGCGATCGCTTCGGTTGCTGCCGGCACCGGCGCGGCGACGGAGCCGGTTGTTTGCTCGGTCTTCGGCAACTGCGGCATCCCTTCGGCGCGAGCTGTCGAAATGACCCCGAATGCCATCATCGTCGAAGCGGCGACAACGCCTGCTGCAATCAAAAAAGAAAGCGAAACCCGGCGGGCGCGAAGCCGCGCTGCGGCTCGCTCGTCCTCCAGAAACATTGGCATACCCTCAACAACCAATTACGGAGCGCTAAAGATGAGGCTTAGATCCCGGCAGGCTCGCGACCGAATTGCGGCATGCCGTGTCATTTGTTGCGGCATAATCATGGCGAAGGCCGAATCCGGCGAAGTTTTTGATTCCAGGGATGAAATCCGCATCTCTTCAGAGAATGATTCAAGTTCTTCGCAAAGTGATTCATACTTCGGCCGCCGCGCCCGGCAATTGATCAATAAGAATCATTGGCACCATCACGCCTTTGCGCTTGAAATGCCGCCGCACATTGGACATAGAGCTAACCGCAGAACTCCGGTCCCGGCCTTCTGCCCGTTTCAACCGTATAGGACCGATATCATGGCCTTTCTTGCCGATGCTCTTTCCCGTGTGAAGCCTTCAGCCACCATCGCCGTCTCCCAGAAAGCGCGTGAGCTGAAAGCAAAGGGGCGCGATGTGATCGGCCTCGGCGCCGGCGAGCCGGACTTCGATACGCCGGACAATATCAAGAAGGCCGCCATCGACGCGATCAATCGCGGCGAGACGAAGTACACGCCGGTTTCCGGCATCCCGGAACTACGCAAGGCGATCGCCGCGAAGTTCAAGCGCGAGAACGGCCTGGA
This sequence comes from Rhizobium sp. 007, assembly GCF_015353075.1. Classification (NCBI taxonomy): domain Bacteria; kingdom Pseudomonadati; phylum Pseudomonadota; class Alphaproteobacteria; order Hyphomicrobiales; family Rhizobiaceae; genus Rhizobium; species Rhizobium sp. 007. The sequence goes on along the minus strand of NZ_CP064187.1, from coordinate 2,256,277 downwards.
ATATTCCTGGGAGCAGACGATCGTCGGCACCGGCGGCAAGCAGATCCTGTTCAACGCCTTCATGGCGACGCTGAATCCGGGCGATGAAGTCGTCATTCCGGCTCCCTACTGGGTGTCCTACCCGGAGATGGTGGCGCTTTGCGGCGGCACACCTGCAATCGTCCCGACCACGCAGGAAAACAACTTCAAGCTCCAGGCAGCCGATCTCGACAAGGCGATCACGCCGAAGACCAAGTGGTTCGTCTTCAACTCGCCGTCGAACCCGTCAGGCGCCGCCTATACGCATGCCGAACTCAAGGCTCTGACCGACGTGCTGCTCAAGCATCCGCATGTCTGGGTGCTGACCGACGACATGTACGAGCACCTGACCTATGGCGACTTCAAGTTCGTCACGCCGGTCGAAGTCGAGCCGAAGCTCTACGATCGCACGCTGACGATGAACGGGGTCTCCAAGGCCTATGCGATGACCGGCTGGCGCATCGGCTACGCGGCCGGCCCGCTTGAGCTCATCAAGGCGATGGACATGGTCCAGGGGCAGCAGACCTCGGGTGCGACGTCGATTGCCCAGTGGGCCGCCGTCGAGGCGCTGAACGGGACGCAGGATTTCATCCCGGCGAACAAGAAGATCTTCGAAGGCCGCCGCGATCTGGTGGTTTCTATGCTGAACCAGGCCAAAGGCATCACCTGCCCGTCACCGGAGGGTGCCTTCTACGTCTACCCGTCCTGCGCCGGCCTTATCGGCAAAACCGCGCCTTCGGGCAAGGCCATCGAGACCGACGAAGATTTCGTTTCTGAGCTGCTCGAAAGTGAAGGCGTCGCCGTCGTGCACGGCTCGGCCTTCGGCCTCGGCCCGAACTTCCGCATTTCCTATGCGACCTCGGAAGCTCTGCTCGAGGAAGCCTGCAAGCGCATCCAGCGCTTCTGCGCCGCCTGCAAGTAAGGCAGTTGGCAGAATTGAAGAAAGGCCCGTCAGCGATGGCGGGCCTTTCCCTTTTCATTCGATCGTTGACGGTGTGGCTGCGCGTGCATTTGACGGATGCAAACCTCGATCCGCAATCCCGAGAACGGCCAGACTGAGCTTGCCCGTGAGGTCGAGGAAGGGAACACGATTGTCGTAACGCGAAACGACCGTCCGGTCTTCGATCTCGTCCCGCATAAGACGCGCGGCGGTGAGCCTTGATCCGGCCGAAGCCTACAAGGGGGATGACGAGGGCGGAGATGTTCATCCGACGACTTCGATGATCCCCTGCCAGAGGCGATCCCTTCGACCGCCTTCTGCTCGCCCAATGGCAAGTCGAAGGACTGCAGCTTGTGACGATCGACTGCGCTCTGGCAGGTTATCCGCCGGCCCTGAAATTCTGATTCGGTTCTTCGACAGCCGATGATCTTCCCCATCAGGCAGTGCGACTGCGGGGCGAATTTGCAGTCTTGTGCATTTAATGGAATACTGCCGATATTGGTCAGCCGGAAGCAATCGCGGCGTGCCTCGTAATTCTCGCCTTGCCGCGCGCGATGGAACCGGATGCAGTCCGGCGACCTTCGGCTGATTGCCGACAGATCGGGTAACGAGAAAAGAGGAGAGGTGCATGATCAAGGTGGTTTACGAGGTCGTTCCCCATGACGGCGGCTGGGCCTACCGGCTGGGAGAAGTCTATTCCGAAGCATTCCCGTCGCATGCCGAAGCGCTGGAGGCAGCCCGCATCGTCGCGGCCGAACAGCAGGTCGGCGGCGATTCCGCCGAGATCAGCTGGCAGGACGAGAAAGGCAAATGGCATGAGGAATATGCCGAAGGCGGCGACCGGCCGGAGACGGAAGTCGTCGATACCAAATGGAAGGGTGGCGGTTCCGCCGATGTCTCTCCGCGTGCCTGAGCCGAGCGCCCGTTCGACGACCATGTTGATGAAGCCGCTTTTCCGCGGCATTCAAGCGCAGGCTCTTGCGCGTGGCACGATCTGCCGCATGAAGAAACCATCCTCTGACCTTTATTGAAGGAAGCCGCTAGGCTTGCCGCAACTCCGCCAGAGCGATGCGCGCGACGGCAAGCGGGCTCTCTGCCGACGTATTCATATTGTCGCCGAGGAACCAAGCCGCCGACAGGCCGGAATAGGCAGCAATCCATTGCAGCAGGCGTCTGGGCTCCATGCCGGTTTCGGCACAAACGATCCGGAGCTGGCGCTGGAGGCGCCCCGGCACGCTGATGGCCGGAAGGTCTTCATTGGCGAAAGTATTGGCATAGTCGAAGCCGCGTTCGCCGATCAGGCCCTTCGGGTCGATCGCAAGCCACCCGTCTTCTTCGAAATCGAGAATGTTGCTGTGGTGAATGTCGCCGTGCAGCACGACCGGATCGCGCGGATCGCAAAGCAGCGCCTCGGCGATAGCACCGCATTCGGGAAGAATGCCGCCATAAGCTCTCGCTGCAGGCGCCAGTTCCCGGAACCAGCGGCGCAGCGGAATGAGGCCGGGCAGGGGCTTTTGCCGCGGTGCGTGCAGTCTTTCGACGGTGCGGCAGATGATCCGGCTTGCCTCATCGTCTTCGCCATCCATCGCCATCTTCAGCAGCGAGCGACCGCCCGTCGCCCGTTCGAGCAGAACAGCTTCGTCATCATGAGCATAGACCTTGGCGGCACCGGCGCCGTCCCACCAGTGCATCAACGCACCGCCGGCCCTTTCGGCCTCGTCACGAGACTTCTTGAGCATTGCCGGTTTGCCGTTCCAAAGGACGGGCAGGAGGTGACTGGAATGGGTGATGATCGGTTCGCCGTCGGGCGCCAGCGACCAGCGGTCGAGATGGGATTCGAACATGGCCGCATTCTAACGGCAGGAGTTGAAAAAGAAATCCCGCGCAAGGCGGGATTTCGTCCGGCACGTCTGAAGGTCAGGCGACCTTTTCGAGCAGTGGATAGTCGATGTAGCCCTTTGCCCCGCCGCCATAGAAGGTGGCCTGGTCCGGCGTGTTCAGCGGCAAGTTCTTCTGCAGGCGTTCGACCAGATCCGGATTGGCGATGAAGGGCTTGCCGAAGGCGACCAGGTCGGCGCGGCCGCTTTCGACGGCATCGATTGCCATCTGACGGTCGTAGCCGTTGTTGACCATCCAGTTTGCATGCCCGCCCGCCTTTTCATAAGCCTGGCGCAGATCCTTGTAGTCGAAGGGTGGATTTGTCCCTTGCGTGTAGTCGCGCTCGCCGCCCGTCTGGCCCTCGACAACGTGGACATAGGCGAGGTCATATCTGGCGAGGCCTTCGACGACATAGGTGAAAAGCGCCTGCGGATCCGAATCATAGCTTTCGCCCGAGGGTGTGACCGGCGAAATACGGATCGCCGTGCGGCCGGCACCGATTTCCCGGGTCACGGCATCGACCACCTCGAAGGTGAAGCGAGCGCGGTTTTCGATCGAGCCGCCATACTGGTCGGTGCGGTCGTTGATACCATCGCGCAGGAATTGGTCGAGCAGGTAGCCGTTTGCGCCGTGGATTTCGACGCCGTCGAAGCCTGCGTCGATCGCAGCGCGCGCTGCCTTGCGATAATCCTCGATGATGCCGGGAATTTCAGACGTCTCGAGCGCACGCGGCTCGGAGGTCTCCGCGAAGCTGCCGGTGCCATCGGCGTTGACCAGATAGGTCTTCGCCGTCGCGACTTTATTGGTTGAGGAGACAGGTTTGCCGCCGTTCGGCTGCAGCGTGGTGTGCGATATGCGACCGACATGCCACATCTGCACGACGATTTTGCCGCCGCCTGCATGCACGGCATCCGTCACGCGCTTCCAGCCATCGAGGGCTTCCTTCTTGTAGAGGCCGGGAACGTCGGCGTAACCTTGGCCCTGGTGTGTGATGGCCGTTGCCTCGGTGATGATGAGACCGGCTGTGGCACGCTGGCGATAATATTCGACGTTCAGATCGTTCGGGATCGCGCCGGGCGAGCGGTTGCGGGTCAGCGGTGCCATGACGATGCGATTCCTGACGGCAATGTCGCCAATCTGCGCGGGTTCGAGAAGCTTGTTCATGGAAGTCCTTTCCTGTTCTGGCGGGAGGATCACTCCGCCATGGCGGGGCAACTCGACCCGGCGGAGAGATAGGCAAGTGCGGTGGCGACGAGGCCGATCAGGCTGTCACAGATCCTGGCTTAGTTGCTTGAGGAAGGCAGCGATCGTTTCTTCGTTGCGCTTGTAGAAAACCCATTGGCCGACGCGCCTGGTCGTGACGAGGCCGGCGCGGCTCAATGTTGCGAGATGAGCGGATACGGTCGATTGCGAAAGGCCGCAGCGCTCGAACTGGCTGGCACAGACACCCATTTCCAAAGGGTGCTCCTGGGAGGAGAAGTGCTCCTTCGGATCTTTCAGCCAATTGAGGATTTCCACCCGCATCGGATGGGAAAGCGCTTTCAGGACTTCATCTCTATCCATCGTCTCGTGCCGAACTATAAAACGAATTCTTTCGATATATGGATCGTCGTTTTTCGATATGCAAATCACGAGCACGTGAGCTGTTCGGTTTTGATGAACGCCTAAATTTTAAGCAAAAAAAAGGGCCACCGAAAGCTCGGGGCCCTTAAGGTGTGAAGGTCAAAAAACCTCCAGAGGGGAACAGCTAATGCGGTGGCACTGGGAGAGAAGCCACCGAAGTGCATCAGCTATGTGCGATATGGTGCTTTCTTGGGCAGCTTTCAATGCATTATTATGCATGCCTGCCATGCGCTGCACAAATTATGTTGCGATGCAGCGATTCTGGGCAAAAAAAGAGGGCCGCCGAAAGTTCGGGGCCCTTTAAGGTGTGAAGGTCAAAAACCTCCAGAGGGGAACAGCTAATGCGGTGGAACTGGGAGGAAAAGCCACCGTGTGCATCAGCTGAGTGCGATATGGTGTTTAATTGAGCAAACGGCAACCCTCTTTTGTGCATGCCAGTCATGCGTTGGTTGCATGGTCTGCATTTTAGTGAACAAAAACGGGAATCAGAAGTTCCAGTTTCTCGCCTTGCTGACGATAAAATCGCGGAATGCCTTCAGCTTTGCGGCATTCTTGATTTCGTCCGGATAGCAGAAATAGGTGTCGAACGAGGGCACGTCGGCGTTGATCGCTAGCTGGATGAGGCCCGGATCGCGTCCGACGATGTAATCCGGCATGCAGGCGACGCCGATGCCAAGCAGGCAGGCGCGCTTGATCGAGGTCTGGCTGTTGATCTGCAGATGCGGAATCCGCTTGTTGTCCGAAGAGCGGCCGGCAATCTCCAGCCAGTTTACGTCCAGCAGATAGCTGGGGGCGGGCTCGCCGAAGGTGATGATGCGGTGATTGTCCAGATCCTCGACCGACTGAGGCTCGCCGTAGCGGTTAATATAGGAGGGAGCGGCATAGACGTGCATATGCACGGTGAAGAGCTTGCGCTGAATGAGATCGGACTGCTGCGGTTGGCGCAGGCGGATGGCGCAATCTGCGTGACGCATGTTCACGTCCAGTTCCTCGTTGTCGAGAATGAGCTGGATCTGGACGTCCGGATAGAGCTGCATGAACTCCTGGATCTTGTCCGTCAGCCAGCCCTGTCCGAGGCCGACGGTGGTGGTCACCCGCAGCTTGCCGCTGGGCGTTTCCGTCGTTTCCGTGAGCTGCATCTTCACCGTCTCGAGCTTCAGCAGCACATCATGGGCGGTGCGATAGAGCAGTTCGCCCTGTTCCGTCAGAATCAGGCCGCGGGCATGGCGGTGGAAGAGTTTGGTGCCGACGTCCTGCTCCAGCGCGCTCACCTGGCGGCTGATCGCGGATTGGGAGAGATGCAGCTTGTCGGCCGCATGCGTGAACGATCCGGCCTCGGCAGCCGCGTGAAAAATACGCAGCTTGTCCCAATCCAATGGCATCCCCCCACCCCTCATAGCCGATCTTACTCCGCGGCCACGGCGACGGGCATGTGGCCCGTGAGATAACGCTCGGCTTCGAGGGCGGCCATGCATCCCAGGCCGGCGGCGGTGACCGCCTGCCGGAAGGTATCGTCCGTCACGTCACCCGCAGCATAGATACCCTCTATGCTGGTTGCAGTCGAATCCGGAGCGGTCCAGAGATAGCCGTTGTCCTTGAGCTTGAGCTTGCCCTTGAAAAGTTCGGTTGCCGGCGCATGGCCGATCGCCACGAAGACGCCATCGACCGAAACGTCGCTGATGGCGCCGGTGCGGGTATCGCGCAAGCGCGCGCCGGTAACGGAAGGCGGCATCGGCGGTTTCGCCGGCGTGCCGGTGATTTCGGCGACTTCGGTGTTCCAGAGAACCGTCACATTCTCCTTCGAGAAGAGGCGCTCCTGCAGGATCTTTTCGGCGCGGAACGCATCGCGGCGATGCACGACCGTCACCGACTTCGCGATGTTGGAAAGATAAAGGGCTTCCTCGACGGCGCTGTTGCCGCCGCCAACGACGATGACGTCCTTGTTGCGATAGAAGAAGCCATCGCAGGTGGCGCAGGCTGAAATGCCAAAGCCCTGGAAATGCTGTTCGCTTTCGATGCCGAGCCATTTTGCCTTGGCGCCGGTCGCGATGATCAGTGTATCGGCGGTCCAGACCTGGCCGCTGTCGGTGCGGGCTACGAAGGGCCGCTGGTTCATCTCGACCTCGGTGACGATGTCGCTGACGATCTCTGCGCCGACATGCTTGGCCTGCTGCAGCATCTGGTCCATCAGCCACGGGCCCTGGATCGGATCGGCAAAGCCCGGATAGTTCTCGACGTCCGTCGTGATCATCAACTGCCCGCCTTGCTCCATCCCGGCGATCAGCACCGGCTTCAGCATTGCGCGTGCCGCATAGACTGCGGCCGTATAGCCCGCGGGACCGGAGCCGATGATGAGAACTTTAGTGTGTCGGGCAGTCATGGTCCGGATCCTTTGGTGGCAGGCATCCTGTCGAAGCCGTGCGAGATATCGTAATAAACGCTTTTGTATAGTCTAGGGATGAACCAAGCTACCTTTCAAGGGGACAGCATGGAATACGCACAAGTGCTTGCGTTATTATCATGGGCTATCCGCAGATGTTTTTGTTGGTTCGACCCCGACGCCCTCGTTTTCGCTGGCTGATGCTGTTATCGACCATTTCATCGACACCGCTACAACAGAGAGCCAGCAATGGGCAAGCGCCGATCACCATTTCCGTTGAAGGATCCGCGAGCGAGTACCAAGAGATATTGAAAACAGTGTCTGACGAAAGGCGGTATCGATTTTGTCTACGATGGATCTCTGACCTATTCTTCTCCCGGCCAATCAGTCGAGCGCGGCTCAACATCCCAGATTTGGGCATCGGATCAGATGAAGAAGCCTTAAGGATCGAGGTGCATATAGGGCCGCTTTCGCGCTATTGCCTCGCTAGAGGCTTGCTGTTGCCGAGGTCACTGCATCTCGGCAGCAACACGATTATAAAGCAAGGCGGTTCGGTAGACGCTTAACTAGGACGATGTATGGATTGGCGCGGGTGCTAAGATACTGTGTGGTTTGCACCTATCCAAGGCTTCATCACAGGCGTGCATGCCCTCGTCAAGGGCAAGTTCGAACCTCAACTGAATATACTTTGGCAGCGAAGCGCGGCGTTTGAAGTTGTCGCGGGCAATAATAGGAAGCGGCCTGCAAACGGCCGATCGAAAAGAAACAGGAAGCTCTACCATGGTGATGCGCGTCGAACTTGATGCAATAGATATGAAGATTCTGCGCGAGCTCCAGAATGATGGCCGGATGACGAATGTCGAACTTGCCGAGCGGGTCGGTATATCGGCGCCGCCGTGTCTCAGGCGGGTGCGTAAGCTGGAAGAATCCGGCTTCATCCGTGGCTATCGGGCGCTTTTGAATGCGCCGGCGCTCGGTTATGATCTGGTGGCCTTCTGTATGGTCGGCCTGAAACACCAGTCGGATGCCAATCTGAAGGCATTTGCGAAGCAGACAGCCAATTGGCCGCTCGTGCGAGAGGCCTGGATGGTGTCGGGCGAATCCGATTTTCTCTTGCAGTGCGTCGCTGAGAACCTCGCGGGCTTTCAGGATTTCGTGATCGAAGAGCTCACGGCCACGGAGAATGTGGATACCGTGCGGACGATGTTGACCATCCGACAGGTAAAGGATGTCTCTCTGGTAGATATTTAGACATACTGGCGCGCGGTATCTCCGATTGTCGAGAGAGGAACTGGGCTGGACGCGCGGCGTCGAGGTCACTTCCAATTTCACGAATACGGGAGCGCCTCGCGCCGGTCGATCGGGCCCGCGCTGAAGACACCGGAAGATGCACCTGTCGTCATGTCCATGGGTCGCTTTGTTCCGCGCAAGGAGTTCGCTTTGCTGACGCCTGCCATTGCCAAGCTGCCGGGCGTGGACGGCGAGGAGCGAAAGAATGTCGAGAAGGTTGCGGCCGATCTCGGCATTGTCGATCGTGTCCGCTTCCTTGGCTGGCAGAAGGATGCGCGGCTTTCGCGGCCGACGTCGACATCTTCGTGATGCCTGTCGAACCATGAGCTGCTCGGCAAGGCTATCCTCGAAGCTGGGCGCAGCACAGCCGGTGGTCTCGAGCCGATCGGAGGGGCCGAGCTGCGCGAACGGTCTCTTTGCCGAAATCGGCGATGTCGATGGTTTCGCGAAGGCGATCGAGCGGCTGATTCAATGATCCTGTCCTCGCCGCCAAGCTGGCGGCGGGCGGCAACGCGACGCTGATAAGCGGTTCTCGGAAGATGCGGTCGCCAGTGCCTATCTCGAACGTTTCAAGCGCAAGCCGTAATCGATAGAATTGACCGCTACTGCCGTAGAAGATCCTCATAGACGGCCTTCAACGCCCTCGCTTCGCCTTCCAGCGCAAAATTCGCCCGCACATGCGCGAGCGCAATCTCGCCACGGGCGAGCGTCCTTTGTGGATCGGCGAGATAGGGGGCGATTGCCTTCGTGAGAGCTTCGCCATCGCCGGCCGGAACGACGCTTCCGTTCGTCCCGTCCTCGATCATTTCGGCATAGGCTCCGGCGTCCGATGCCACAACCGCAGTCTTCGAGGCCATAGCTTCGAGAGGCGTCAGCCCGAAACCTTCATTTCGGGAAGGGGCAACATATAGGGTTAGGCGGCGATACCAGACCTTGATGTCTGGCACTTCGCCCAGAAAGACGATCCGATCGGCAAGGCCGGCGGCGGCGATATCGGCCTTCAGCTTGTCGGCGAAAGCTCCATGCTCTGCCGTTACCCGGCCGGAGATCACCGCCGTCCAATCCGGATGTTGCGGCAGCAGATCGATCATCGACCGAACGAAAAGGTCGGTGCCTTTCTGATGCCGGATGCGGCCGAAGCAGCCGACGAGATACCTGCCGGGCAGGCCGGTGGCCTCTATGGTGTCCTCGGCGGTCTGGGGTGGATGGAAAAGTTCCAGATCGACGCCGTGGCGGATCACAGTATGCGGCACCTGGAGGAAAGAACCGGATCGGGCATTGGTCGCGACGACCGCGTCCATCCGGCGGATAAGCCAGCGCGTGTAGGCGGTATGGCGGCGCTGGGCGGCCGACGTAAAAAGCAGCTTCAGCGGCATGCGCAACACGTGCCGCAGCACGATACCAGCGGCCATCTCGTTGTTGCGGCGTGCATGCCATACGCGCTGCCGGCGTCCGGCTGACGGACGCCATGCGCCAAGAAGCTGTCTCCACGTCAGCTTCGGTAGGTCTTTCGGTAAGCCGGGGCCGAGCGTCGCAATCTTGATGCCGAGTCTGACCTGGAGGGGGATCAGCTGAACGATCGTCGACGTGACGCCGGACAGGCGCTGTTTGAAGTTCGGTGCGATGATTTCGACGTCAGCAATATCGATCGCGGCCGGCTCGACCGTTTCCGCCACAGGCAATCAACCCCAGGAGATCGACAGGACTTCGTAGGCTTTCGAGCCGCCCGGTGCGATGACCTCGATGGAATCGCCGACTACCTTGCCGATCAGCGCGCGGGCGATCGGGGAGGAGATGGAAATGCGGCCGGCTTTTACGTCGGCTTCCTGATCGCCGACGATCTGGTAGGTCTTTTCTTCCTCGGTGTCCTCGTCGACGAGTTTGACCTTGGCGCCGAACTTGATCTTGTCGCCGGACATCTTCGCAAGGTCGATCACTTCGGCGCGCGCCGTCAGGTCTTCGAGCTCGCTGATGCGGCCCTCGTTGTGGCTCTGCGCTTCCTTGGCTGCGTGATATTCGGCGTTTTCGGAAAGATCGCCATGGGAACGGGCTTCGGCGATCGCTTCGATGATGCGCGGGCGCTCCTCCTGCTGACGCCAGCGCAGCTCTTCCTGCAGCTTGACGAAACCACCCTGTGTCATCGGAACCTTATCAACCATTTTCCTGTCCTTTGATCTTCGTGTCCTATAGTCAGGCAGCGACACAAAAGAAAACAGGTCCCGAAGGGGACTTCGGAACCGTGCAATAATCCTAATCGCCCGCTTATAGCAGATCGTTGCCGCCGATTTCCATAAAATTCGTAATGTGGCGCGCCCGGCTAACTGTCTCCTTGCAGCACGCCGATCGCGTTGGTGAAGATGTGAGTCGGATCAAGCGCTTGGACAACTGATCGCAGAGAGTGATTCAAGCCGTTAAGAAACGAAGTCAGGATCTGCAGGCAGATTCGGCGGATTGTAGGGGCTGGCATTCATCCGTTCCTTGACCGAGATATGGATCAGCGCATCGTCCCGAATGAAGCGCAGGTCGCTCAACGGGAAATAGATCGCATTGCGGTTGCCGTGCTTGCGCCAGGAATTTTCCGGCACGCGCCGCGGAATGTATTCGAGGATTTTCCATCCGGCGGTCATGGAATCATGGAATGGAGCAGTGGCGTCCAGCGGCACATACCTCTTCCCGCCTTTTCCGAGCACGATGTCGTTGACGATGCGGGTGCGGTAGAGGAGCCCGGCCGGCTGCGTTTCCTGGATCATCCAGGCGAGGGGAATCTTGACTGCCCCGCTTTGCGCTTCCGGATAGCCGCCGCCGATATCGCCGTGGACGCCGGTGAACCATACTTCCCGGAAATTCTGCTTCGCCACCGGTGCCCTCGGCCGGAACGGGCGGCCCCAATATTCCTGGTCCCGCTCCCAGAGCTCTGGCTGGAACATGGTCCGCCGTTCATCTATGGCGACTGCGTGCCGTACCCATTCGACGCTCGGGTTCTTGCGGGTGAAAGGATGGGTCTTGAACTGCGGAAACCATTTCCCCGTTTCGATCACTGAGGTCACCGTATCGAAAAGACCAAGCAGCTTGATCGGCGGGCGGTCGTTTCTGAGCATGCGTTCGTAGAGACGCATGGCGGCGAAAGCAGAGGACGGATCCTCGCCACCATTCTCTGCAGCGCCGCCGGCTTTCTCTTCGTGCGCGGAAATTCCCTTGTAGGTCCTGTAGGCATAATCGAGCAGGTTGAGATGATGCCGGCTTGTAAGACCGAAGGCATGGATGAAACCCGCTAGCACCCGCGCCGAATAGGCGCCACGGCTGAAGCCGAAGATGTAGATGCGGTCGCGGTCGGAATGCCGCCGAGCGGCGTCGGGCGGGCCGCGATCGTAGTTTTCGACCAGGAAGCGGTAGGCTTCCTTGACGTTCTGGTCGAGGCCCCAGCCCGTCGCGAGCCCGAAAACCTCATAGGATTTGCGAAGCAGTCTCGACCAGGCATTGGCCGCGCCGAACGTGCCGACGCCTGGATCGTAGTAGACGATCTGCTCATCCGAGCGTTTCAAGGTGCCGAACAGTCTGACAATATTGGTCCGGTCGGCCGAAATCTCGTTCGATGTGCCATCGAACAGAATGACGATGTTCTTTGCCAATCAACCGCTCCGGATGTACCGCCGCAACGGTAACATCCGGGAGGTTTTACGGCAACTTCCGGTCGTCTAATGCTCAGAAATAGCTCTGCAGCGGGCGAACCTCGAGGTTGCCGGCCTTCAGCGCCTTGATCGCCTGGGCGGCTGCTTCGGCCCCGGCCATGGTCGTGTAATACGGCACCTTCTGCATCAGTGTCGCGCGGCGGAGCGACTTCGAATCGGAGATCGCCTTGTTGCCGTCCGTCGTGTTGATGACAAGTTGGACCTGGCGGTTGCGGATCGCATCCTCGATGTGCGGACGGCCTTCGAGCACCTTGTTGATCTTCGTCGCTTGGATGCCGTTTTCAGCCAAGAAGCGTTGCGTGCCGCCGGTGGCGAGTACCTTGAAACCTTCGCCTACAAGAACACGGATCGCAGGCAGCACGCGCGGCTTGTCGTGGTCGCGAACAGAGACGAAGACCGTCCCGTCACGCGGCAGTTCAACGCCGGCGCCGAGCTGCGACTTGGCGAAGGCAAGGGCGAAATCGGTGTCGAGGCCGATGACCTCCCCGGTCGAGCGCATTTCAGGCCCAAGCAGCGTATCGACGCCCGGGAAGCGCGCGAAGGGGAAGACGGCCTCCTTGACGGCGATGTGCTTCAGGGCGCGCGGATCGGGCTTTTGGCCGTAGGCGGCGAAGGCCGCATCCAGCTTCTCGCCGGCCATGACGCGGGCGGCGATCTTGGCAATCGGCGCGCCGATGGTCTTTGCCACGAATGGCACGGTGCGCGAGGCGCGCGGATTGACTTCGAGTACGTAGACGGTGCTGTCCTTGATAGCGAACTGCACGTTCATCAGACCGCCGACATTCAGCGCCTTGGCCATGGCCTTTGCCTGGCGCTCGAGCTCGTCGAGCAAGTCCCCCGACAGCGAGCGCGGCGGCAACGAGCAGGCCGAGTCGCCGGAATGGATGCCGGCCTCTTCGATGTGCTCCATGATGCCCGCGACGTAGACGTCATCGCCGTCGGAGAGGCAGTCGACGTCGACCTCGATGGCGTTCGTCAGGTAGCTGTCGAAAAGCAGCGGGTTCTTGCCGAGCAGCGTGTTGATCTGGCCGGTCTTGTCGTTCGGATAGCGCTGCTTGATGTCTTCCGGAACCAGTTCCGGAACGGTGTCGAGCAGATAGGTCTGCAGCATCGATTCCGAGTGGATGATCTGCATGGCGCGGCCGCCGAGAACGTAGGAGGGGCGTACCACCAGCGGGAAGCCGATTTCGGCGGCGACGAGGCGGGCCTGCTCGACGGAATAGGCAATGCCGTTGTTCGGCTGGTTGAGGTCGAGCTTCATCAGGAGCTTCTGGAAGCGGTCGCGGTCTTCGGCAAGGTCGATCGCATCCGGCGCGGTGCCGAGGATCGGGATGCCGTTCTTTTCCAGCGCTTCGGCAAGCTTCAGCGGCGTCTGACCGCCGAACTGGACGATGACGCCGACGACCTCACCCTTTTCCTGCTCGGCGCGCAGGATTTCGATCACGTCTTCGGCCGTTAGGGGCTCGAAATAGAGGCGGTCGGAGGTGTCGTAGTCGGTCGAGACCGTTTCCGGGTTGCAGTTGATCATGATCGCTTCGTAGCCGGCATCCTTCAATGCGAAGGCGGCGTGGCAGCAACAGTAATCGAACTCGATACCCTGGCCGATTCGGTTCGGACCGCCGCCGAGGATGACGACCTTCTTGCGGTCGGAGACCTGCGCCTCGGAGCGGGCGGCGCCGACGAAGGGCGTTTCGTAAGTCGAATACATATAGGCAGTCGGCGAGGCGAATTCGGCCGCGCAGGTGTCGATGCGCTTGAAAACCGGGCGGACATTCAGGCTGTTGCGAAGTTCCGCCACTTCTTTCGGACGCTTGTTCGTCAGCGTCGCGAGGCGCGCGTCCGAAAAGCCCATGGCCTTCAGCATGCGCAGGTTTACGGCGTCGCTCGGTAGGCCATGCTCGCGGATACGGGCCTCCATGTCGACGATTGCCTTGAACTGGGCGATGAACCACGGGTCGATCTTGGAGCCCTCGTGAACCTCGGCCTCGCTCATGCCCTGGCGCAGCGCCTGGGCAACCATACGCAGGCGATCGGGCGTCGGCGTGCCGATCGCGGCACGGATGGCGTTCTGGCTGGACTCGCCTTCCTCGACGTCTGGAATTTCGATTTCATCAAGGCCAGTCAGGCCCGTTTCGAGGCCGCGGAGCGCCTTCTGCAGCGATTCGGCGAAGGTACGGCCGATCGCCATGACTTCGCCGACGGACTTCATCGCCGTCGTCAAGATCGGCGAGGCGCCCGGGAACTTCTCGAAGGCAAAGCGCGGAATCTTGGTGACGACATAATCGATCGACGGTTCGAAGGAGGCGGGTGTGGCGCCACCGGTGATGTCGTTTTCCAGTTCGTCCAGCGTGTAGCCGATCGCGAGTTTCGCCGCGACCTTGGCGATCGGGAAACCGGTTGCCTTGGAGGCGAGCGCCGAAGAGCGCGAAACGCGCGGGTTCATCTCGATGACCACGAGGCGGCCGTCCTTCGGATTGACGGCGAACTGGACGTTTGAGCCGCCAGTCTCGACGCCGATCTCGCGCAGCACCGCAATCGAGGCGTTGCGCATGATCTGATATTCCTTGTCGGTCAGCGTCAGCGCCGGAGCGACGGTGATCGAGTCGCCGGTGTGGACGCCCATCGGATCAATGTTTTCGATCGAGCAGATGATGATGCAATTGTCCGCCTTGTCGCGGACGACTTCCATTTCATATTCCTTCCAGCCGAGGACCGACTCCTCGATCAGCACTTCGGTCGTGGGCGAAGCATCGAGGCCGCCGCCGACGATGTCGAAAAATTCCGAACGGTTGTAGGCAATGCCGCCGCCGGTGCCGCCGAGGGTGAAGGACGGGCGGATGATGGCCGGCAGGCCGACGTCATCGAGTGCCTGAGCGGCGATCGCCATTGCGTGGTTCAAATAGCGCTGCTTGCGGTCGCTCTCGCCCAGGTTCCACTGGTTTTCCAGATCGTCCAGCGCAGTGTCGAGCGCGGCGCCGGAGAGGCTTTCGCGCAGCTTTGTGCGCTCGGCCTCGTGCATCTTGCGGTCGGCGTCCTTGATGTCTGTGGCGTTCGCCAGCATCGAGCGCGGCGTTTCCAGCCCGATGCGGGCCATGGCTTCACGGAAGAGGGCGCGGTCTTCCGCCATGTCGATCGCCGCCGGCTTGGCGCCGATCATCTCGACATTGTATCGGTCGAGCACACCCATGCGCTTTAGCGAAAGAGCCGTGTTCAGCGCCGTCTGGCCGCCCATGGTCGGCAGCAGCGCATCCGGCCGCTCCTTGGCGATGATCTTGGCGACGACTTCCGGGGTGATCGGCTCGACATAGGTCGCGTCCGCAAGACCCGGGTCGGTCATGATTGTCGCCGGGTTGGAGTTGACAAGGATGACCCTGTAGCCTTCCTCCTTCAGCGCCTTGCAGGCCTGGGTGCCGGAATAGTCGAATTCGCAAGCCTGGCCAATGACGATCGGTCCCGCGCCGATGATGAGGATCGATTTGATGTCTTGGCGCTTCGGCATGGACGATATCCGTTTCTAGCTGCGCAAAAAGCCGGCCAGGGTGGGAGGCACCGGGTCGGTCGCGCACGAGGGGTCTTTTCAGGCTAGAAGCGGCTTATAGGCAAATGTATTTGCAAACGGAACCCCATAAATCGCGGAATCGACAGGAATCCGAAAACTCCTGAAATGCCGTTTACGGGCCGGGTACCACAATGACGCGTATCTCGCCGTTGCGTGCCGGATTGGCGATCGCTTCCGGCGCGTCATCAAGCCCGATCCGGCGGGAGATGAGAGGCTCGACCTTGATGACGCCCGAGGCGATCAGGTCCGCAGCGCGGCCGTGGGTGAAGGGGTTCAGAAACGAGTTCACCAGCTTGATCTCGCGAAACAGCAGATCGAAGGGCTGCATGGAAATCCTGGCGCCTTGCGGCATGACACCGAGGATCACGACGGTGCCGCCGCGGCGGGCGAGGAGAGGAGCCTGTTCCATGGTCTCCGCAACGCCGGCGCATTCGATCACCACATCGGCACCGCCCGGCAGAAGGCCGTGGTCAGCCGTCACCAGATCGGCGACGTCGCCTGATGAGGGGTCGGCCGTTGCCGTCGCGCCAAGGTCTTCGGCAAGCCGCCGTTTATCGGCGTTGCGCGTCACCAGCACGACGCGCGTTGCACCGGCGAGCCGCGCAAGCTGCACGACCAGCAGTCCGATCACGCCACCGCCGAGCACGGCCACGGATGCGCCGGCCCTGATCTTTGCCAGATCGACGCCGTGCAGACAGCAGGCGAGGGGTTCACAAAAGGCGCCATGCAGCGGCGCCAGCGACTGAGGCAGTTCGAACGCCTGTTGCTCCGGCATGCAGACATATTCGGCAAAACCGCCATCCCGATGAATGCCGATCGCCTGCAGGTTCCGGCAGAGATTGACACGTCCGCGCTGGCACTCCGGGCAGCGTCCGCAGGCGATGTTCGGGTCGCCGGTCACCCGCATGCCGGGGCGAAAGGCGGTCACGCCTTGCCCAACGGTTTCGATGATGCCGACAAATTCGTGCCCGAGTATCACCGGTGGCTTCGACGGAAATTCACCCAAGAAGAGATGGCGGTCAGTGCCGCAGATGCCGCACGCTTCGACCTTCACCAGCATTTCGCCAGGGCCTGGCACCGGCTTTTCCATTCGGCTCACGGCAAGCCGCCCCGTCGCTTCCAGGCGTACAGCTTTCATCATGTCCTCCCGCATCCTCTCCTTCAGTGAGGGCGAAAGCGGGAGTCACGTCAAGCATTTGGTGCATTTTCTTCATCCGAAGCGACGCCGCACCTCAGCCGCATAGCCACGGCTGATCTGATTTCGAAGGCCTCGCGCGTCAGGATAAGGAGCTTCCGTTGTCCCGCTTCAAGCGCTCGACAAGGGGCATCGGCCGTGGCATCCGTCTCCTTCAGCGCATCGGTAAAGCGCAAGGAACACGAGTTCGCGGCCGAGGCGCCACGTCTTCGGCGTAGCGATCTTGCACCGGTCTGTTCACTCTGGTGCCGGGGCGGATCATGAATGAAATGATCTTCAGCCGGAACGATACGGCTTTTGCCATGGCCGGCATTGTGCTCGCGACGATCGGTGCCATTCTTGCGCTTTGTCCGCGTCTAAAGCCCTTTGCCTGAAACCTGCTGGCCTTCACGCCCTCGCCGGATATATAATTGCCTTAGAGCGCATGCCTGCGCATCGCCAGGGGAGAGTTCAGATGGAATGGAAGGGGCGCCGCCAGTCGGACAATGTCGAGGATCGCCGCGGTGATGCGACAGGTGGCGGGTTCGGCCGTAATCCGTTCGGCCGCAACGGCGGCTTCAGCTTTCCAACCGGCGGCGGTGTGGGACGCAGGGGCGGCGGGCTTTCGATCGGCACGATCATCTTCCTCGTTGTCATCTATCTGATCTTCAAGGCGATGGGCATCGACCTGATGCAGGTGTTGGATGGCGGCATGACGGGCGGCTCCGGCTACGAGCAGAGCCAATCGGAAGGCACTAGCACGCCCGCCGATGACGAGATGACCGCATTCATGCGTACCGTGCTGGCCGAAACCGAGGACACCTGGCAGGGCATCTTCCAGGCTCAGGGCAGGGATTATGAGGAGCCAACACTGGTGCTCTTTGCGGAGGCTACGCGATCGGCCTGCGGTTTCGCATCCGCCGCCAGCGGACCGTTCTATTGCCCCGGCGATCACAAGGTCTATCTCGACACCGCGTTCTTCCAGGAGCTCGAGAGAAAATTTGGCGCCTCCGGCGACTTCGCCGAAGCCTACGTCGTCGCCCATGAAGTCGGCCACCACGTCCAGAACCTGCTCGGCATCCTGCCGAAGTTCAACGAGGCGCGCCAGCGCATGAGCGAAGCCGAGGCCAACAAGATGTCGGTGCGTGTCGAGCTGCAGGCCGATTGCTTTGCAGGCATCTGGGGGAAATATACCGAGCAGAAAGGCATGCTCGATGCCGGAGACCTTGAAGAGGCGCTGAACGCCGCTCAGCAGATCGGCGACGACACGCTGCAGAAGCGCAGCCAGGGCTATGTCGTGCCGGAAAGCTTCAATCACGGCACGTCGGACCAGCGCATGCGCTGGTTCAAGCGAGGCTTCGACAGCGGCCAGCTCGCCGCCTGCGATACGTTCTCCGGCCCGGTTTGAGCAAGCATCTTTTGCTCACCCTCTCCTCATTTTGACAGGGAGGGGGCTGGGGAGGGCGCTGCCAGCAGGAGCTTATGGCCCTATTTTTCGCTGTCCATATGCTGCAATTGCGCATCCGGGTAGCGCGCACCTGCCGCCGCATCCTTCGGCACGGCGCGTTCGATGGTGCCCATATCATCTGCAGAAAGCTCGACGGCTCTTGAGCCGAGCGCTTCCGTCAGCCGGTCGCGGCGGCGGGCGCCGACGAGCGGGATAATGTCCTTGCCCTGTGCGGCAACCCAGGCGATTGCGATCTGGGCGACTGAAACCCGCTTTGCCTCGGCGATCTTGCGGAGTTCTTCGACGAGCGCCAGATTCTGGTCGACATTACCTTCCTGGAAACGGGGGCTGTAGCCGCGAAAATCGCCTTTGCCCGATTCCTGGCCCTTCTGCCAGTGGCCGCTGATCAAGCCGCGCGAGAGCACGCCGTAAGCGGTGATCGAGATGCCGAGTTCGCGGCAGGTGGGCAGAATTGCATCTTCGATGCCGCGGGAAATCAGTGAATATTCGATCTGAACATCGACGATCGGATGAACGGCCGCCGCCCTGCGGATCGTGTCGGCGCCGACTTCGGAAAGGCCGACATGCCGGACATAACCGGCCTTGATCATGTCGGCGATCGCGCCGACGGTCTCTTCGATCGGCACGTTCGGGTCGAGGCGGGCAGGGCGGTAGATGTCGATGTAGTCGACACCGAGACGCTGCAGCGAGTAGGCGACGAAGTTCTTGAGCGCCGCCGGCCGGCAATCGTAGCCGAGCCACGTGCCCTGCGGATCGCGGAGCGCTCCGGTCTTGACGCTGATCACGACATTCTCGCGTTTGCGGCCCTTCAGCGCTTCGCCGATCAGCATCTCGTTATGGCCCATGCCGTAGAAATCTCCCGTATCCAGCAGGTTGACGCCGGCATCCAGCGCGGCATGGATGGTGGCGATGCCCTCTTCGCGATCCGAAGGGCCATACATGCCCGACATACCCATGCAACCGAGGCCGATGGCGGAAACTTCGGGCCCGGTCTTTGCCAAACGATAGGTGTGCATCTCTTTTTCCCTTTTTTCGATAACCTAGCGGCATCCTCAGACGTGTTGTACCCGGCCTGAATTTGTGCGATAACCCGTATAATATCGACCAACCTGTACGGAGCTACGCACAATGGATGACTTTGCCTCTCAGTGATCTGGCTGCCTTTGCCGCCATTGCAAGGGAACGGAACTTTCGCACGGCAGCCCGCAAACGCGGTGTGTCGCCATCTTCGCTTAGCGCATCTCTCCGTAGCTCGAACAGCGGCTCGGCGTGCGTTTCCTCAACCGCCACGACCCGCAGCATGACGCCGACCCAAGCAGGCGAAAGGCCAGGAGCGCCTCGTGTCGGCGCTTGGCGATTGTTTCGGCACTCGGTCAAAGCGGCGCACGTCTCGACTGGGAGTTCGAGAGCGACGGCGAAACGCTGGTGATCTCGCCGTCCGGGCCGCTGGTGGCCAACGTCATCGAGATGGAGGTGGTTCTGCGTTCGCCGGTCTCATCGGTTCCTTCGAGGAAGGGCTCGCTCCAACCATTGCAGGTAGCGAACTCGCGCCGATCTGCCCGATCCTTCAGGAGTGAGTCACCGAATTCTCCGGACCTTCCTCAATTATGCCAGCCACAGGCACATGCCGCCTGCACTGCGCGCCTTCGTCGATTTCGTGAAGGAGTAGCGGCGGCCCGCTTAGAGTCCCCGTTTGTTCCGCCCGCCGATCAATTTCACTGGCGGCTTGATCAAAAACTTTGAAATGTTCACGTATTGTTTCATTTTTCTCGTTGAGCTATGTAACAACCCCGGCGACGAGATCGTCTTTCCAGAAAGCAATCCGCTGTTGAGAGATGTTCCATGCTTGATCCCAAATTCGTTCGCCGCGGCCTCTTCCTCGTTTTCCTGATCCTGTTTTTGGACGTGATCGGCATTGCGATCATCATGCCGGTGCTGCCCGCCTATCTTGAGGAACTTACCGGCGGAACCATTAGCGATGCCGCACTCGACGGCGGCTGGCTGCTGGTCGTCTACGCCGGCATGCTGTTTTTGTTCTCGCCGCTGCTTGGCAATCTCAGTGACCGTTTCGGCCGCCGTCCGATCTTGCTTCTCTCCGTGTTGACCTTCGCGATCGACAATCTGATCTGCGCGGTCGCCACCAGCTTCTGGATGCTTTTTGTCGGCCGGGCGCTCGCAGGCTTCAGCGGCGGCAGCTATGCGACGTGTTCTGCCTATATCGCCGACATCAGCAATGACGGGAACCGCGCAAAGAATTTCGGCCTGATCGGCATCGCCTTCGGCGTCGGCTTCACCATTGGTCCGGTCATTGGCGGTTTACTCGGCGAATTCGGCCCGCGTGTTCCATTCTTCGGCGCAGCGGCGCTTTCCTTCCTCAATTTCGCTGCGGCCTATTTCCTGTTGCCGGAAACGCTGGACGCCAAGCATCGGCGCACTTTCGAATGGAAGCGAGCCAATCCGCTGGGCGCGTTGAAGCAGATGCGCAATTATCCCGGCATTGGTTGGGTCGGCGCCGTCATGTTCCTCTTCTGGCTGGCACACGCCGTTTATCCGTCCGTCTGGTCCTTCGTCTCGACCTATCGCTACGGCTGGAGCGAAGGCCAGATCGGCCTTTCGCTCGGCATCTACGGCATCGGCGCTGCGATCGTCATGGGGCTTGTGCTGCCAAAGATCGTGCCGGTGCTCGGTGAGTGGAAGACCGCCATCGTCGGCCTTTGTTTCTCTGCCGTCGGTCTGACGGGTTATGCTTTCGCCTGGGAGGGCTGGGTCGTCTACACGGTCATTATTCTGACCGTGATGGAAAACGTCGCCGATCCGCCGCTTCGCAGCATCGCCGCCGGCAAGGTGCCGCCATCCGCGCAGGGCGAATTGCAGGGAGCGCTGACCAGCCTCAGCAGCATTACGACGATCGCCGGCCCGCTGATCTTCACGCAGATGTTCGGCTATTTCACCGGGCCGGATGCTCCGGTGACCTTTGCCGGTGCTCCCTACCTGCTCGCCGCCTTCTTTATTCTGTCGGCGGCCCTGGTGTTCCTCGCGAAGGTCCGGACACCGAAACCTTCGGAAGCCTTGGAGGCGCCGGCGCAATGAGCTATCAGAATTCGTGATGATGTGATGAATTTTTCATCATCTGCCCCTTTTAGGGTGGCTCTTTGCGGGCCTTTGATCTAAGGCCCGGTATTACTTTGCCGCGAAATGCGGCCCGAAGTGATTCAACCAAACAGGAATGGCTCTGATGGACGCGCCGATCGACGTGCACAGGCTTGCGCCGCAAACCGACAATCACTGGGGTGCGCATTTCCGCGCTACGCTAGCGCTCGGCATTCCGTTCATCGGCGCCCAGCTTGCCCAGCTTGGCATCAACACGACGGACGTGATGATCGTCGGCCGCCTCGGCGCCGAGAACCTGGCTGCCATGGTGCTGTCGGCGCAGTTTCTGTTCACGATCCTGATTTTCGGTTCGGGCTTTGCCATCGCGGTTATCCCGATGGTCGCGCAGGCTTACGGCCGGGGCGATGTCGTCACCGTTCGTCGCTCGATGCGCATGGGCCTTTGGATGGTCACCGTCTATTGGCTCGTCATGCAGCCGGCCTTCTTCTATGCCGAGGAGATATTGCTCGCCGCTGGCCAGAAGCCGGAAGTGGCAAAGCTTGCGCACGGCTATATCCTGATCGGCCATTTCGGCGTGCTGCCGGGGCTGCTTTACAATGTTGTGCGCGCGCTCGTCAGCGCGATCGGCAAGGCTGCCGTCGTCCTCAATGTCACCATCGCCATGCTGGTGATGAACGCGATCTTCGCCTACGCCCTCGTCCTCGGTCATTTCGGCTTTCCGGCAATGGGCCTTCAGGGCGCTGCGATCGTCTCGGTCGCAGTGCAGACTGCGGGCTTTTTCTTCATCCTCGCCTATGTGCAGATGAGGGAGGAGACGCGGCGTTACGAGATCCTGGTGCGTTTCTGGCGGCCTGATTGGCACGCGCTTTGGGACGTCGTTCGTCTCGGTCTGCCGATCAGCGTGACTATTCTTGCGGAAGTCAGCCTCTTTACAGTTGCCTCGCTGCTGATGGGTTACATCGGCACGATCGAGCTTGCGGCACATGGCATTGCGCTCCAATGGGCGTCGATTGCCTTCATGATCCCACTCGGCCTCTCGCAGGCCGCAACTGTCCGCGTCGGCATTGCGCACGGGCAGGGGGACCATTCCGCTCTGGTTCGCGCCTCGATCGCGGTACTGATCATCGCGGCGGCGATCTCCGGTATCGGTGGCGTGCTTTTTGCCATCATGCCCGAATTCCTCGGCAGCTTGTTCCTGGACGTCAGTTCGCCGGAA
The DNA here is from genome assembly GCF_015353075.1 of Rhizobium sp. 007. Lineage (NCBI taxonomy): Bacteria > Pseudomonadati > Pseudomonadota > Alphaproteobacteria > Hyphomicrobiales > Rhizobiaceae > Rhizobium > Rhizobium sp. 007. Next base: position 2,233,931 of record NZ_CP064187.1, on the reverse strand, counting down.
GCGCCGCAGGTGCTGGCTTACGCCGGTCCGCTCATCGTCGTTGCCGGTCTCTTCCAGCTCGTCGACGGCATGCAGGCGGTTGCCAATGGTTTGCTGCGCGGCCTCAAGGATGCGCGTGTGCCGATGATCATGGCGCTGATTGCCTACTGGCCGATCGGATTCTTCCTTGCCTGGTTCTTCGCTTTCCCAATGGGCTTCGGCGGCGTCGGCATCTGGTTCGGTTTTCTCGTCGGCCTTGCGGCTGCCGCGGTCATGCTCTGCGCACGTTTCTACATTCTCGTGCGTCACGAGGGGAAAATGGCCGGCGCCTGAACCGGCCATTTAATCGTCAAGCTGCAACCGGCTTGTAATTGGCGATGTCGGCGCGAATGCCGAGCCGCGTGAAAAGCGCCTGCGGATCGAAGTTTCGCGCCCGGTGCGCCGCCTGGACGGCGGCCTTTACCCGCTCGACGATCTCGGCGCTTTCCCATTCGGCAATCGTCACGAAATTGAATTCGCCCGGCCCCGAAACCTGCTCCAGTACCGTGTGCCGGATGAAGCCTTCCTGGGCCTGCAGTACCTCGTGCGTCTTCAACACATTGATCAGAAACTCCTCGCGTGCCTCCTCCGGCACAGCAAACTTGTCCACGCGATAAAAAGCGCCGTTCATCACCATCTCCTTGGTTGTCGATGTCACGGCAACCGGTCTAGTTCCTCAAGTTAAGTTGAGGTCAAGCGCCAGGTAAAAGAAAAAGCCCGCGGCAGGCGGGCTTTCGTTCGGCTGACCACTGCGTCTCAACGCTCGGCGAGCGCTGCTTCGCCTTTCTTCCCGCGCACCATGTTGATGAAGCGGCGGAAGAGGTAATGGCTGTCCTGCGGGCCGGGAGAGGCTTCCGGATGGTGCTGGACGGAGAAGATCTGCTTGCCGGCGACGCGCAGGCCGCAATTGGTGCCGTCGAAGAGGGAAACGTGAGTCTCCTCAACGCCTTCCGGTAGCGACTTCGTGTCGACCGCAAAGCCGTGGTTCATCGAGACGATCTCGACCTTGCCGGTCGTATGGTCTTTCACTGGATGGTTGGCGCCATGATGGCCCTGGTGCATCTTTTCGGTCTTTGCGCCGAGCGCGAGGCCCAGCATCTGGTGGCCGAGGCAGATGCCGAAGACCGGGATGTCCGTCTTGATCAGCTTCCGGATCACCGGCACGGCATATTCGCCGGTTGCCGCCGGATCGCCCGGGCCGTTCGACAAAAAGATGCCGTCCGGCTGCATGGCAAGCACGTCCTCGGCGCTGGTCGTTGCCGGAACGACCGTGACCTTGCAGTCGAGGCCTGCAAAGAGGCGCAGGATGTTGCGCTTCACGCCGTAATCGAGGCAGACGACATGGTATTTCGCCTTGTCGGCGCCGAGTTCTGCGTAGCCTTCGTTCCAGATCCAAGGCGTCTGCGCCCATTGCGACGACTGGCCGGAGGAGGCGATCTTGGCGAGATCGAGGCCCTCGAGGCCACTCCAGGCCTTGGCTTCCGCCTTTAGGGTTTCAAGGTCGAAGACGCCGTTCGGGTCATGAGCAATCACCGCATTCGGTGCGCCGTTCTCGCGGATCCAGGCGGTGAGCGCGCGGGTGTCGATGCCGCAGAGGCCGATGACGCCGCGGGACTTCAGCCAGGCATCGAGATGCTTTGCGGCTCGGTAGTTGGAGGGCTCGGTGATGTCGGCCTTGAAGATGACGCCGACCGCGCCGTGGCGCGCTGCCGGCGTCAGGTCTTCGATGTCTTCGTCGTTTGTGCCGATATTGCCGATATGCGGGAAGGTGAAGGTGACGATCTGGCCGAGATAGGAGGGGTCGGTCAGGATTTCCTCGTAGCCGGTCAGCGCCGTGTTGAAGACCACTTCGGCCTGGACCTTGCCGGTGGCGCCGATCCCCTTGCCTTCGATCACGGTTCCATCTGCCAGAACGAGCAGGGCGGTCGGCTTTTCGGTTGTCCAGGGTGCTGTCGCGGTCATCTTCATCCCGTTTCCGGCAGGTCCTGACGTCTTGGGGCCGTCAGACTGCCATTTGTGTTCGCAAGGGTATGGGCGCAGCTTCTCGCAGCGCATCTCAGGCCTGATCACGAATTTTGGTGCAGGTGGCGGTAGATAGCCGCGCTGTGCCCCGGCGTCAATCTTTCTAGCGTGGATCGGCCGCCTTTTCCTTCGCTTTCTCGCGCAAATCTCGCAATTTATTTGATCCCTGCCATCGGGCTGGTTTATGAAGCGCCATTCAACAGGAGTGAAGATAATGCTGCGCGATCAGGTCGCCACCGCGCTCAAGGACGCGATGAAATCCAAGAATGCCGAACGGCTCTCGACCGTCCGCCTGATCCAGGCGGCGATCAAGGACCGTGATATCGCCAATCGCGGCACAGGCAAAGGCGAGGCTCCGGATGACGAGATTCTGCAGATCCTCGCCAAGATGGTGAAGCAACGCGACGAATCGGCGAAGATCTACGAAGAGAACGCCCGTCCGGAACTCGCTGCCAAAGAGCGTGCCGAGATCACTGTGATCCAGGACTTCCTGCCGAAGCAGCTTTCGGACTCCGAAGTGCGGGCGAATATCGCTGCCATCATCAAGGAGACCGGCGCCGAGGGGCCGAAGGACATGGGGAAGGTCATGGCGGCGCTCAAGGAACACTATGCCGGCCAAATGGACTTCGCCAAGGCGTCCGGCACGGTCAAAGAACTGCTGAAATAGGCCTATGCAGCCGGGCCGAGCACTGCCTCGGCCGCAGCATCGACGACCGCGAATTTCGCGGCCTGATAATTCCAGTATTCGAGAATGAAGCCGCGCGAGAGCCAGAGATCGCCCTTGCGCGGCGGCTCCTCCCAGCCGATGCTTCCCATTTCGGCGGCCTGTGAAAGCAGGCGCTTCAGGTGCGTATTCGAAATCATGAATTGCGCACGGATTTCGCCGAGTGATACCGGACCAAGAGCCATGTGCTCCTTCGACCGATCGAAGCCCGGCAGGCGCGACATCAGATAATCCATGACCAGCCCGCCCGAATTTGCCCAGTTGAAGAGATTGAAGGTCCTGCCGGGATCGCGCACGGCATCGGTTTCGATGATCGCCTTGGCGATCAGCGGTTGAATTTTGCCGATGGTGGAAAGATCCGCGCTTGCCCGCTCGAAGCGTTTCCCGCCATCGAGTCCGTCGAGGATGAACAGATGGGCGAGCAGCCACTTCAGGAAATGCTGCTCGGCCGTTTCCGTCGGCTCAAGCAGCCGCGTGCGGCGATCGCTCTGGCCGCTTGCCGGCCTCAGGAAGCGATAGGCAAGCATTTCCTGCATGAAAGCGGCAGCGGTATTGCGGCTGGCGATCTTGTTGGCGACGACGAATTCGACAAAGCGGCCGGAGTAAAGCCCTTTCTTTATGCCGTCTGGATAGCCGTAGTGCAGCGCAAATCCGGCATGCGCCATCAGCCAGCGCTGCTGTGCGGCAAAGATCGAGGCAATGCGCGGGCTTTCGCGATAGATCGCAAGCATCTCATTAGCGCAGAGTAATACCGCTTCAAAAAAACGATCATCGGCTGCAAGTTTTTCTGCGGTAATAGACATCGAACATTCCAGGCGGGCACACGTATTCCATCTGTTATGAAGGACGCGCCTGTCAATGTTACTTTGCACAAGGATGCTGCAAAATTCCGATGGTCAGTTAACCGACAAGGTTAAAGCCCAAAAGTAAAGAAGGCAGGAGCTGGGGGCGCTCCTGCCTTCTTGCTCTTTGCTTGTCGCTGGCGACGCAGGCCGAAACCCAAACCAGCGGCGTATTTGCAAAGGCACCCTTGCGAGGCGGCGCCGGGGGTAGGGATGGAGCCTCGCTCGGGGATCGCTTTGTTGGGAAGGAGCGTATTGCGATGCAGCAGAGGATTCAAATTACAAAAATATAATAATTCGATCGTGAGCTTGTTAAATGCGAATGAACGGTGCGCACGGACAACGCCAGGCTTATCCCGCCATCTTCTTAAACGCGCGCTAATCGATTGATAATCAATGATTTTATTCGTCGGGAGGCTTGTCTTGCCGCGACCCTGTTTGGTCTGTTCGGATTGCGGACCGGCGGTCGGCGTGCACAGTTGTCGCACCCCTCGGCCGCAAGCTGTCACGCTTTTTTGATTGTCTTTTTTGTTATTTTCGGAGTCGATCTTTCAAAACCTTCTGCGGCTGGACATCGTGGCGCAGGACGGCGTTGATGCGAGTTTGATAGCCCTTGCCGCTTGCCTGGAAGAAATCGACTACCTCCTGGTCCAGCCATATTGACAGCGGTTTCTTGGCGGTCGGGCAAACGGCTTCCGCCTTCGACCAGTCAATGTCGACGAATCCACCCAGTCGAAATCGTCGCCATGGCACGCTCGATGTCCTCGTCGGTCATGGCGTCGACGCGGGCGTGGTCGGTCCGGTCTTCGCCGCGTGCAATCATTTTTGGATCTCTTCAGCCGAATACCTGACGATACGCTCTTCGCTCGTTCTTGCGTGCCGCACGATTCAGCGCGCAGCGTATAGACGATCGCGATTACCATGAGCGAACCGGAGAGATTGCCCATGTGCGAACTCCTCCATGTCGATCGGATTCTTTCCAGATGCGGTTCGTTCTATGCAGCCGCTGCTTTTGGAAAGTCGGTTCCAGGTTTCATGGATATCTGCTCGCTGCTTGTTTTCGTCCCATTCGAAGGACGAGAACTGCTTGTGAACAGGCTCCATGTTGCGTCTAAAAGTTCAATTGCTTCTAGGCACGCATGCGTCTGCTTCTAGGCACGCATGCGTCGTCGTCTATGCAAACTCGAGGGCGTCAAGCCTGTGAATAGCGCGTCTTTCCGCCGAAGTTCATGGCAGGTTCCGCCAAACCTGCGTATATGATGGTTCGCCAAGAGGTTCATATGCGCTTTTCCAATTCCTTTCTCGATGAGATACGCGACCGCGTCCAGATTTCGGATGTGATCGGCCGTCGCGTGAGCTGGGACAAGCGCAAGACCAATGTTTCGCGCGGCGATTACTGGGCCTGCTGCCCGTTCCACGGCGAGAAGTCGCCGAGCTTTCACTGCGAGGACCGCAAGGGCCGCTATCACTGCTTCGGCTGCGGCGTCACTGGCGACCATTTCCGCTTCCTGACCGAGCTTGAGGGCCTGAGTTTCCCCGAAGCCGTTCAGCAGATCGCCGATATGGCGGGTGTCGCCATGCCGATCGCCGATCCTGTCATGGAAAAGCGCGAGAAGGAGCGCGGCTCGCTTCAGGACGTCATGGAACTGGCGACGCAGTTCTTCCAGGACCAACTGCAGACGGCGAACGGCGCGCGGGGGCGGGCATACCTGCGCGACCGCGGACTGACGGGCCGGACAATCGACACCTTCCGCCTCGGCTTTGCGCCGGACAGCCGCAATGCGCTCAAGGAGTTTCTGGCGGGCAAGGGCGTTGCCAAGGAGCAGATCGAAGCCTGCGGTCTTGTGGTCCATGGTCCCGACGTGCCGGTCAGCTACGATCGCTTCCGCGACCGCATCATGTTTCCCATCCTCTCGTCGCGGGAGAAGGTGATCGCTTTCGGCGGCCGCGCCATGTCGCCGGATGCGCCAGCGAAATATCTCAATTCCAACGAGACCGAGCTCTTCCACAAAGGCAATGTGCTCTACAATTTCGCGCGCGCCCGGCGAGCGATCCAAGGCGCAGACGGCGCCGGCACCATCATCGCCGTCGAAGGTTATATGGACGTCATCGCGTTGCATCAGGCCGGCGTCGAGAATGCCGTTGCGCCGCTCGGTACGGCTCTTACGGAGAACCAGCTCGAACTGCTTTGGAAAATGACACCGCAGCCGGTGCTCTGCTTCGATGGCGATGGCGCCGGCATCCGCGCCGCAAACCGTGCCGCAGATTTGGCGCTGCCGCATCTGAAGCCCGGCCGAACCGTGCGTTTTGCGCTGCTGCCAGATGGCAAGGACCCGGATGACCTCGTGCGCCACGATGGCCGTGCGCCTTTCGACAAGGTGATGAGCCAGGCAAAGCCGCTCGCCGAGATGCTCTGGAGCCGGGAGATCAACGCGGGCAAATTCGATACGCCGGAGGCGCGCGCCGAACTCGAAGCCCGACTGAAGCAGATGGTCGCCGTCATCGTCGACGAAAATGTCCGCCGCCACTATCAGCAGGACATCCGGGACCGGCTCAACGCATTCTTTCAGCCGCAATTCCAAAACCGTGGCGAGCGCCGAAGCTTCGATCGCGGCGGCCGGCCCGGCGGACGCGGCGGGCAGGAGGCGCGCGGCGCGCGCATCTCCGGCGGCGGCGTTTCCGAGCGCCTTGCGCGTTCGGGTCTCGTGCGCGGGCATCAGGAAATTCCGGCGTTGCGCGAAAGCGTGCTGGCGCTCACCATCGTCAATCATCCCGCCCTGATGAAGGACGAGTATGACGAAATCGCCTCGATCGATTACGACAACCGCGAGCTTCAGCGACTATGGTCAGGTGTGCTCGGTGCTGCGGCGGCCGTCGCCGGGCCGCATCTGACGCGCGAATACCTGATCGAGCGGCTGGAGGAGCAGGGTTTCGGCGCGCTCCTTAAGAGCCTGGAGCAGCAGATTCGCAACGCGCGCCTCTGGATCGCGACGGAGGAGGCGGCCATGGAGGATGCCCGCGAGGGCTACCGCCAGGCGCTTGCCTTCCACAAGCGCGCCAAGGCGCTGCGCTGGCAGAAGATCGAGCTCGAACGCGAGATTGCAGAGGCAACAGAGGCCGGAGACGGCGATGTCATCGACCAGTTGATGCGCGCCCTGCAGGAAGTTCATTTCGAAGGCCTCCGGCTGGAGAACCAGGAAGCCATCATCGATGGTTTCGGTGTGCTTTCCGGCCGCGTGAAGGGCGCGGCTAGCCACTGATGGACGGCGGCGACATGGCATTTTCGGCCGCAGGTGCGCTCTTCGGCAACGGCCGGGACCCGCTCGTTATCCTGAAGCGCGTCTACGGCTATCCCGCGTTTCGCGGCAAGCAACAGCAAGTGATCGATCAGCTCGTGGCAGGCGGCGATGCCGTGGTGCTCTTTCCGACGGGCGCCGGCAAATCGCTCTGCTTCCAGATCCCGGCGCTCTGCCGCGACGGCGTCGGCATCGTCGTTTCGCCGCTGATTGCCCTGATGCGCGATCAGGTGGAGGCGATGAAGCAGCTCGGCATCCGCGCTGCAGCGATCAACTCGTCGCTCACCCGCGAGGAATTCGTCAATGTCCGCCGGGCACTCTCGGCGGGTCAGCTCGATCTTCTTTATGTCACGCCGGAGCGGATCCTCATGGACGGCTTCAGAGAGACGATCGGTAGTGCGAAGATCGCCCTCTTTGCGATCGACGAAGCGCACTGCGTCTCGCAATGGGGGCATGACTTCCGTCCGGAATATCGCGAACTCGGCAGGCTTGCAGAACACTATCCGGGCGTGCCGCGCATTGCATTGACGGCGACTGCCGATCCGCACACCCGCGACGACATCATCGAACGGCTGGCGCTGAACAACGCCAAGGTTTTCACCACCAGCTTCGACCGGCCGAACATTTCCTACGAAATCGTTGAGCGCGATCAGCCGCGCCAGCAGCTCCTGCGGTTCCTCTCGAGGCACAAGGGCAATAGCGGCATCATCTACTGCCTGTCGCGTGCCAAGGTCGAAGACACGGCAGATTGGCTGAACACCCAGGGCATCCGCGCGCTTCCCTATCATGCCGGCATGGACCGGTCGCTGCGCGATGCCAATCAGGATGCGTTCCTGAAAGAGGAAGAGCTTTGCCTCGTCGCCACAGTCGCCTTCGGCATGGGCATCGACAAGCCGAATGTGCGTTATGTCGCCCATCTCGACCTGCCGGGCTCCATCGAGGCCTATTACCAGGAAACCGGCCGTGCTGGGCGCGACGGCCTGCCGTCGGAGGTCTGGATGGCCTATGGCATGTCCGACGCCATCCAGCGCCGCCGCATGATCGACGAGGGCAATGCGGCCGATGAGATCAAACGCATCGAACGCGGCAAGCTCAACGCGCTGCTCGCCATCTGCGAAACGGCTTCCTGCCGCCGCCAGGCGATCCTTGGGCATTTCGGCGAGGCGCATGCCGGCAAGTGCGGCAACTGCGATACCTGCCTGAAGCCTGTTGAAACCTGGGATGGGACGGAAGCGGCGATCAAGGCGCTTGCCGCCGTCTATCGCACCGGCGAGCGTTTTGGCACCGGCCATGTGATCGATGTGCTTCTCGGCAATAACAATGAAAAGACCGAGCGCTTCGGCCATGTGGACATGCCGGTCTTCGGCGCCGGCAAGGATATCCCGGCCCGCATCTGGCAATCCGTCTTCCGCCAGCTTCTTGCCATGGGTCTGATCCGCATCGATCATGAGGCCTATGGCGCGATGAAGCTGGAGCCGGATGCCCGTGCCGTGTTCAAGCATGAACGCCAGGTCTTCTTCCGCAAGGATCGCCCGGCCTCGGAACGCCGCACCAAAAAAGCCGAACGTAGCGAGCGCCGCTCCGGCCTTTCCGGCGCCGACGGCCTTCTCTTCGAAGCGCTTCGGGCCGAACGTACCTCGATCGCCAAATCCCTCGGCGTTCCGCCCTATGTCGTCTTCCCCGACACGACGCTGATCGCCTTCGCCACCGAGCGGCCAAGGAGCCGGAAGGAGCTGCTGAACATCTCGGGCGTAGGGCAATCGAAGCTTGAGCGCTATGGCGATGCGTTTCTGGACGTCATTCTGGCAAACGACGACTAGACCGGAATGGGGCGGTTGCAAGGGCCTGTCTAATGCAATCGGGTGATGTTCTGCGTGCCAGACCTCTGATATGTTTCCCCTAAAGTCCGGGGGAGCTTCAATGACAATTTTCAACAGAGCGGTGGTTTCGTTGCCCGGGCGTGAGCGGATTGCTAGACATCTGCACGACGGGCAGGTCTTTATTCATGCGACGACAGAAGAAACCGGTGGCGTGCTCGGCATGTGGGAGACATTTTCGGCGCCCGGAACAGGACCGGCGCCGCACATGCATACGCGGGAGACCGAGGTTTTCCGCGTGATTGCCGGAGCCTATCGTTTCTGGTGCGGCAACGAGGTGATCGATGCGCCTTTGGGCACCACTGTTGTTCTGCCGCCGAACGTGCCGCATGCGTGGAAAAACATCAGCGATGCGACAGGGCGCATGATGGCCGTCGTAACGCCCGGTGGTTTCGAACATTTCTTCATGGAACTCGAACGCACCGGCGCCAGCACGCCGGAGGCCATCTTTCCCATTCAGAAGCGTTTCGGACTTGTTGACGTCGAAATGGAAGCCGAACTCTAGGATCAAGATCGGCATCTTGCAGTCCATCCACCGGGTGAAGCTAGCCGCAAGGGCAGTTTTCACATCCTGACGGTCATGCCGCAATCGACGGTCAGGACATGGCCGTTGACGAAGGAGGCAATTCCGAGCGAGGTCAATCGGCGAAATCAAGGGCGGTGTTGTGCGTGCCAGCTCCATCGTGCTGCGGAAGGCTGCTTCCTGCTGGTTTCGGTTCAGCGCTGAACAAGACAAGCCGATGGCAATATGCTAACTCGGCGACAGTCGGAAGCATCGGAAGAAAGACCGTCAATGACCTCGCAATTCATCTCACATCTGCGCGGCGAACTCTCCGCGCTCAAGGATGCCGGCCTTTACAAGTCCGAGCGCGTCATTACCTCGAAGCAAGCCGGCGAAATCGCCATCGCCTCCGGCGAGCGCGTGCTGAACTTCTGCGCCAACAACTATCTTGGCCTTGCGGATAACGACGAGCTTGCCGAGGCGGGCAAAAAGGCACTCGACCGTTATGGATACGGCATGGCCTCCGTCCGCTTCATCTGCGGCACGCAAGAGGAGCACAAGCAACTCGAATCCCGCATTTCGTCGTTCCTCGGCATGGAGGACACGCTGCTTTATTCCTCCTGTTTCGATGCCAATGGCGGTTTGTTCGAGACGCTGCTTGGCGAGGAGGATGCGATCATCTCCGATGCGCTGAACCATGCCTCGATCATCGACGGCGTGCGACTCTCCAAAGCCAAGCGTTTCCGCTATGCCAACAACGACATGAAGGCGCTGGAAGAAGAGTTGAAGAAGGCCGAAGGCAGCCGCTTCAAGATGATCGCGACCGATGGTGTGTTCTCGATGGACGGCATCATCGCCAACCTGCAAGGTGTCTGCGATCTCGCGGAGAAATACGGCGCCATGGTCATGGTGGACGACAGCCATGCCGTCGGCTTCGTCGGCAGGCATGGCCGTGGTTCGCCGGAACATTGCGGCGTCGAAGGCCGTGTCGATATCATCACCGGCACGCTCGGAAAGGCACTCGGCGGTGCTTCGGGAGGTTATACTTCGGCGAAGGCCGAGATCGTCGAATGGCTGCGGCAGCGCTCGCGGCCCTATCTCTTTTCCAATACGCTTGCACCGGTTATTGCCGCCGCCTCGCTCAAGGTCTTTGATCTGATCGAGAACGGCAACGCATTGCGCGAAAAACTTTCAGCGAATGCTGCGCTCTTCCGCGCGGAGATGACCAAGCTCGGTTTCACGCTGGCGGGCGAGGGGCATCCGATCATTCCCGTGATGCTCGGCGATGCCAAGCTCGCACAGGACATGGCGGCGCTGATGCTGAAGAAAGGTGTTTACGTGATCGGCTTTTCGTTCCCGGTCGTGCCTAAGGGCCAGGCGCGCATCCGCACGCAGATGTCGGCGGCGCATTCCAGGGCGGATGTCGGGCGCGTGGTTGCGGCTTTCGCGGAAGCTGGCAGGGAACTGGGCGTCATTTGACGCCGCTTGCTCCATCTTCTCCCCGGCGGGGAGAAGATGCAAAAGGACAGATGAGGGGCCGAAGCGTCAGCGACGCTCTGAATGGAAGAAGAGCAATTAACGGTGTGCCGTGCTCCCCGAGGGGAGAAGGGAAACAGCGAAGCTAGGCACTACAAGACGGGAAACCTCGAATGTCGAATATGATGAAGGCGCTGGTCAAGTCGAAACCGGAAGTCGGGCTCTGGATGGAAAACGTCCCGGTTCCCGAGGTCGGGCCGAACGACGTTCTGATCCGCGTCAAGAAGTCGGCGATCTGCGGTACGGATGTCCATATCTGGAACTGGGACCAGTGGGCGCAGAAGACCATTCCGGTGCCGATGGTCGTCGGTCATGAGTTCTGCGGCGAGATCGCCGAGATCGGTTCCGCCGTCACCAGATACCATGTCGGCGAGCGGGTCTCCGGCGAGGGCCATATTGTCTGCGGCAAGTGCCGCAACTGCCGCGCCGGCAGGGGGCACCTTTGCCGCAACACGCTTGGCGTCGGCGTCAACCGTCCCGGCTCCTTCGGCGAGTTCGTTTGCATTCCGGAAGCCAATGTTGTGCCGATCCCGGACGACATCCCGGACGAGATCGCCGCGATCTTCGATCCTTTCGGCAATGCGGTTCATACAGCACTTTCTTTCGATCTCGTCGGCGAGGACGTACTCGTCACCGGTGCAGGCCCGATCGGCATCATGGGCGCGCTCGTCGCCAAACGTTCCGGCGCCCGCAAAGTCGTCATCACCGACATCAACCCGCACCGGCTGGATTTGGCGCGCAGACTCGGCATCGACTACGTCGTCGATGCGTCGAAGGAGAACCTTGCCGATGTCATGAAGGCGATCGGCATGACGGAGGGTTTTGACGTCGGCCTGGAAATGTCGGGTGCAGCACCCGCCTTCCGCGACATGATCGACAAGATGAACAATGGCGGCAAGATCGCAATCCTCGGCATCGCGCCGGCTGGTTTCGAGATCGACTGGAACAAGGTCATCTTCAAGATGCTGAACCTCAAAGGCATCTACGGTCGCGAGATGTTCGAGACCTGGTACAAGATGATCGCCTTCGTGCAAGGCGGGCTCGATCTGTCGCCGGTCATCACGCACCGTATCAAGATCGACGAATTCCGGGACGGCTTCGAGGCGATGCGCTCAGGCAATTCCGGCAAGGTCGTGATGGATTGGAACTAGGGGAAAACGATGATCTACGAAGGAAGCTGCCATTGCGGCAAGATCGCATTCGAGGTGGACGGAGACTTCAAGACGGCGATCGATTGCAATTGCTCGCTCTGCCGCCGGCGGGGCGGCCTGCTTGCTTTCGTACCGCGCGACAAGCTAAAGCTGCAGACGCCGGAAGAAAACAAGTCGACCTATACTTTCAACAACCATGTCATCAAACATCACTTCTGCAGCGACTGCGGTATTGCACCCTACGGCGAAGGCGTTCTTCCGAACGGCGATCCCATGGCATCGGTCAACCTGCGCTGTATTCCCGTGATCGATCTCGGTTCTCTGGAAATCATGCCTTACGATGGTGCGTTCCGATAGCGATGGGCGGCGGATATCCTGCAACGGCAGCTAAAAACCAGGAAGATCTCTCGTTGCCGTGGCAAGAATTCTTGCTCCCCTTGTCTTCTTGCGGTGACATCCTATCTAAGCGAAGCAATCGCTTGAGCGGTTCCCAGCCTGTGGATAAGGCTTTTTCCGTGTTTTCGACGGCTTTTTTAGTGGAAAAGCTTGACGCGAACAAAAATTGTGGGAATCACCGTTCGACTTGATAAGCGGTGAACTGGGTCGAGGCGGATCGCACATAACCATGGCCGGAAATTTCGAAGCACTAAAGCTCTGTCGTCCGGCATCAGCGATCGTGGTTAATTGGGCATTAAAGGTCATCCCGTTAGGTGGGTAAGGTGATTCGAGGCTTGGGTTTGCGCACTCAGGCTTCGAGGGCCGTTCACCGCAGCGAGTTTGAATAGCGTCAGGAAGGCGACGATATAAATGGTAACCAAGGTCAAAGAGAACGAAGAAGCGGAAGTCGAACGCGACGGCGCATCCGACGGCCCTCTTCTCGATCTTTCCGATGACGCGGTGAAGAAAATGATCAAGGCCGCGAAGAAGCGCGGCTACGTGACGATGGACGAGCTGAATGCCGTTCTTCCGTCCGAGGAAGTGACGTCCGAGCAGATCGAAGACACGATGGCGATGTTGTCCGATATGGGCATCAATGTCATCGAAGACGAAGAAGCCGAAGAGGCAGGCCAGAGCGGCGGTGACGACGACGACGCGGGCGGCGATGACGAGAGCGAAGGCGGCGAACTCGCGCCTTCCGGCGGCACCGCGCTTGCAACGGCAAAGAAGAAGGAGCCGACCGATCGTACCGACGATCCGGTGCGCATGTATCTGCGCGAGATGGGTTCCGTCGAGCTCCTGTCGCGCGAAGGCGAAATTGCCATCGCGAAGCGCATCGAGGCCGGCCGCGAAACCATGATCGCCGGGCTCTGTGAAAGCCCGCTCACCTTCCAGGCGCTCATCATCTGGCGCGACGAACTGAACGAGGGCACGACCCTGCTTCGCGAGATCATCGATCTCGAAACGACCTATTCCGGTCCGGAAGCCAAGGCCGCCCCGCAGTTCCAGAGCCCTGAAAAGATCGAGGCTGACCGCAAGGCCGCCGAAGAGAAGGAAAAGACCCGCCGCATGCGTTCCGGCGACGACGACATCACCGATGTTGGCGGCGAAGGCATGCCCGTGGAAGAAGAGGAAGAGGACGAAGACGAATCCAACCTCTCGCTCGCAGCCATGGAAGCAGAGCTGCGGCCGCAGGTCATGGAGACGCTCGACCTCATCGCCGAGACCTACAAGAAGCTGCGCAAACTGCAGGACCAGCAGGTCGAGCAGCGCCTTGCCGCGACCGGCACGCTGTCTTCTGCCCAAGAGCGCCGCTACAAGGAACTCAAGGACGAGCTGATCAAGGCCGTCAAGTCGCTGTCACTCAACCAGAACCGCATCGAGGCTCTGGTCGAGCAGCTTTACGACATCAACAAGCGCCTCGTTCAGAACGAAGGCCGCCTGCTGCGTCTGGCTGAATCCTACGGCGTCAAGCGCGACTCGTTCCTGGAGCAGTATCAGGGTGCCGAGCTCGATCCGAACTGGATGAAGTCGATCGGCAATCTGGCTGCGCGCGGCTGGAAGGAATTCGCCAAGGGCGAGAACACGACGATCCGTGACATCCGCCAGGAGATCCAGAACCTCGCCACGGAAACCGGCATCTCGATTTCGGAATTCCGCCGCATCGTGCACATGGTGCAGAAGGGCGAGCGCGAAGCGCGCATCGCCAAGAAGGAAATGGTCGAAGCGAATCTTCGCCTCGTCATCTCCATCGCCAAGAAGTACACCAACCGCGGCCTGCAGTTCCTCGACCTCATTCAGGAAGGCAATATCGGCCTGATGAAGGCGGTCGACAAGTTCGAATACCGCCGCGGCTATAAGTTCTCTACCTATGCGACATGGTGGATCCGCCAGGCGATCACCCGCTCGATCGCCGACCAGGCGCGCACGATCCGCATTCCGGTGCACATGATCGAGACGATCAACAAGATCGTCCGCACGTCCCGCCAGATGCTGCACGAAATCGGCCGCGAGCCGACGCCGGAGGAACTGGCCGAAAAGCTCGCAATGCCGCTCGAAAAGGTCCGCAAGGTCCTGAAGATCGCCAAGGAGCCGATCTCGCTCGAAACCCCCGTGGGCGACGAGGAAGATTCGCACCTCGGCGATTTCATCGAAGACAAGAACGCGCTGCTGCCGATCGACGCCGCCATCCAGGCGAACCTGCGCGAGACGACGACGCGTGTTCTCGCCTCGCTCACGCCGCGCGAGGAACGCGTGCTGCGCATGCGCTTCGGCATTGGCATGAACACGGACCATACGCTCGAGGAAGTCGGCCAGCAGTTCTCGGTTACCCGCGAACGTATCCGCCAGATCGAGGCGAAGGCGCTGCGCAAGCTCAAGCATCCGAGCCGCTCCAGAAAGCTCCGCAGCTTCCTGGACAGCTAAGAGCCGTACCGGCTGCGATGACAGCCTTGCGGTTGACTGATTGATGATCGAAGAGCCGGGTTCGTCCCGGCTCTTTCTTTTTGGGTTCCCAGACATTCCGTCGCTTTCCGCGCAGCTCAATGGTATAATCCGGATGATACGGGGGACGGAACCGGCCGCAGCGCGTGAGCGAAGGTCGCCACATACCTGCGTGGACCAAAACCCTCCGTAGGGAGGTGTGCAATGACCACTTACGTCATGCTTATCAACTGGACGGATCAAGGCGTTCGCAGTGCACGCGACTCGGCAAAAAGGCTGGACGCGGCAAAGAAGGCGCTCGGCGAGATGGGCGGCTCCTTCAAGGATTTCTTTCTGACGATGGGTGAATACGACATGGTCTCCATATGCGAGGCGCCGGACGACGCGGTGATGGCGCGGTTCACGCTGCAGCTTGCGACGGCCGGCAACGTTCGCACGAAAACGCTAAAGGCGTTTCCGGAGGCTGCCTATCGCGAAATCATAGGCTCGCTCGGCTAGCGGCGATCGGCCTGCGGATCGCAGCCTCGTGAAGGTGAAAAGATGTGGACGATCCGCCGCGCGGCCTAAGCTCGGTCGCGCGGCAAAGGACTTTTTTGTTTTGCGGCTTGATGCTGCCTTCTTAAAAGGCCACATCCGTACCTTGTCGGAGAGCATAATTCGCGGGCATGCAGAAGATCGTCGCAAAGCGCTGGAGAGAGATCAGTTGGGGTGTCGCGGCCTCGATCGCGCTGCATATTGCCGTCGTTGCGTTTTTCCTTGTGAAGCTGCCTGAAAAGACGCCGCAGCCGCCGGAAGAGGAGACGGTGAACGTCGATCTCGTGCCTCCGCCGGAAGAGGAAAAGAAGCCGGAGGAGAAGAAGGCCGAGGAAAAGAAGGCGGAAGAGCAAAAGCCGCCTGAGAAACCTCCCGAACTGCCGAAGATCGAGGAGAAGGCTGAGCAGAAACCGCCAGCGCCCCCACCACCACCTCCTCCTCCACCTCCTCCGCCGGATGCCAAGCCGGAAGAGAAGCCGTCCGAACCGCCGAAATCCGAAGCCAGGAACGATCCCTCCGACAAGGAGGGGAAGGGACAGAGAATGCCCGTCCTGAGGCCCGTCTTCGAATTTGGCGACAAGGATAGTGGCCCGCGCAAATCCGAAGCGGGCAATGCTTCGGCGGAGGCTGGCGAGCCACCGGTGACGCCGCCCGACGAGCCGAAACCGGATGAGCCCAAGCCTGCCGAAACGGCCGCGGCAAAGCCTCCCGCCACGGACCAGCCACCGGCAAACCCGGTGCCGGACGATGTCAATCTGCCTCAGGTTGATGTGGCCAATATCGACCCGCAGAGGAACGGACCTGCGGCTGGCGCAGGAGACCAGGCGAAAATCGGCTTCGAACAGGCAAAGCCTGCGGACCAGCCCAAGATCGACCAGACGGAAACGACGAAGGCTGAAAAGCCTACCGAGCTGAAGGAAGCAAAGACGCTGTTCTCGCAGAACGAAACGGATGATCCGATCGCCCGGACCGCCATGGGCAACATGCCGCGCGGAAGGCGCGCCGCGCAGCTTTGCAGCACCGAGCTTCTCGAGCAACTGGTTCACGGATCGCCCGCTTACAATCCGGTGATGGTCCCCACTTACGCGCTGCCCCGCGGTACGGTGCTCGATGTCCGGCGCGGTGCCTTCCGCACGCGCGAGGGCTGGTACGACGTTCAATTCCGCTGCGAGGTGGACGAGGGCGTAACCAGGATCGTCTCGTTTGCCGTCGATGTCGGCGATCCGATCCCGCCCAGCCTGTGGCGGAGCCGTAATCTTCCGGAGTTCTGACACGGGGCTCGCACCAGCCCTGCGCAAGTGAGCTCTCCTAGTCTGCTTTCATCGCTGAATGTTCCGGTGAATGAAAGGACGATGATGTCGAACGAGATCGAGCGCTTCTTTGAAATGCAGGACGAGGCCGCGAGCCTGGCGTTCCTCGAAAACAAGGGTGATGAGCTGACCGATATTCTGGTCGCAGCGCTCGACGACGCCCTGAAAATTCTCTCCGACGAAATCTGGCCTGAAACACTTCACTAATCTCGGCAAAGACGTTGCGTGCTTCGCCTGCCGCTGGCAGAGTCCGGCCGGAAGGAGACGCTGCGTGGCCAAAAGTCAGTTCACAATGCACCGTTCGGCGATGGCCGGGGTGGAGGCCGTGGAAGCGGAAACCCGCCACAGTTTCGCACGGCATACGCATGAACAATTCGGCATCGGCCTGATAGTCTCCGGTGCGCAGAAGTCGCTGAGCGGGCGCGGCATGGTCGAGGCGGAAGCCGGCGATCTCATCACCGTCAATCCGAACGAGGTCCATGACGGCGCACCGATCGGCGAGGGGCGGTCGTGGCGCATCCTCTATTTCGATCCGGCGATCATCGGCGATCTCGCGCAGGATGCCGGCGAAAGCAGGATGATGCGCTCGGAAATTCCGCGCCCCGTTATTCAAAACAGCGTCCTTGCAGCACGCTTCGCGAGCCTCTTTGCCGCAATCACCCGCAGTTCCACGCAGGATGACCTTGCACGCGAAGAACTGCTCCTCGGCGTTGTTGCAGATGTGATGCGCGAACAGCCGATGCCGGACGTGGCGCGTATGGCGCCGGGCACGATCCGCAAGGCGCAGAGCCTGATCGACGGCGATCCCCTCGCCAATGTCTCGCTTGCCGATCTTGCGCGGGAAAGCGGCCTTAGCCGGTTTCAGGTGCTGCGCGGTTTTGCGAAAGCAACCGGCATGACGCCGCATGCCTATCTCGTCCAGGCGCGCATCCACATGGCCCGCCGCCTGATCGCTTCCGGCACGCCGCTTGCCGAAGCCGCCTTGGCCAGCGGCTTTGCCGATCAGAGCCACATGACACGCGTCTTCACTGCCAAATACGGCCTCACGCCGCGTGTCTATGCCACGGCACTTGCCTGACGGCCTGCAATTTCGTTCAAGAAGCTACTTCGTCTTTGCGGTTTTCTTCGTCCATCGAAACGGAGAATCCCATGACAAAAGCATTTCAGGGCTACATCTATCTGACGCTGGCGATGATCACGGTCGGCAGCACGGTGATCGCCAGCAAGATCATCGCATCAGGCCTTCCGCCGTTTACGGCAACGGCACTGCGTTTCGCTGCGGCATTCCCCTTCTTCTTGCTTCTGATGCAGCTCACCCGATCGCGGCTGCCGAAACTGTCGCGCCACGATTGGCTCATCCTCGTGACGCAGGCAGGGGCGGGCAGCGTCGGCTATACGACGTTGTTGATCTCCGGCCTGCAGCTGACGTCGGCGACGAATGCCGGCGTCATCATCGGCACGCTGCCGGTCGTCTCGGCGGTGATCTCGATCCTCATTCTCGGCGAAAGGCCGCACCGCTTCCTGCTGGTTGCCATCGCGCTTGCTGCTTTCGGCGTCTTCTGGGTCGCGGTGACACCAGGCGCATCCGCAGGCGGCTCACTGGCCGGCAATGCGCTGATCCTCGGCGCCGTCATCTGCGAGGGGCTGTTCATTCTTCTCAACAAGCGCATGCAGAGCGAGATCCTGCCGCTCACGCAGTCGGCGCTGATGACCGGCATCGGTTTCCTCGTTGCCGGCATTCCGGCTCTCTTCGAAAGCCATGCCGCAAGCGGTTTTTCGGGAGCGGCGCTCTCGGCCGTCGTCTATTATGCGCTGGTGCCCACCGTCGGCGGCTTCATCTTGTGGTACGCGGGCTTAGAGCGCGTCAGCGGCAGCGAGGCTTCGCTATTTACTGCAATCGCTCCGGTCTCCGCCGTCATTTTTGCCTTCGTTCTGCTCGGCGAGCCGGTCGGCCTCCATCAGATTTTCGGCGTCGCCTGTGTGCTCGCCGCCGTTCTGGGGCTCGGCTTTTCCGCACTTGCCCGGGTGCGGCGCGCGTGACGGACCCCTTGGGAAGCGCCGGGTACGACCCTATGTAGGGACAGTGCAATCTTTCGAAGGCGAACGCTCATGTCAGACAAGCCGATCAAGATTCCCGGGCCTGATCATCCGATCACCGTAGACCACAATCCAGCGCGCGTCGTCGTCAAGCACGACGGCAAGATCGTCGCTGATACGCGCGATGCGCTGACATTGCGCGAGGCTTCCTATCCGCCGGTGCAGTATATTCCGCGCAAGGATGTCGACATGTCGCTGCTTCAACGCACCGACCACTCTACTTATTGCCCCTACAAGGGCGAGGCTTCCTATTACAGCATCACGCCTGGCGGCGAGCGCGCGAAGAACGCCATCTGGACCTATGAAAACCCGCATGCGGCGATGCGCGAAATCAAGGACCGTATGGCGTTCTATCCGGATCGCGTCGATTCGATCGAAGAACTGCAGGCGCCTGAGGCCGGCGAGTTTTAGTGTCCCGTCCCGACAAGACAGCGCACGAGACCTTCCAGCGACACGCGGCCTGCGGGCAGGCCATCGGCGCCGGTGACGGTCGCGTGCGTGACGTTGCTTTCGGTCATCATCCGCATACCTTCCTCCACGGTCGATTTGCCGGGGATGCGGATCACGGTGTCGCTTGCGGGATTGCTGAGCGGCTCCATCAGCGCTTCGATCGGGATGACGCGGCTGCGGTTTACTTCCTTGACGAAGGCCTCGATGTAGTCGTTTGCGGGATTGAGCACGATATCGGCGGCTGAGCCCTGCTGGATGAGCTCGCCATCGCGCAGAATGGCGACCTTGTCGCCAAGCCGCAATGCCTCGTCGAGATCGTGGGTGATGAAGACGATGGTCTTCTTCAGTTCCTTCTGCAGGTCGAGCAGCACGCTCTGCATGTCGACGCGGATCAGCGGGTCGAGGGCGGAAAAGGCCTCGTCCATCAAGAGTATCTCGGCATCGTTGGTGAGTGCACGGGCAAGGCCGACACGCTGCTGCATGCCACCCGAAAGCTGGTTCGGATAATGCCCGGCAAAGCCGTCGAGCCCGACGCGCCTGATCCAGATATTCGCACGCTCTTCGCGCTCGCCCTTCGGCACGCCTTGTATTTCCAGTCCGTAGACGGTGTTCTGCAGCACGTTGCGATGCGGCAGCAGGCCGAACTTCTGGAACACCATCGCCGTCCTGCGGCGGCGGAACTCGCGGAGTTCCTCTTCGCTCATCTTGCAGATGTCGGTATTGCCATAGAGCACTTCGCCCGCTGTCGGGTCGATCAGACGGTTGACGTGGCGGATCAGCGTCGACTTTCCGGAACCGGAAAGCCCCATAATGACGGTGATGCTGCCGCCGGGAATCGAGATGTTGATATCCTTCAGTCCGAGGACATGCCCGTGCTCCTTGTTGAGCTCGGTTTTCGACATGCCCTTGGTGACGGCTTCGATGAAATCGCCGCCACGCGGACCGAAAATCTTGTAGAGATTGCGTATTTCAATCGACTGACTAGCCATGCACGATTTCCCGGTGCTTCTGCAGCCTGAGACCATAGGCCTGGCTGATGCGGTCAAAGATGATGGCGATGCCGACGATGGCGAGACCGTTGAAGACGCCGAGGGTGAAGTACTGGTTGGCGATGGCCTTGAGGACGGGCTGGCCGAGGCCCTGGACGCCAATCATCGAAGCAATGACGACCATGGCGAGTGCCATCATGATCGTCTGGTTGATGCCGGCCATGATGGTCGGCAACGCCAATGGAAGCTGGACGTTGCGCAGCTTCTGCCAGCTCGATGAACCGAAGGCGTCGGCCGCTTCGAGCACGTCCTTGTCGACCATGCGGATGCCGAGATTGGTGAGGCGTATCATCGGCGGCAAGGCATAGATGACGACGGCGATGACGCCGGGCACGCGGCCGATGCCGAGCAGCATGACGACCGGGATCAGATAGACGAAGCTCGGCATGGTCTGCATGACGTCGAGCACCGGATTGACGGCATTCTGGAGCCGGTTGGAACGCGACATGCCGATGCCGATCGGAATGCCGATCGCGACCGAAAGCAGCGTGCAGACGAAGATCATCGAAACGGTCTTCATCGTGTCTTCCCACATGTCGAACCAGCCGATCAGCAGAAGCGTCGCGGCGCAGCCGATGACAATCTTCCAATTGCGGCTTCCAAGCCAGGCAATGCCGGCGACGACCAAGATCACCAGCGGCCAGGGCGTGCCGGTGAGCAGCCTTTCAGCCCAGATCAGAAAGCTTTGCAGCGGGCTGAACAGCCCTTCGATGCTGTCGCCGTAAGCGCGGGTAAAAGCGCGAAAGCCTTCGTCCACGTTCTTCTTGAGAACGCGCAGCGTGTCGGCATCCATTGTCGGAAATTTCCAGAGCCAGTCCATGTTAGTTCCCCATGGCTAAAGCGGCGGCGGCCCGTTCTTCTTATGGCCGTCGCGCAAAAGGATCGGGCTGGCGGTGCCTGGATGTCAAGCACCGCCTGCTTGCGGATCATGAGGGATCAGAGGGAAGCCTTGATCTTCTCGGCGACTTCCGGAGAGACCCATTCCTTCCACAGGGCTTCGTTTTCCTTGAGGAAGTGCTTGGCGCCGTCTTCGCCGGTAGCCTGGTTGTCGGTCATCCAGGCAATCAGCTTGTTAACGGTGTCGTTCGTCCAGGCACGCTTGTTGAGATAGTCCATGGCCGGGCCGGCGCGATCGGCAAAGGTTTTGCTCACGAGCGTCTGAACGTCGTCGGCCGGCCAGGCGTTCGGCTTGGGATCGGGGCAATCGGCAACCGAGGTACAGCGCTTCCATTCCGCCGCATCGTATTCGGAGCCGTAGCCGAGTTTCACCATCTCATATTTGCCGAGGAGCGAGGTCGGGGCCCAGTAGTAGCCGACCCAGGGCTGTTTGCCTTCGTAGGCCTTGGCGATGGAACCGTCGAGGCCGGCTGCCGAGCCGGTATCAACCAGCGTGAAGCCGGCCTTGTCGCCGCCATAGGCCTTGAAGAGCTGCGAGGTCACGACCGTTCCGCCCCAGCCTTGAGGGCCATTGAAGACGGCGCCCTTGCTCTTGTCTTCGGGAGCAGGGAAGAGTTCGGGATGCTTGAAGAGATCAGGGATCGTCTTGATGTCTGGATGGGCTTCGGCGATGTATTTGGGGATCCACCATCCCTGGATCGCGCCGTCCGAAAGAATTTTCGAGGCAGCGACCACCTTGCCGCCTTCCAGGCCGCGCTTCACGAGTTCCGGCTGGAGGCTTACCCAGGCTTCCGGTGCGACATCCGGCTCACCCTTTTCAGCCATTGATGTGAGCGTCGGAACCGTGTCGCCGCTGACGATCTCGGCGGTGCATCCATAGCCTTCCTCGAGGATGATCTTGTCGAGGTTTGCGGCAACTTCGGCCGATTGCCAGTTCATGCTGGCGATGGTGACGTTGCCACACTCCGCGGCCGAAGCCGTGCTCGAAAGGCCGATCAGGCCAGCTGCAAGGACGGTTGAAGCCAAAAGTGCTTTCATTTTCTTGTTCCCTCTGGTCGCGGTGTGACGTGAACCCGGGCGCCTGCGGCACCGCGTCCGCCAGCAAGCCTATTGAGCATGCTTTCATGCGCCATGCGCCATTCCGTTTGCGTCAAAAAATGGCGCATTGACGTTTTCTTTCAATGGCTGGTCAGGTGATCGGAACAATCGTTCCAATGGGACGCAAATTGTGCCAAGCGGATCATTCAGAAAGAAACGCGTCTTTTGCCTGATCTTGCCAAGACCGGGACGCCGCGGGGCTGGAAATCGGCGGATCACGCATATTTTCTCACCTATAGTGTCGGGCCTCGCGCTCGCCATCCGTCCTATGATCGTCAACGAAGTTAGGAGAACGACAATGCCTTACATCGATGGATTCGTCGTGGCTGTTCCGAAAGCCAATATCGAGGCTTACAAGAAGTTGGCGAATTTCGCCGGCTCGATCTGGAAAGAGCATGGTGCGCTCAAATATGTCGAGTGCCTTGCCGACGACGTGCCCTATGGCGAACTCACTTCGTTTCCGCGTGCGGTGATGGCGAAGGAAGACGAAGTGGTAGGGTTTTCCTGGATCGTCTATGGATCGAGGACGGAGCGCGACGATATAGTGGCCAAGGTCATGTCCGATCCACGCCTGCAGGGCGATGAATGGAAAACGGTCTTTGATGGTAAGCGAATGATCTACGGCGGCTTCGAAACTGTCGTTGAACTTTGAAAAAGGGAGTTCCATGCCCCAGGCGATCATCTCCGTTTCAACCCGGGGGCAGGGCCTCTATGAATTCACCGACCAGGCGGCTGGCTTCGTCCGCGCAACCGGCGTGGACGAAGGTTTGCTCACCGTCTTTTTGCGCCACACCTCCTGTTCGCTCTTGATCCAGGAAAATGCCGACCCGGATGTGCGGACGGATCTCAGTGCCTTCTTCCGCCGGCTCGTGCCGCCGTCATCGGACCCATCGATGCGCTGGATTGTCCACACGACCGAAGGTCCGGATGACATGCCTGCCCACATCAAGGCGGCGCTGACACAGGTTTCGTTCGGTATTCCTGTTACGAGCGGCAAGATGGTGCTCGGCACCTGGCAGGGGCTCTATCTCTTCGAGCATCGCGACCGTCCTCATCGTCGCGAAATCGTGCTGCATGTCAGCGCCTGAACCGAACCTGAATACGCAATTCGAACGCCATTCAGTTTTAGCCCTCTATTGTCGAATCATCCCCGGTAGGGAGTTCGATCGTTCTTTGAAACTAGGAAAACCCGATGACCAACATTGCCAAGGCATCGTTTGCCGCATTGCTTGCCATTGCTTCGATCCCCGCCAGCTTCTCGACTGCTGCCGCAGCAGGCCCGGAGCGCGGTGTTGTCATCGACGTCCAGTATCATCGTCCGCCACCGGTCTACCGCGGTTGCTCGCCAGTCATGGCTGTCCGCGCGGCTCGCTGGACCGGCCTGCGCGACGTGCGCGTCGTCAATGTCACACCGCGCCGCGTCGTCGTTGCCGGCCGTGACCGCCGTGGTTGGGACCGCATGACCTTCGCGAATGTCCGTGGCTGCCCGCTGATCCGCCGTTAAAAAGTAGCAGCCGCCGGTCTTTCAGACGCGGCGGCACAAGAACCGCCTTTGCCAATTCTTCTCGGATCACGGCAAGGGCGGTTTTTTATTGCCGGGCGGACGCTAAATGAAAAAAGCCTCGCGACGGGCGAGGCTGAGTTCTAGGCCGCTTCGGGGAAAAGAAGAAGCGACGCTCATTTCATTAGTACCGTCGAGTACGGCTGCAAAGTGCACTTTTGTCAATTCCGGTACGCTTTTGTGTTCGGGGATGCATTTTTTACAGGGCTTTATCGCCTTGATTTAGAACGTTCCAAACGGATCCGAGAACGGTGTGACTGCGCTGCAATTCATTTCCTGACAAATTTGGATAGTCTTGGAGGAGCAATCATGAGCAGGGAGCGGGTGACCGTTATCGACATTGCGAATGCCGCCGGCGTTTCAAAGTCGACCGTATCGCTCGTGCTGCAGGGAAGCTCGCTCGTTAACGAAACGACGCGCGCCAAGGTGAATGCCGCAATCCTCTGCTTAAGGCCGCGGACGGCGATGCGGCTTGCTGCCCCTCCGACGGCTGCGGTCTGCTTCAACGACGCGGTTGCCTTCGGCGTCTGTGACGGGCACAATACGCTAAGCGAGGGAACGCTCGGCGTCGTGCTGCGGGAGGCCGTCGGCGTCGTCTCGATCATCACGCCCTGGAATTTCCCGTTCCTGATCGTCAGCCAGAAGCTGCCTTTCGCGCTTGCAGCGGGCTGCACGGCGGTCGCCAAGCCATCTGAACTCACCTCCGGCTCGACCCTCGTGCTCGGCGAAATCCTGATGGAGGCGGGCGTTCCGGCGGGCGTCGTCAACATCATCGTCGGCACGGGTGCAGCCGTCGGCGCGACGATGACCGGGCATCCGGATGTCGACATGGTCTCCTTCACCGGCTCGACCGGCATCGGCCGGCTGACGATGGAAAACGCCTCAAAGACGCTCAAAAAAGTGTCGCTGGAGCTTGGCGGCAAGAATCCACAGATCGTGTTTCCGGACGCCGATCTCGACGCCTTCGTCGATGCCGCCGTCTTCGGCGCCTATTTCAATGCAGGCGAATGCTGCAATGCCGGATCGCGACTGATCCTGCATCGCGACATCGCCGACGACGTGACGTCGCGGGTGGCGGCGCTGTCGCAAAAGGTGAAGGTCGGCGATCCACTGGATCCATCGGCGCAGGTGGGTGCGATCATCACGCCGCAGCATCTGGAGAAGGTTCAGGGCTATGTTTCCGCCGCCGTGGGCAGTGGTGCGAATGTCACGCTTGGCGGCAGCCATATCGACTTCGGTTTTGGCCAGTACATGGCACCGACAATCCTTTCCGGCGTCAAGCCGGAGATGGCGGTGGCGCGCGAGGAGGTGTTCGGACCGGTGCTTTCGGTGCTGACCTTCGAGACTGCGGAGGATGCTGTCCGCATCGCGAACTCCGTCGATTACGGCCTTTCGGCCAGCGTCTGGAGCCGCGACTTCGACACCTGCCTGACGATCGGACGAAAGGTAAGGGCCGGCACGATCTGGATGAACACCTTCATGGATGGTGCGGCGGAACTGCCCTTCGGCGGCTATCGCCAATCGGGCCTCGGTCGCGAACTCGGCCGGCATGCGGTGGAAGACTATACGGAGACCAAGACGCTCAACATGCATATCGGCGCCCGGACGGGCTGGTGGATGCCGCGCTGAGCCAAGGGCTTGCGTTCTGGGAGGATCGCTTGGTGAAGCAGCAGGACATCGTCATCATCGGCTCGGGGATCGGCGGAGCGACCATCGCTGCCGCGCTTGCTCCTTCTGGCGCCGATATCCTCGTCCTTGAGGCGGGCGGGCATATCGAGGACCGGCCGGAGAACCGCGACCAGCGCGCGATCTTCCAGCGCGGCCACTTCCGGCCAAAGGAATTCTGGTACGAGAGGGATGGCAAGCCGTTCAATCCCGGCAATTACTACAATGTCGGCGGCAATTCGAAGTTCTTCGGAGCGGTCATGGTGCGCTACCGGCGCGAGGATTTTTATGAGATGCAGCATCTGGAAGGCATCTCGCCCGCATGGCCGTTTGCCTACGAAGAACTGGAGCCATGGTATAGCCGGGCGGAGCAGCTTTATCAGGTGCGCGGGCAGATCGGCGAAGACCCTACCGAGCCTGTACATTCGCAGAACTACGCCTTTCCGCCCGTGCCCGACGAGCCGTCGATTGCGCTTGTGCGCGAGCGGATGAAGCGGAACGGCCTGCATCCGTATTCGCTGCCGCTCGGCATCGATATCGAGCGCTGGCTTGCCAAGGCGAAGACGCCCTGGGACGCGCATCCGAACAGTTTCGACGGCAAGATGGATGCCGAGACGATCGGCCTTGCGCTGGCGCTGCAGCATCCGAACGTCCGGCTGCAGACCGGATCGCGGGTGACACGGCTTCAAGCGGCGGCTGACGGCAAGCGCACGAGACGGTTCATTACCGCAAGGATGGCGCCGACGAGGCGGTCTCTCCGAAGCTCGTGATCCTTGCGGCCGGCGCGGTGCAATCCGCCGTCTTGCTGCTGCGCTCGGCGGACGAGAAGAACCCAAAAGGGCTCGCCAACAGCTCGGACCAGGTCGGCCGCAATTTCATGAACCACAATTCGAGCGCCGTGATCGCGGTCTCGCCGACCTATCGAAACGACGCGATCTATCAGAAGACCTTCGGTTTCAACGACTATTACCTCACGGACGGCGAGAGCGGGCCGCCGCTCGGCAATGTCCAGCTGCTCGGCCGCGTTTCCGGCGCCATCCTCAAGGCCAATATGCCGTCGCTGCCGGAATGGATGCTGAACAAACTCTCGGCGCATGCGATCGATTTCTATGCGATGAGCGAGGACATTCCGCATCCCGAAAGCCGCATCATGGTCGATGGCGAGCGCATTCTGTTGCAGTGGGTGCGGACGAACTGGCCGGCGCATCTGATGCTGGTGAAGAAGCTGAAGCAGGCGCTGAGGGCGGCGGGCTTTCCTCTGGTGCTCTCGCGGCCATTCGACAAGCGCACGCCGTCGCATCAGTGCGGCACGATCAGAATCGGCAACGATCCGGCGCAGGCGCCGCTCGACATCTGGTGCCGCGCCTACGACCATCCGAACCTCTTCGTCGTCGATGCGAGCTATCTGCCGACGTCCGCCGCGGTCAATCCGGCGCTGACGGTGGCAGCGCAGGCGCTGCGCGTCGGGGATCATATCCTGCAGAAGGAACTCGCGTGATGGCACAGGGAAGGCGGCCGGTCGCGCTTGTCACCGGAGGGAGACAAGGTATCGGACTGGCTATTGCCGAGGCGTTGGCGAAGGCGGGGCATGACGTCGCGATCACCGGAATAGAGGATGCCGGGGCGAACGATCCGGTGGTCGAGACATTGCGTTCGCTCGGGGTCGACGCCTCTTATCTGAAGGCTGACCTGGCGGACCTTGACGGGCATGCCGCAACCATCGAGGACGTCCTGCAGACATTCGGGGCGATCGACTGCCTGGTGAACAATGCCGGCATCGGCTCGATTGTCCGCGGCGACTTCATCGAGCTGAAGCCGGAGAATTTCGACGCGGTGCTCGACACCAATCTGCGGGGGACGGTGTTCTTCACGCAGGCGGTCGTCAAGGCGATGCTGGCAAGCGGCGCCGGGCAGGCAACCCGTTCGATCGTCAACATCACCTCCGTTTCCTCTGAGCTGACGTCGCCGGAGCGGCTGGACTACTGCATCAGCAAAGCCGGCCTTTCAGCCTTCACCAAGGGATTGGCGGGTGCGGCTTGCCGAGAGCGGCATTGGCGTCTTCGAAGTGCGGCCAGGCATCATCCGCACGGCGATGACGGCGACGGTATCCGAAAAATACGAGGCGTTGATTTCAGGCGGGCTCGTGCCGATGAAACGCTGGGGGAAGGCCGAGGACATCGGCGCGATCGTCGCAGCCCTCGCGTCGGGGAGCTTCGGCTTTGCCACGGGCTCGGTGATCGATGCTGGTGGCGGGCTTTCGATCGGCCGCCTTTGAGCGGGGGATTTGGGATGGCATACGACTACATCATCACCGGCGGCGGCCAGGCGGGCAGCGTTCTCGCCAACCGTCTGAGCGACGATCCAAATGTCAAAGTGCTGCTTTTGGAAGCAGGCGGCAGCGACTGGAACCCGCTGTTCCACATGCCGGCAGGCTTTGCCAAGATGACGAAGGGCGTCGCGAGCTGGGGCTGGGAGACGGTGCCGCAGAGGCACATGAAGGGCAGGGTGCTGCGCTATACGCAGGCCAAGGTCATCGGCGGCGGCTCGTCGATCAATGCGCAGCTCTATACGCGGGGCAATGCCGCCGACTACGATCTCTGGGCCAGCGAGGAGGGCTGCGATGGCTGGGATTATCGCTCCCTTCTGCCCTACTTCAAACGCGCCGAAGACAATCAGCGTTTTGCCGACGACTACCATTCCTATGGCGGACCGCTCGGCGTTTCGATGCCGGTTTCCGCGCTGCCGATTTGCGACGCCTATATCCGGGCGGGGCAAGAGCTCGGCATTCCCTATAACTACGATTTCAACGGCCGGCAGCAGGCGGGCGTCCGCTTCTATCAGCTTACGCAGCGCGACCGCCGCCGCTCCTCGGCCTCGCTCGGCTATTTGTCACCGATCGGAGACAGGGGTAACCTGACCATCCGGATGAATGCCCGCGTTGTGAGGATCGTGATTGAGGGTAGAAAAGCGATCGGCGTCGAGGTTGCCGGACGCAACGGCGTCGAGCTCATCCGCGCCGAGCGGGAGGTCCTCGCTTCTTCTGGTGCTATCGGGTCGCCGAAGCTGCTGCTGCAATCCGGAATCGGGCCTGCGGACCATCTGAAAGCTGTTGGCGTGGATGTGAAGCATGATCTGCCCGGCGTCGGCGGCAATCTGCAGGATCATCTCGACCTCTTCGTCCTTTCCGAATGCACCGGCGACCACACTTATGACGGCGTCGCCAAGCTGCACCGCACGCTTTGGGCGGGCTTGCAATATGTGCTCTTCCGCTCAGGCCCCGTGGCCTCCTCGCTCTTCGAGACCGGCGGCTTTTGGTATGCGGATCCAAACGCGCGGTCCCCCGATGTCCAGTTCCATCTCGGCCTCGGCTCCGGTATCGAGGCGGGCGTCGCCCGGCTGAAGAACGCCGGGGTGACGTTGAATTCCGCTTATTTGCATCCGCGCTCGCGCGGCACCGTGCGTCTCGCATCTGCCGATCCGGCGGATGCGCCGCTGATCGACCCGAATTACTGGAGCGATCCGCATGACCGGAAGATGTCGATCGAGGGCTTGAAGATCGCCCGCGAGATCATGCAGCAGGCGGCGTTGAAGCCTTATGTGCTGGAGGAGAAGCTGCCGGGAAGCGGCGTCGTCACCGACGAGCAGCTTTTCGACTACGGCTGCGCCAATGCCAAGACGGATCACCATCCAGTCGGCACGTGCAAGATGGGCGCGGATGCCATGGCCGTCGTGGGTCTCGATCTGAAGGTGAGGGGGCTGGAGGGACTGCGCGTGTGCGACAGCTCCGTCATGCCGCGTGTTCCCAATACCAACGGTCCGACGATCATGGTCGGGGAGAAGGGAGCCGACATCATTCGCGGGCGCGAACCCTTGCCACGCGCCATCTTCTCCTGGGAACGCAACGACACGCGGCCGAGAGCAAGGTCAGACGTTCGCTAGACAGGTCAGGCGCGAATGAAGAGCGCGCCGACGAGGCCGAAGATAACGATCGATTGAAGGATGAACATCGGCAGTTGATCGGACATGTTTCCCTCCCATGGGCACGATTTTCATGCTTGTTCGGTGACAGTCATGCTGCCGGCCAAAGCCGGAATGCTGGAGGCGAATGCTGCCACGGCATCATGACGAGCGCAAATCACCTTTCCGAATATCGAATTCCTCTTTTTTGCGATCGGAAGAGCAAAAGATGGTATAATCGCTTTCGATGCGATGTGCGGCAGACACCGCTTTGCGAATGTCCGAAGAGGAATAGCATTCGAAACTTAGGCGGTTTTGCAATATTCGAGCGTCGCATCATAACACAGCATGGAACCTTTTATGCACTTAGTAGTTTTAGAGTGTACAGGAGGACTACTATGACCAATGATTTTAATAGACCTGGACCGGATGTTCGTTCGACACCGGGAAGCGACCGCCGGTCACCATGGGCAATGTGGATCGGTATCGCGGCTGTTGTTGTAATCATAGCCCTTGCAGCGATTTACTGGCCGCGCACGAGTGCACCGCCAGCCACACCGCCCGCCGGCGAGACAACAACGACCCAGCCGCCAGCTACAACGCCACCGGCAACGTCGACCGCACCGGCAACGCCACCGGCAACCGAGCCGGCCCCGGCAACTCCGGCACCGGCAACGCCGCCGGCTACCGAACCGGCACCGGCAACACCGCCGGCAACGCCTCCGGCGCAGCAGTAAGGTAATAAAAAGCCCGCCAGAACTGACCCCCGAATGTTGGACATCAACCTTCGGGGGTTTTGCATGTCGAAACACAGCCTGGCTTTTAAGCTTTCTGTTGTCGAGTTTTATGAGAAGGGCGAGCGAGGCGCTCGCAAAGTAGGCCGGCATTTCGGAGCGGCATCGATGCCCACATCGACTGGGCGGCTGCAGTTCGTCGATGAGCACACCCATACGGTCTGGTCGGATTACATCTTCCGGCAGTTGACAGGCGATAGCGGCGTGGGTGCGACGCTCGGGGACTTCAAATCCCGCGTCTTTGGCATCGGCCCGCAGATCGGTTACAAATTCGAAGCCAACGACACCACCGACGGGTATGTGAACCTGAAGGGCTACTGCGAGTTCGGAGCGGAGAACCGTGGCTGACGCTGACAGTCTCACCAGCGGAGAGGTTCGCAGAGTGTTGCAGCGATCAATTGAACCCACCGCCGATTGGGGACGTTCGCCGCCGTCTCAATCGCTATTCGCCGCCTAAGAGATTGGTTGGACACGCCTCCATGTCCCGTCTGCGCTACCAATCCGCGACAATATCGACTATACTTTCGTCCCCTGAATATCTTGGCTTGTTCGTCGGTCGCTCCTTCTCGGGAAGGGGCGCGTCGAAATGTCAGCTTGCAGCAATTAGCTTGATCTCACCATCCATCCGCCATGTGCCGTGGTCGGCGAGGGGTGTTCGGATGAAACCGAAACGACGACACTACTTTTGCCTGGCAGTTGCTCTTGCGATGAGCTTTCCTGCCATCGCCGGCGCGCAGCAGACGTCGGCCAAGACGCCACGAATCGGCCTTCTCGCATGGTCGCCCTGCGGTATGCCGTATGCGAGCGAAACCAGTGAGTTCGGAATGTTCATGCAAGGGCTTCACGACCTGGGTTACACGCTGCACGAACTCAGCTTCGAGTGCCGGAGCGCGAGTAAGCAAGACAGTCGCCTTGCGGCCGCGGCGAGGGACCTGGTGCAGCTCCCCGTGGATGTGATCGTGACATCGTCTCAGCCGGCGGCGCATGCTGCTCAAGGAGCGACCGATGCGATTCCAATCGTGACCATCATCAGCGGTGACCCGGTTGCGGTAGGCTTGGCGAGCAGCCTCGCAAAACCTGGGGGCAATCTCACGGGCGTCACTTATTACGCCACCGAACTAGCTGCCAAACGCCTGCAGCTTTTGATGGAGGCCATACCGGGGCTTGCCACTGTCGGCGTGCTGGCAAACCCGGTGGTGTCATATCTCCCCTTCGAAGCGGACACCAAGCAAGCTGCCCGCCACCTCGGAGTGGCGTTGAGCCTCCAGCAAGTCAGCGAGCCGGGCGAACTCGATGCTGCGTTCTCGCGCATGAAGGCCGATGGCGCTCAAGCTGCCTTCGTGCTTCCCGACCTCATGCTGGCCGACCAGTCGTCGCGAATCGCCGCCTTGGCGATCGAGCATCGCCTGCCCACCATGGCTTGGGGCTCGTGGTACGTTGCAGATGGCTGTCTGATGGCCTATTCGGCTAACTATGGCGAAATGCAACATCGGCTCGCCTTTTATGTCGATCGCATTTTGAAAGGCACCAACCCAGGGGCGTTGCCGATCGAGCAGCCGACGAAGTTCGACTTGTCGGTCAATCTGAAAACAGCCAATGCCCTCGGGATCGAGCTGCCGCAGACCGTTTTGCTGATGGCTGATGAAGTCATCGAGTGAGGATGGTGTGTGGCGTTCGGTCCAGCTCCAAGCCGCCCCGATGCGCCGATCGCTGTTCCGGAAGTACTTCCTCGCCTTCTTCGCTGCGGTCATTGTCCCGCTGGCTGTTAGCGGCATCGGCGACGCCTGGTTCGGCTATCGCGACCAGCGTGCCATGCTCAGCGCTCTACTAAGGGTAGAGGCCACATCGGCGGCCGGCAAAATTCAGAGCTTTCTCGACGGCATCAAGGATCAACTGGGTTGGACGGTCCAGCAATCCTGGACCCAGGATGAGGGACAGCATCGGCTGGATGCATTACGAGTGATGCGACGAGTCCCGGCGATCGTCAGCATCACCCTTGTTGACGATGTCGGCGTCGAACGGCTGCATGTCTCCCGTACTGACTTGAACAGGATGGAAGGCGGATCGGATCGCTCTGGCGATCCTGCTGTCGTGGGAGTTCGTTCGAATGGCACATGGTATGGGCCAGTCACCTTCCGCCATGGCTCCGAACCGTTCATGACCATGGCCATGGCCGGAAACCGCAAGGCAGGTGGCATCGTCGTCGCGGAGATCAACCTGAAGCTTGTCTGGACAGTCGTTTCGGAAATTCGCGTCGGTAGTAGTGGCCGGGCGTTTGTTCTCGATCAGACCGGCCGGCTCATCGCCCACCCCGATATCAGCAAGGTGTTGCAGGGCACTGACGAGAAGACAGCGGCGGCCCTCATCAGATTGCGGGACGAAATTGCCGCCACAGGCGGACAGGCGACCACGGCCCGCAACGCCGAGAATGAACCGGTTGTGACCGCCATGGCGGCGATCCCCAATCTCGGTTGGACCGTGTTCGTGGAGCAGGCGCAGGCCGAGGCTTTCGCACCGCTGTATGCTTCATTGTGGCGGACGGGTGGCCTGCTGTTCGCCGCCGCCGTCTTCGCATCGGCGCTTGCCTACTGGCTTGCCAGGCGGATGACCGGACCAATCCGCCTGCTGGA
Source organism: Rhizobium sp. 007 (assembly GCF_015353075.1). Taxonomy (NCBI): domain Bacteria; kingdom Pseudomonadati; phylum Pseudomonadota; class Alphaproteobacteria; order Hyphomicrobiales; family Rhizobiaceae; genus Rhizobium; species Rhizobium sp. 007. The sequence goes on along the minus strand of NZ_CP064187.1, from coordinate 2,201,041 downwards.
GGAAGGCACCGAAAAAATCGGTGCTGGACAGTTCGAGCACCGGATCGACATCGCCACAGGAGACGAATTCGAACGGCTAGCGGACCGGTTCAATAAAATGGCGCAAGAACTCGCCGTATCGCGGGATCGTTCAGAGCGGATTGCACGGCTGAAGCGTTTTCTGGCGCCGCAGGTCGCGGAACTCGTCGAAAAGTCCGGCGACGAGAGCGTGCTCGCCGGACAGCGCGCAGAAGTCGTCGCTGTGTTCTGCGATTTACGTGGCTTCACCGCTTTTTCGGCGCACACCGAACCCGAGGAGATCATGCAGGTCTTGCGGGAGTACTATGAGGCACTCGGCGCGATCATTACACGCTACGAGGCCACGCTGACCAACTTCGCGGCAGACGGTTTGATGGTGCTCGTCAACGCCCCGGTGCCATGCGCAGACCCGGCGCTTCGTGCTGTTGAGATGGCGATCGACATGCAGGACGCCATCCAGCGCCTGATCGCCGAATGGCGTCTGCGCGGTCATGTGATTGGCTTCGGCATAGGACTGGCGATGGGATGGGCGACGGTCGGCCGAATTGGTTATGAAGCCCGTGTTGACTACACTGCGATCGGACATGTCGTGAACCTTGCGTCGCGACTCTGTTCGTCCGCCGATGATCAGCAAATCCTCGTCGATCACGCCGTGGCGCAATCCGTGCGTGGCAAAATTTCATTGGTCGCGCTCGGCCCGCGGCAGCTCAAAGGTTTCGATGAGCAAGTACCAGCGTATGAGCTCGGAACGGGAAGCGCTAGGTCGGATGCCATGCCATCCGGATGAGGGTCGAAAAGTTAGGTTTGGCCGTAAGCCTGCGGCAACTTTGCGCCATAATCTCGCGGCCAATTCTCTTGCTCTTTGACAGCGGCCATCGCGTTAGGTGCGGGCGATGGATTCGACTTCATGCGCGTCGACAAGCAGCAGCTTGGGAAAGCTCGATCTTTTATAATGATAACGAGCGATTAGCTTAAACTGTGCGTTTTAGCGATCTGACAACTTCTGGTCAGCATGCACGTCGCGGCCATCGCGCCGAAATTCCGCGGACTAGAAGAGGCGAGCTCGAGGATGGATGAAACGCGATTGCATCCAGTTCTGCGCGTATTAATTGCATGAATTACTTAAACAAGATGGTTGATTGCATTATCGGTGATACTTCTCGTACCGATATTGAATCTAAACATCGAGACCATAGAAAAAATTTCGTTTGCATACTCGAGTTTCATCGATATAAAATATAACTAATAAAAAATATACATGGAAACGCCCTTCTATTCGGCCTGTAGTGTAAAAAGTCAGGATTGGCGAAAATGAAGGACGAAAATCTATTACTTGATCCGCGTGATCATAAGATACTTTCAGTATCAAGGGCACTTGGTTATGTGTTCGCCTTTATGCTGATTTTCACGATCGCCATGGCGATGATCCCCAATCAGTTTTTCATTGTCTCCACGCGCGCAGTCATCAATGCGCCGGTGCAAATGATCGCCTCGCCGATTTACGGCAGGGTGGACAGGATTTCCCTGCAGGTCGGACAAGTCGTCAAGCTCGGCGATGTCATGGCGACGGTCTCCAATCCCAACCAGGACCAGACGTCGCTGACCGGCTTGCGGCTTGAGAAGCTCGATCTCACCGAAAAGCTGAACAATACGAGAAGCGTCGTTCAGGAACGCACCGACCAGCTCCAGAAGGTCAAGAGCCAGATCGCGGACGTCAAGGACGGCGTGATCAGCGAGCTTTCGGCGGTCATCGAGAATGCCCGTTACAACGTGCAGACCTACGAGGCGCGGCTCAATGAACAAAACGCCCTGCTGCAGAGGCAGCTGGTGCTTCTGAAGAAGAAGCTGATCTCCGAGGCCAGCATCGAACCGCAGCGCCAGAAGCGTAACGCCGCGCAGTACGAACTCGACTCCGCGCGCGGCGAACTGCGCCGCAACGAGATTGTCCTGTCGCTCGTCGAACGCGACATCTACACCGGCGGTACCGTCGCCGCCAATCTGCTGACGCTTGAAATGCAGCGCACCAAGCTTGCCGGCGAGATCGCCGAAGACAACATCGAGATCAACCAGATGACGGAGCGCAAGCAGCAGGTCGAAAACCTGATCGCACGGGAGGAGGGTCGGCTTGGCAAGACCGGGGCCGCCGAGGTCGTCGCCGAGCGCCATGGCCAGATCGTCAGCGTCGACGCATCCTTCGGCGATTTCGTGATGCAGGGCCAGCCGGTGGCAAAATCGCTGGATTGCAACGAGGCCTTTGCTGCCGCCGTCTATCGCAGCCGCGATGTGACGTCGCTCGAGATCGGCATGCCGGCGATGGTCAATTTCCGCAGCCTCGGCGTCAAGCGCGACGCCCATATCTACAAGATCGTGCGCTACTTCAACTCAGGCCCGGAAAATCGCTATTACGCGAAGTTTCCGGAAGCCGAAGGCCACGAGGTCTATGTGCTCGTCAAGATCGACGAACCGGCCGGCAAGGGAGGCGGTCCGGCGCATCAGAACAACGACAAATTCTTTGGATGTCATGTTGGCGAGGATGTGATCGTCTCATTGGGCGAGACGATCGTCTCCCGGATCGCCCGCTATTCGAAGCTGGCGATGGACAGGCTGGCGTCGCCCGGGACGATACATTCGGCGTCCGCGCTTTTCGACAAGGCGACGGCGCCGCGCTCAGCCGCTGCCGAACCCACCAATCCGTAACGCTGGTTTTTCCGCTGCATTGATGAGGGTCAACAATGAAGCATCTGAGATCGACCATCAACATAGGACGCTTGCTGCTGCTCGCCGCGGCAGTGATTGTCCTGCCAGCATTCCCGGCGCTTGCCGATAGCGAACATCAGGAGCTTGCCTGCACGCTTTGCGACGGGCTGGCTGCCCAGATGGGCGGCGATCCGGCGCAGCCCTTCGTCCTGCGCAGTTTCGAACCGGCAAACGGCGGCTCGGCGCTCCATCCGGCTCTGGAAAACACCGGCTTTACCTATGACAACGCGCTTGCCCTAATGGCGTTTTACGGCTGCAAGCGAAAGGCCGAAGCGCGCCGCATCGCCGATGCCCTTGTGCTCGCCGTGGAGACGGACCGTCATTATCATGATGGACGGCTGAGAAATGCCTACCGGTCCGGTCCGGTCGTTTCGGGCAAGGAGGGAATGCTGCTGCCCGGCTATTGGAGTGCGGCCAGCAATTCCTGGATCGAGGACGGCTACCAAGTCGGGAGTGCGACGGGCAGCACCGCATGGGGCGCGCTGGCGCTGCTGATGGCCTACGAGGAGACGGAACAGCCGGCCTATCTCGACACCGCACGCAAGATCATGGATTGGATCCATCGCAGCACGGCAGATCCACAAAGCCCGGGTTATTTCGGCGGCTTTTTCGGCCATGAGCCGGCGCCTGAGCGCATGACCTGGAAATCGACGGAACACAATCTGGATATCTACGCCGCGGATAGCTGGCTTGCGCGTCTGGACGCCGGCGGCGACTGGACCCACCGCGGCGACAGCGCTCTGAAGTTCCTTCGTGCCATGTGGGACGACGGCGAGGGGCGCTTCTATATCGGCAGCGCCCCCGACAGCAACGCTCCGAATATCGCGATGTCGGGGCTCGACGCCGAATTGTGGCCGTTGATCGCCGTGCCGGACTTCAAGACCAAGGTCGAGCGGGTCATGGAATGGACCGAGCTTAACCATGGCGTCGATGGCGGCTTCGACTTCAACAGCGACCGGGACGGCATCTGGCTCGAGGGCACGGCGCAGGCAGCACTCGTTCTGCGGCTTGCCGGACAGCCCGAAAAGGCCGAACCCTTGTTCAAGACCATCGCTGCCCAGGTCACGCCCGGCGGACTCATCTATGCGACGGTCAACGAGCAGCTTTCGACAGGCCTTCAGGTCGGTCCCAACTCCTCGCCCGGCGATTTCAAATATTACCGTCTTCCGCATATCGGGGCGACCGGCTGGGCCGTGCTTGCCGCGCTTGACCTCAACCCTTTCCTCGGCCGCGCGGGCCAGGCGCTGATCAGCAAGGATAGCCCATGTCCCCCGAAGTAGTCACTCTCTCGGACGCCATTCTCTTCTCGCTGCTGGCGCTTGCGCTCATCATGGGCTGCGCCTGGCTGCTCGACAGCCGCCGGGGCAAGGATCGCGTCATCTTCGGCATGATCCTCATCGTCATGTTGTTGAATTATCTCTATTTCCGCATCACCAAGACGCTGCCGGACTTCGAATGGAGCGCCTATGCGCTGTGGCCGCGCGCCTATCTCTCTTTCGAAATCGTCGTCATCTTCTATACGGTGCTTTCGATCGTCTTTTTCTTCCGGCGGACGGACCACAGTGCGGCTGCGGACGCGAGCGAACTCACCATCGCCGGCGCCGCATCGCCGCCGGCCGTCGATGTCTTCATCTGCACCTATAATGAAGAGCTATCCATTCTGGAGCGCACGATCCTTGCCGCAAAGGCGATCGACTATCAGAATTTCACTGTCTGGGTGCTCGATGACGGACGCCGCGACTGGCTGGAGGATTATTGCACCGAGGTTGGCGTGCGATATCTGCGGCGCGGCGACAATGTGGGCGCCAAGGGCGGCAATCTCAACAATGCCATCCGGCAGTCGGCGAAGGAGACCAACGCGCCCTTCATCCTCATTCTCGACGCCGATTTTGCGCCGCAACGCGCCATCCTGAAGCGCACCGTCGGCCAGTTCGCCGATCCAGGGATCGGGCTCATCCAGACACCGCAGTTCTACTACAATGCCGACCCCGTCCAGCATAACCTCCTGGCATCGAAGGCATGGGTCGATGACCAGCGCATCTTCTTCGACGTCATGCAGCCGTCGAAGGACGGATGGGGGGCTGCCTTTTGCGTCGGCACGTCCTGCATCGTTCGGCGCGATGCGCTCGGCCTGATTGGCGGCATGCCGCAGGAAACGGTCACGGAGGATATCCACCTGACCTACCGGCTGCTGCAGAAGGGCTTGAAGACCCGCTGGCTGAACGAACGCCTGAGCGTCGGGCTCTCGGCCGAAAGCCTCTCAGGCTATATTACCCAGCGCTGCCGCTGGTGCCTCGGAACCATTCAGGTCGCGCTGCTCCGGGATGGCCCGTTCTTCGGCCGCGGATACACCTTCCTGCAACGGCTGCATTATTTCCACGGACTGCTCTTCTGGTTCTGCCGCCCGTTCATCCTGCTTTTGATGGCAGCGCCGATCCTCTACTACTTCCTCGGCCTGCCGGCGATCCAGATGGAACCGGAAGCCTTCTTCCTCTATGCGCTTCCGATGGTCGGCGGCATGTGGGTATTTCATGCCTGGGTTTCTGGCCGGCGCAGCATGCCGCTCTTTACGGAAGTGTCGCAAATGGTGTCGGCGATCCCTATCACGATCGCCCTGCTTCACGCCCTCATCCATCCGTTCGGGCGGCCGTTCAAGGTCACGGCCAAGGGCGAGGACCGGGCGCGCGTCGATGTTCTTTACCCGATCGCCGGGACGTTCCTCCTGGTCATCATCCTGACGTTCATGGGTATGCTCAACGGTCCCCTGATGGGCACCTACAACGACCTCGACGGCTTCAGCGTCGCGTGGGGCATGGTCGTCATGGTCTATGCCTTCGTTTCCCTGCTCGTTTGCATAGAACTTCCGCGCGAGCCGCTTGACAGCATCCGGTTTCCGGTCGCACGGCAGGCAGATCTTGCACGCGACGGCAATCGTATGCCCTGCACGGTCGACACCATTTCAATCAGCAAGGCCGAGATCACGCTGCATGACAATCGGACGGCCGGGCAGATTCGTGCAGGCGACATCGTGATCTTTTCGCCCTTCGCCGACTTCGACGTCGCGGGCAGGGTGAGCGGCGTGGATAGGGCGCGCCTCGGCCTATCCATGTCCATCGTCGCAGTCCGGGACCGCCGCTACGACTGGGAAATCCGGCAGACCGCCGAGGATGTACGCCGGAAGATGATCCAGCGCCTGTTCAGCGAGATGCCGCAGGCCATGCCCACCCGCGCCTATCCGCTGGCCGCCATCCGCGGCCTCTGGCGCCGCGCGTTCGATCGCCCCTCGAAGCTTGCCGGTAGCATCGAAAAGCACGCCGTCAGCGTCAGATCGCGGCAGGCTCTGCTACGGTGGCGGAGGTCGCGTGTTGCACCAAGGGCGCCGCTTTTGCGGATCGGAGCGGCGAGTGCTGCGCCGCCTCTGGCGGAGTGAGCGGAACGACTGCTAACGCTTGGTCCGGATGCCTCAGGAAACCTCGAACTTCAACGGTTGGGAGTTGGCTATCATTCAAGCTTCTATGCTCTATGTCAGCGATCGGTAGGCAAACCGGGTTTTCTATCCGTTAATCAGAATATGTTTCGATAGAACGGAGTTAAGATCGACATTTTTCTGCGATTCACCAATGTTGCTTGACGTGTTACTCAAATCATCCTTTGGAAACGTCTTCAACGGCCGCGTTGTCGAACCGAGCGAGCAGGTCCGCTGCCTCGACCAGGATGGGATCGGAGATGCACGGTCCCCCCGTGACCATAGCATCGCTCTCGCGGAGCAGCCGATCGGCCAGGCGCTCCAACCTGTCCCAGAAATCGTCGCCGCGTTGCTTCGCCAGAATGGCGGAGAAGTGGAGCCTGCGGCTTAGGAGACGAATAACGCCGTACTTCTCGCCTGGCGTCATCTTGTTGAGGTTCGTGATCACATCCATGTTATCGCTCCGGTGTGGGGGATGCAGGCGAACTCAGTTGCTTGCTACGTTGCCTTCGCCGGTACGTGCGTGGGGAAGGCGTGCACCTTTTATGAACATCGCTCGGTCGGTCCGACCTTCATACGGACAAACTCGCCGTTGACGGAGCAGGTCGCCCCCGGCGATGCCCCGCACTCGGGAATGGCGCATTCGGCAAGGATGGGGACGTAGATACGCGTCCCGGCGGGCTTTGTCGACATGAGGGCGAGGCCGACGGCATAAGCGCCGATCATACTCAGTACTATTCCGGCAAACGCAACGGGTAGCGCGTGTCCGCGAGAAGTGTCGCGGGTGGGGACGTGTCGCATTGTCGTGATGTCCGAGTTGGTTTCCGTTCAGAAACTTTAGCAAGCCCCCCACGCCCCGAATATTGATCTTGGATATCGCGGGCCTATACCGAGGGATATTGTCGCTCGGTTCCGTGGACGCTTCACCTAAAGCTCGTTAGAAATTCGGAGATCAAAGCGGCGATTTCGTTCAGGTATTCCTTGAGAGCGAAATGGCCGGTTTCAGAGAAATGAAGCTTGGCGTCCGGCGGGTCGGCACGGTAGGCCTCCGCCCGGGTGCAGTGAAAAGCGGGTCGTTACGCCCACGTGATCAGAGCCGGGGGTTTATTCGCCCTCATCCAGGCTTGCCAACAGGGTACTGCGGCGGATTGGTTCTGTAGTCGAGAAGGAGGGCTACCTGAGCCGCCTTTCTGCCTGGCAGATCGAGATAATACTGGTCCAGAACGTAGCTATCGGGGCACACCAGCTCCGGGCGCGAGACGCCGGTGAAATACCGGAATTTGGTGCCGTCCAGAGTGAGCAGGCCTTCAAGCTCCTTGAGCTTGTCGTTGTCGCCCGGTTCGATTGCCATCATCTGGCGGTGCGGTGAACGGCTCAATGCCGGCTTCGGGCTTCGAAAGGACAAGCGTCACCTCCTTGGCATCAAGCCACCGGAACTCGCCAGTCAGGACGCTGATGCAGTCATTCACGTCGCCGGCACGGCCAGGTATGACCTGAATGAAGGCATTGCCTTGTCGGTGTGCATGTGCGCGGTCGCGAGGAGGACGCCATTCCGGCGATGACGTCTTCGTTCAGGCCGTTCGCAGCCTCAAAAGCTTCGAGCAGCCCCAATCCAACCCAAGCATAGTCACGAGAGATAGTCCGACCAGCGGAAAGACGATACCTCCAGCGATCAGAATTGCCAGCAGGCACCGAAACACCCGCTTGTCGGACGGCAGGGCGGCACGCCGAGCGAGCCCGCCGGCCGGCGCTTCCACCACATGACGCCGGCAGAGACTGCGAGCATGACGATCGCGATGCAGACCGCAAGTAGCACAATCTGGTTCGCCAGCCCGAACTCCTGCCCAATATGAACGTTGATGCCCCATTCGAGCCACTTGCCGAGCGGCCCATAGTCCGTATAGCTCATGTCGATGAGCGGCTTTCCGGAATACTGGTCGAGGTGCACTACGCGCTGCTGCGACAGATCGTCGGGATAGACCGAGCCAGTATAAGCGCCGGTCGACGTCGTCGGGACGTTGATTGCATAGCCATGATGCAGGCCGAGGCGGTCGAATGTGGCGACCGCTTCATCAAGGCCGATCGGGGTAGCGCCGTGCTGATGGTCGGGCGACTGCGGCACCTGTGCCTGCTCGAGCGACCAGGACGTCTTCGCGACATGATCGAGATGTTCGTCGGACATCGGCACGGCGACGCGGACCCCGGCCGGATAGCCGAAATTGTTGCCATTCGCCCATTCGTTGATCTTCGCGCCCCAGACGCCGGACCAGGGCATGCCGGTGATGGCCAGGAAGACGATGAAGAAGCCGACGAGGATACCGGTGATCGCATGGGTGTCACGCCAGAACACCCGGCGCTTCAACCGCGTCGATCTCGCTATGAAAGAGATAAAGGCCTCCAGTGATCGCCAGAGTGATCATAAAAGGCAGGATCAGCAGGCCTGCATAGAAGTGCCAGCGCCACACGGCGCGATAGAGGTCGGACGCGGGTGGCACGGCAGCGCCGGTGGTCTCCTGCCCGATGATCAGGTCCGTCATTGGTGACTCCAAAACATCAAAACTCGGCCAATCCGCGATGTGCGGTCGGCGATTGAACGGCGATATCAGGAGAAAAGCGGAGGGGCGCGAGGCTCGGCGATCAGACGACGGAGCGGCAGCGAGGCGACCTCTTCAAAGAGAATCGCCGCGCCGATCGCAACTTCAAGGGCGGCAAAAGCGACCGGGTCCTCTCCGCCGACGATCGCCGGCATGTCTGTTGAAGCCAGGCGGCAGAGCATGCCGCACCGGCAGTCAATCGACTTCTTGGCCGGGCTTTCATCGTCCGTTGCCTGGCCAACGGACCCCGATGAGAAGCAGATGGCGTGGAGCGGATCGACCGCAGGGGCTGCCATTGTTCCTTGCGACGTGCCCGACAAGAGCACTGCAACAGCAACAGATAAGCGAGCAGCATCGCAATGGCTGTTGCAGATATCCTGTCTCGCGGTATGAGCCGCAGGGTCTTCATAGAGTGCCCATCGCACAGTTGCGGTTAAAAGTCACTGGACACAATTGGTCGGACTACGGGAATGCGAGGGGGCTGATGGTTTCAGTATTGCCGCCTCGCAGACACGTCAGCAATGGGTCCGAAAGCACACCTGATGCGCCCAGCATCGCATGGCACCAACCAGCTCTTCGATGCGTTGTGGGCTGTCCCAACTGAAACCAAGCCCGCCGAGGCCGCCGGCGTTGGTCACTGCTGCGGCAAGTCCGGCCGTGAGGCACGCCCCATCGGGGCTGACACGATTGGATGGCGAATACCGAGCAGGCGAGTGAAAGGAGTGACAATTGGTCCATCGGCATCCATTAAGGTGCTTCCCTTTCTGAACGCGCTTGAACATTCGCGCTCGAGGACAGTCACGGCAACGCCACGCCACGGTTTGGTCCGCTGCGGACATTTGAGCCTGATGTCAACGACCGCTAGACTAGCTGGCGCATTCCGGAAGTCAGCGATCTTCCGCTGCTGGCCCGAAGCCGCCCCACATCGAGATATTCCGGAATGACCCGCAAGGGGTTGGTGGTCAGTGGTCAGACGCGGAGAAGCCAGGCTTGTCAGCCGACAAAGGATATTTCCTGCCCTTGGTTGCGTAATGAACCGAAGCTATTGCGGCCTCTCAGGCTTGAATGCAGGAAGTAGAACCCGTGCCATTGTCGGACGGCTCTCAGCTACCGTCCAATCAGGACTCGCAGGCTCACGCCACTGGCAGTCACCCGGCATGCTCGGCGGGAGCAATCTCATTTTGTGTTGACGGCAAAGTGAACTGAAACACGGCACCCCTAGGCTCATTGGCGCTTGCCCACAATCGCCCCCCGTGCGCTTCGATGATCGACCGGCAGATCGCCAGGCCCATGCCGAGGCCCTCTGCTTTCGTCGAGTAGAACGGTGCGAACACCTGCTCCGCACTCTGCGGGTCGAACCCGGTGCCGGTGTCGTGCACGGCGACCAGCACTGCCCCGGATGCCTCGCGACGCGACGTAATCAGCAGCTCGCGCGGCCGGTCCGCCACCTCATTCATGGCCTCGATGCCATTCATCATCAGGTTGAGAATCACCTGCTGCAATTGCACCCGGTCACCCGCCACGGGCGGCAGATCGTCCGCCAGCTCGGTCCGCAGCAAAATCCGGTGGCGGCGCAGCTCGCTTTGGACGAGGGCGACCGCATCCTCGATGAGGCCGTTCAGGTCCACCCGAGCCGTGACGGCGGCGGTCTTCTTGATCAGCGCGCGCATCCCCCCGATCACCTCGCCGGCCCGGTGGCCATCCCGGACGATGCGCCCCAGCGTCTCCCGCACCTCATCGATGTCGGGGGGCTGGCCGGCGAGCCAGCGCAAGGCCGCATTAGCGTTGGTGACGATGGCGCCCAGCGGCTGGTGGAGCTCATGGGCGATGGAGGAAGTTAGCGCCCCCATTGTCGCCACGCGCGCCACATGCGCGAGCTCGGCCTCCGCTTTGTGCAGCGCCTCCTCGGCTCGCTTGCGGTCTTCGATGTCGACAACGAACCCATACCATTTGAGAATGTTTCCGTCCTCATCCCGCAGCGGCACGGCTCTGTCCGAAAACCAGCGATAATCTCCACCAGCAGCGCTGCGGAGACGCATCTCGGCCTCAAACGAGTGGCCCGTGTCGAGGGACGCACGCCACCTACCCTCGTGTTGCTCACGGTCTTCGGGGTGAACTGCGGCTCCCCAGTCCGATCCCAACGATTCCTCCGGAGAGAGGCCTGTGAACTCCTGCCAACGCTGACTCATAAAGTCGACACTGCCGTCGGGCAGGGCGGTCCACACCATTGCCGGAACGGTCTCGATGACATCACGAAGCTCTTCTTCGCTCCGCCGGACTGCCGCTTCCGCGCGCTTGCGCTCGGTCAGATCGAGCACGAAAGCGACGCCTTGGTCCCCGCTTTCTTGTAGCGTGGCGACGCCGATCAGCACGGGCACACGGCTGCCGTCCTTGCGGAAATACTCCTTCTCAAAGGGTTGCAAGCTCCCGGTCATCTTCAGCTTTGGCCCAAACTGTTGAACATCGCGCTCGAGCCACTCGGCCGGCGTCAGGTCCGTCCAGCGCAGGCGACCAGAGACGATATCATCACGGTCGTAACCCACCATGCGGAGAAAAGCGTCATTGGCTTCGATGATCCGACCTTCGAAATCCCAAATGATGATCCCGATAATGTTGGCCTCGACCAGGCGCCGGATCTTCGCCTCGCGTTCCGCGAGATCGCGGTACAGCCGCGTATTCTCCAGCGAGATCGCCGCCTGCGAGGCGATGAGCTTCAGCGCCGCGATACTGGCCGGGGCGAAGACATGGGGGGCAAGGTTGTTCTCGAGATACAGCATCCCGATGAGCTTCGCTTGATTGAGCAGTGGCAGGCACAGGACCGATCGGGCGGTGCGCTGTCGGACATAAGGATCCGCAGCAAACGGAGACTGGCCCGCGGCATCATCGAGCATGATGGTCTCCTGCGTGCGCTGCACGTATTGAAGCACGGCCTGCGGCAGCACGGCCTCGGAGATCGCCTCCTCGCGCAGATGCACGCTCACCGCATCGCCGCTTGTCGTCGCCTCTGCCGCGATCCGCTGCACAGGCCCCCAAGCAAGCACCAACACGGCTCGCTCGGCACCGGCCTGCTGCATGGCGGTGCGCATCAGCGTATCGATTAGCTTTTCCAGCACGATCTCGCCCGATATGGCTTGTGAGACCTTGATCACCATCGCGAGGTCGAGTTGCTCTAGCAAGGTCCCGACCACGCCCGTCGGAACGGCCACAGGCTCCTTCCGGAGGTATGAATACATCTCGTCGAGTTGCCGCACCTTGCCATCGGCGCCCCAGCGCAGATAGCCGTGCCGGGCGTTCCTCAGATACATGCGCGCGATTTCTTCAAACCCGCGCGCCGAGTAAAAGCGGCCGGCCAGTTCATAGGCGAGGGCTTCGTTTTGGACGAAGCTGTTGTCGCGGGCCGAGCGAATGGCTTGTTCGAAAAGATCCATGGCCTCTAAAGGCCGGCCTTCAATCCGCGCAATCTCCGCGCCGACCAATGCGGCGCGGTTTTCGAAGTTCTGCGGGCAGTTCTCCGCGTAGACCTGAAGCTGTCTGTGGTGGGCGGCCAAAGCCTCCAAATGCCGAACGCGCTTGTCAGCGGCAGCAGAGTCGCAGCAGGCGGCGCGGGCCAAGGCGCCGTAGAAATGATGCTCCGCAGTTTCTTCGAATGGCGCCACGGATATCCAAGGTAGCCGCTGCGCCCTCAATGACGCATCGACGGCTGCCTCATAGTCGCCCGCAAAGAACCGCGCCTGGAGTTTTCTCACATAGTAGCAGGTTTCCGCAAGAACCAAATCTGGATTGTGCGAAAACCGGCGCTCAATCTCAAGTTCGTCAAATCCGCAATCGTCAAAGTAGCCGAATTTCTGGGTCAACCCGCGCAGCGTCCGGACGAGGCCGAGCTGCGCGCTGGCAAGGTCTATAACGAACTGGAATCGCACCTTCTGCGCAAACGTGAGGCCAATCTCCGCTTGGCGTTGCACTTCGATAAGCGGATCGCCCGCCGCCAGCAGGTTCGAATTCAAACTGACATAGCTGTATCCGGCAAAGGTGAGGTCGCCGCTCTGGTTGGCAATTTCAAGCGCTCGCCGCAAGATGTCGCGGCCGGCCCGGACATGTCTCGTCCAAGGTAAGACGTGAGCCGCAAAGTCCTTATAGGTCCTGGCTTGGAAGCGCTTCAGCTGGCGGTGTTCGACCAGTTGGTATCCGAGCCGCCCAAATCGAAATCCGGCCGCATAGTCGCCGAAGCGCGGCCCGGCAACATGGCCAAGCGATACATAGTGGTAGCAGGAGCCGTCGCTGTTGCCTCGCTCGAGGCTGAGATTGACCGCTCCGCAGATCGCCATACACGCTAGATTCGCATCGGTATGCCAAACGGCCGACACGAGCTTCGTCAGAACATCCAGCGCCGCGAGGGAGGCCGGATCGCTCATCAATGGCAGATCAATGAGCTCCTCGATCGTCCGGCTCCCGACCTGCAACCAGATTCGCGCGTATTCGCGGCGCGCGTCCTCGTCGCCTGGATGTGGCGACCAGTCTATACCGAGATGCTGCCGGAGGTAGTCGAGACCGACGGCCACGGAGCGACTGGTCTGACCGAGCGCAGTATAGAGATCGATGCGCAGGCAGGCGACAGCAGCCTTGTCGTCGGAGCAGACAGCACAATTGGAAAGCTGTGCTAACCGCTCCTCCGCGTCCGCCAGCGCGCCAATGAGGAACTCGCACTCGGCTCGGTTCAGCTCAAGCGCGAACGCCAGTTGGTGCTGGCGCTCCCAGGCGTCTTCCGGCAGCAGTGTCGTGCCGGCAACGAAGTAGTTGAGCGCCGCGGCGTATGCCGTCGAGGCCTTGGCGCGCCTGCCGGCCAGCAGATTGAACTTCGCCAGTTGCTCGCGCTCCTCAGCTGAGGTGATCAGTGCGGACCCGCGATTGAGCTGGCTGACAATGTCGAAAACATAATCGTCAATCAGCTCCGGCGCAGTGTTCGCCGCAAGCAGTCTCCCTATGCGAAGGTGCAACTCGCCGCGCCGCTCCTCCGGGATCAGCGAATAGGCAGCTTCCTGAACGCGATCGTGGACGAACCGGTAGGCGCCTGCCAGACGCTCGAGCAGTTCATGAGCGACGGCAGGCCACAGGGCCTCGGGGACTTGCTCCTCCGGGGTTTCGAGGACGAGTGAAAGCATCGTGGTATCTGCGATGTTTCCGAGACAGGCGAACTGCTGCAACGCCTCCCGCGTTTCGGGCGGCAGGCGCGCGAGCTTGCCGACCATGAGGTGCACGACGTTGTCGGTGTATCCCTTGGCGTGAATGCGCTCGAGATCCCAGGACCAGCATGCCGCGTCATGATCGAAGGTGAGCATTCGCTCTTCGGCGAGAGAAAACAGGAACTGACGGACGAAGAACGGATTGCCGCCGGTCTTGTCGAGCATCATCTGTGCGAGCGGGGCTGCACGCTCGGGCTGACAGTGGAGCGCATCCGCAATCAACTGCCGGAGATGGTCTTGAGTAAGCGGCGCAAGCGTGATTTCCGCGACCTTGCCGCCGGCGGTCTTGATCGCGTCAAGCTTCCGCATCAAAGGATGGGCGGCGGTGACTTCGTTGTCGCGATAGGCACCGATCAGCATTAGGTGCTGGACATCCGACCGGGTCAGTAGATCCTCTAGCAGGTCGAGCGTCGCCGCGTCGAGCCATTGGAGATCGTCGAGGAACAGCGCTAGCGGATGTTCGGGCCGGGCAAAGACGCTGATGAACCGCCGGAATATCAGCTGGAATCGCCGTTGCGCGTCTTGCGGCGGAAGCTCCGGAACCGGTGGCTGGTCGCCGATGATGAGCTTCAGCTCGGGGACCACATCGACCATGAGCTGCCCGTTCGGGCCGAGCGCCTCCAGAAGCGCGTCGCGCCAGAGTGCCAAATCGACGTCGCTCTTCGCGAGAAGCCCCCGGATGAGACTCTGAAAAGCCTGTGCCAGCGTCGCATACGGAATATCGCGTTTGTACTGATCGAACTTGCCGGACGCGAACAGCCCGCGCGGCGTCACCAGTACTTTGTGCAGCTCATGAACTATCGCAGACTTGCCGATGCCCGAATAGCCGGAGACCAGCACCAGTTCCGGCGTCCCGCTGGTGACGACCCGCTCGAAGGCAGCGAGCAAGATCTCGATCTCCCGCTCTCGCCCGTAGAGTTTTTCCGGGATCAGCAGACGGCCGGGCGTGTCGTACTCACCGAGCGGGAACTCGCCGATGCGGCCCTCGGTTTCCCACTGATCAAGGCAGCGTCTGAGGTCGCGCTCGACGCCGCCCGCGGTCTGGTAACGCTCCTCGGCCGTCTTGGCGAGCAGCTTCATGATGATTGCCGAGACGGCGGCGGGGATTTCTTTCAGCCGCTCGGTGGGCGGCACCGGCTGCCGTGCGATATGGCAGTGCACCCATTCCATCGGATCGGCAGCCGTAAACGGCAGTACGCCGGTGAGCATTTGATAAAAGGTCACACCAAGGGCATAGAGGTCGCTGCGGGCATCAATCGAGCGGTTCATGCGCCCGGTCTGCTCCGGCGCCATATAGGCGAGCGTCCCGGCGATCACCTCGGGCGGTTCGGGCGACTGGCGCTCTCGCGAAAGGCGCGATGCGATGCCGAAGCCGGTGAGCCGCACCTCGGCGCCTGAGCCCGTTACCAGGATATTGGCCGGCTTGAGGTCCTTGTGGATGAGACCGCGCTGGTGAACCTTACCGAGCGCCACAGCGATGCTGATCGCGAGACGCAGGAAATTTCCCACTTCCATGGGCTTGCCGATCAAGCGGTCGAGCGGCTCGCCGCCGGGGTCCTCGAGCACCAGCATGGTCCGACCGCCTTCGCTCACGAGCTCCAGCGGCCGCACGGCCCATGCACCATCCAGTTCGTCCTTCAATTGATACTCGTGGGCGAGGCGATCGAGGCTTGAGGGCTTCAGGTGCTCGGCGGCGGGCAGCACCGCCAGCACAGCGTTCCACTGGCCGTCAGCGCACAGGCGCTGTCCCCGGCAGAACACGCGTTCACTATCCTCCCACAACACCTCCAAGGCGTTATCTCCATCGGCGCCTAACGCGAGGGGTCGATTGCCGCACGCCATCGCCGACTTAGCGATCCTGGCAGATTCTCCGTCTTTTTGTCCTCGTCCTCCCAAGTTGGCCGGAAGGCATACTAGCATATCTCGTCTGCTCATTCGACCGTGTACCGGCAGGGGACAGTCTCCTCCGGTCGATGAACTTCCGCTTTGGGGTCAGAAACGCGACGTTCCCGGCATCATTAGCAAAGCTCCGGAAGTGGCGGATTGTGTTGGAAAACTCCAAAATTGGGGCTTAGCGAAAAGTCGGCCAATTCGCGATCTAAGCGAATGTTGCTGCTCGATCCGCCTCAATTCCGCTACACAGCTCACACGCTGCTTGATGGCAGAATAGGCAGGTCCCCACGTCAATTTACTGTGTCGGCCTCTACGGCCCTCCGAAAAATCAGACGTTGTAGAAAACGGACTTTTTCAACGATATCGGCGCAAAGCTGACTTTGCAACGCGTTGCAAGTCACGGCTTCCAAACGCGCTTAACCTGCGGTAGGCACCAAAGGAGGGTGGAGCAACACATTTTACGCAATAAATTCAATGCGAGTTCTCTTTTGTCGGACCCAATGTTGGAACCTATCGATCGACCGTTTGCAACCGCGTTTCGAAGCTGGCGCTGGTTTTAGGCCGGGGGCGCAAAATTACTTCTGAAACTTCGTTCTTCCAGCCATTCAAACGGGATTTGCAACGCGTTGCAAAATGGAACATTTTATAGATAGGGAATGGCGTGAGCACGTCGATGGTAAAATTCCGCGATCCCCCGAACTCAGGACCCCGTTGACGATACTGCGGGGCCGCATGCAGGGGCTAGCGGACAGTGTCTTCCGCCCAGTCAGGAGCTGTTCCAGAGCCTTAGGTGAATGCGCACGCTGGAGAAAACATGAAGTCCAGGATTAGATCCGATATGAAGCCTTCAACCGCCATCCCGCTTGCTCTGCTGCTTGGCGCTGCCACTATGCCGTTCTTGGGAACAACCGACGCGCAGGCCCAGAACCGCGACGTCAATCAGTCGGTATTCGCCTTCGGCGGCACGATGGTCGACGCCGACATCCTCCAGGCAGCCAATCCTTTCGGCGTCACATACGAGGACCTCCCGATCTTCGGCCTCGGCTACCAGTACTTCCCGGCTAGGATGGGCTCCTTCAGGTTCGGACTGGAAGCGGGGCTCGCCGGAAGATCCGGCGGGCATCCGAATGCGGAATTCTGGGGCGGCGGCGTCGCTCGCTACGACGGTTTCGAGATTGGTGATACCGTCCGTATCTCACCAGCCTTTACGTTTGGCATCAGCCATGTCACGCATACCCAGGAGGGACGGGAGCGCAAGAACGAGCTGGAGCATAACGGGGACGCCAGAACGCTGTTCTATCTCGGCCCCGAGTTGAACCTTTCCTTCAACGCCATGCCCGACGTCGATTTCTTCTGGCGGATACACCACCGGTCCGGAGCCTGGGGGACGCTCGGCGACGTGCACGGCGGCTCCAGTGCAAATGTCTTCGGCGTGCGGTTCAATTTCTGAAGGACCTTCTTCATCTCCAATCCGACGACGTTCGCGGCGGTCCGCGTCCCACAGGGGCAGGACCTCGCCGGATGGGCAGCAGCGCTGTGGTTGATGACGGCATCGTAGGTTGGCTTTCCGCCATGGGCGCCGTCGGCAGTGAACTGTCCGGTCGGACCGCCGATCTGGCCGTGTCCTGGTTCGGTCAGAGTATGGGCAATGATCTCGCCGCTATGCATCCAGCGCCAGATGCAATCTGCATCAAGCACGGCGACAAGCCCTTTGAGCTTCTTGAGCGCAAGCATGTGACCGCGATCCGCGACGCCCGCATAGATGCTCCCGGCGCGGCCAACAACATAGTGAAGGCAATCAGCGCTCTTTTCGCTGGGGCAATTGAGGTTGGCGAGGCAAAGACGAATCCCTGTAACGGCATCAAGCGCTTAAGTCCGGCGACGGGTTTCACACATGGAAGCTTGAGGAGATAGAGCAATACGAGGCTTGTCACTAGCCGGGGACGACTGCGCGCCTGGCGCTGGCAATTTTCATGTTTACCGGGGTGCGGCTATCTGGTGCTGCCATATTAGGGCGGCTACACCTGAGCGACGGCTGGCCCGGCAAGACGAGCCGGTCAAGCCGCGTAGATGTCAATATACCGGTACTGCCTAATCTGTTGGACGAACTCGCACATGTGCCGGCTGGTCCACTCACGTTCCTAGTCACTGAATACGGCAAGCCGTTCTCCGACAAAGGATTGGGAAATAAGATGCGCCAATGGTGCGACGAGGCTGGCTTTTTCCATTGCTCGGCGCACGGCTTGTAAGAAGCGGGGCTTCAATCGCTGCGAAAACGGAGCGACCAGCGACCAGCTCAAAGCGATCTTCGGTTGGACGACGAGTCAGCAGGCTGACCTTTACACTCGTGCCGCTCGCCGCAAGAAGCTCTCAGGCCACGCCGCGAAGCTCTTGGTTCCCGACCGAAACGAGAACAATGTCCCACTTTCATAGGCCAACTTTGAAAAGTGGGACAGAAACAAGGAAAATGAGGAGGAAAATCAACAATTTGTTGAAAATGATGGTGGGCCCGGAGGGACTCGAACCCCCAACCAAGCGGTTATGAGCCGCCGGCTCTAACCATTGAGCTACAGGCCCTCGCGTGGCTTTGCCGCGCGGGCAGCGGGGCAATGGCTCCCCGGTGCGATTTCGCTCTAACGCAATTCGGATGCAGCGACAAGACGCTGCCGCAATAGCTTCACAATCAATCGTCAAAGAGTGAGGCGGGATGGCGACAACCAAGGAGTGAAAAAATGGCGCTACGGACTATCAGAAACGTGGCTTTCGGCATGCTGATCGGCATGCCTGCCGGGCTGGCGGGGGCTTCGGCTTCGGCTGCCGACGAAACGAAGCCGCGCGAGGCGGTGATCATGGTCTCGGGCGAGGGGGAATCGGCGCTGGCGCCGGACATGGCGGTGCTCAACCTTGCCGTCGTCAAGCAGGCGAAGACGGCGCGCGAGGCGCTCGACGAGAACAACAAGGCGATGGCTGGGGTGCTGGCAGCGCTGAAGAAGGGCGGGATTGCCGACAAGGACCTGCAGACCTCGGGCTTTTCTGTGCAGCCGCAGTATAACTATCCGCAGAACAACGACGGCCAGCCGAAGCCGCCGGAACTGATCGGCTACCAGGTTTCCAACGGGCTGACGGTTCGCGTGCGCGATCTTGGCGAGCTGGGTGGCATCATCGACCAGGCCGTGACGCTCGGCGTCAACCAGGGCGGCGACATCCAGTTCACCAACGACAAGCCGGACGCGGCAATCGAGGCGGCCCGCAAGGATGCCGTCGCGGCAGCGATCAAGAAGGCAAAGACGCTGACGGAGGCTGCCGGCGTGAAGCTCGGCCGCATCATCGAAATCAGCGAAAACAGCGTTCGGCCGCTGCCGCAGCCGGTCTATCGCGCGGCGATGATGAAGGAGGCAAGCGACGCCGCTGTGCCGGTTCAGGGCGGCGAAAATGCCTATAATGTTACCGTCAACGTCACCTTCGCACTCGAGCAGTAGCCTCAATTCTCCACTTCAAAGTGAAAAAAAGCCGTTGATGTTCTTGAGCGATATCAGCGGCTTATCCCATTCCGGAGGCGTGTCGGCAGCCCGGTGGGCATAAATCGCTTTATCACGCGAGTGTTACACTATAAAATCGATCGTGTTATTCGGTCCGGAGGGAACCCTGGGGTTCTGTGTGTCCTGCTTCGATCCCGGCCGATGAGGAGGAACTGGCTTAATCCACAAGAGGAGACAGACATGACGAATGCCTTGCCGCCACTTCACAACGGACACGCCCCGATCACCCTTCAGGAATTGTTCCGCGAAGCGCTCTATGCCTTCGAGGAATGGGATACGGAACTTACCGAACCGATCGTCACGTTCGAAGGACGGGTCATCCCGATCAGCCTCGTCTTCGAAGCCATGCGCGAATGCGACGACATCGTGCCGATGAACATTGTCGGCGCCGTCACCGAAAGACTTACCAAACCCTGGGAAGGTGAAGGGCCGCTCGATCAGATGAGCTTCTCGACGGCCGCCCGCGTCATGCGCGTGCTGGTGCGCAAACGCCTTCTTGCCAACGGCGGCGCCGATATCATGGCCGTCTCCAGCCGCACTGCAGAGCGCAAGCCGCCCGAATGAGCCTTTGAGGGATCGCGCCAGGCCGCGGTCCCGTCACGCTCGCAGGGAACCGGTCTCACTTCCAATCGTTGAAGACAGACACGAAGGATGTGAGCACCATGCTAAAATCAATCATACGCGAAATCATGGGTCCGGCGCCGCGTGCGCCCGTTTCGCCGGACTGTCTCAAACCATTCATTGGCTCAAAGCGCGTGCTCATCATATTTGCGGATGCGGATGATGATCGTGCGGCCGTTCAGGACGAGTTGCTACGCACCTCGCATCTGCGTTTCATCGAGGATGATATCGAGGTGTTCAGTATCGCCGGTGGCGGGGTGTTTCCGCTTTTCGAAGGCTCCTACGACCTCGACGCCGATGAAATCCGCGATGACCTCGAAGGACCGCAGCCCGGTGAATTCGGCCTTGTCCTGCTCGACCGCGACGGCACCGTGAAGCTGCGCTCCAGCGAGCCCGTGCGGCCCGAGGAAATCATAGGCGCGCTGTCGTCGATGCCGCACTGAGCTTCGGTAATTCTGCTTTACTTTTGCCGCCGGATGCGGATGTTTTCCGCCGGTTCGATGACGCAAGAGGAGCGAGTTTTATGACCATCGAAGAGGATCTCGGCCGGATCGCTGAGCAGGAAAAGGTGCTGAGCTTCGACGCCTTCGATCTCACCACCGCCTGGCAACTCGGCAAGCTCTTGCACGAACTCGCGACCGAACGCGGCCTTGGCGTGGCAATCGACGTCACGCTGCATTCCATGCCGGTCTTCTACGCGGCGCTGCCAGGCGCCACGCCCGACAACGTCCAGTGGGTTCGCCGCAAGCGCAACATGGTGTTCCGCTATTGGAAGAGCAGCTATGCCTGTGGCCTGAAGCTGCAGAAGGACGGCAAGACGGTCGAAGACAACGGGCTTTCCGGCGCCGACTACGCGCCGCATGGCGGCAGTTTCCCGATCAACGTCAAGGGAACCGGCTGCATCGGCGCCGTCACGGTTTCGGGCCTGCCGCAGCGCGACGACCACAATCTCGTCGTGGAGGCGCTGTCACTGATGCTGGCGAAGGATTTGGATATCTTGCGGCTGAGATGAGGGATTTAACTGCGGAGCGCCACTTTACGTGACCCTCATTCCTGTGCTTGGCACGGCGCGCCTGCGCCGTGAATGACTCTCTTTTTGGCTAGCCTCAATGAGTCTCCCGCGCCATGGACATGGCGCTGCTGGATCTCTGTGACAAGCACAGGAATGTGGGCGTCTGAGGGAAGCGCCCGCGCCGGCAATTGCCTCAAATCGTCCCGCCAGCCTCGATGATGCCCTTGGTCAGGCTGCCGGTCGCCGGGAAGAGCGGGATGAGGCAGGCCTGTAGCGCGTGGTAGATATCGCCCTTGCCGGGGAAGAGGCTGTGGGACGGAACGAGGTCTTCCGTCAGTTCTTCGTGCCAGCCGCCGTTCTCATGGTCGATAAAGGCGCGTTCGATGACGTTCCAGATCTTGCGGTAGCTTTGCTCGTGGAAGTCGCTCGGCAGGTGTTCGTTGAGGAAGTGGGCGGCGCCGGCGCCCTCGCAGGCGGGCCACCAGAGCTTGTTGCGCTTGGCGGGCTTGTCGTGCCAATCGAGCGTGTAGAAGAAGCCGCCCTTGTCGTCGTCCCAGCCGAGCGCCATGGATTGTGCGAAGAGGGCCTTCGCCGCGTCCGGCATCCAGTCGTGGCGCTTGCCGCCGAGTGACCACAGCTGCAGGATGAGCCGGGCCCATTCCAGCCAGTGGCCGGGCGTGGTGCCGGCGGGACGGAACATTTCGTTCGGATGATAGTAGTTCTTGTCGATAGCCCAATCGGCGCTGAAATGCTCGGCGACGCGCCAGCCGACGGAACCGGCCGCGTGGAGGATGACAAGATTGGCGATGCTTTCGGCCTTGGCGAGATATTCCTTGTCGCCGGTGGCCTCAAAGGCGGCCATCAGCGCTTCGGTCAGGTGCATGTTGGAATTCTGGCCGCGATAGGCGCCGCCGTCGAGCGGCTGCCAGTCGGCGGTGAACTCTTCGGCGATGGCGCCATGCTGCGGCTCCCAGAACTTCGTGTTCAGGATTTCCGTGATGTCGGCCAACATTCCGTCGGCCAGCGGATGGCCGATGGTTTTCGCTGAGGACGCAGCCAGCAGCACGAAGGCGTGGCCGTAGCCCTGCTTGTTGGAATCAACGGGGCCATTATTGTTCAGCGACCAGAAATAGCCGCCATTCTTCTTGTCGCGATGGCGGTTCCAGAGGTAGTCCATGCCATGATCGACGACGCTGGCGGCACCCGGACGGCCGAGAAGGACGCCGATCGAGAAGCAGTGGACTGCGCGCGACGCAATATGAATGCTGCGAACCTGTCCCTCGGCATCAAGCGGCTTGCCATGATCGTCGAGATCGTAAAAACCGCCCTTGGGATTGACAGAATTGTGCTGGAAGAAATCGAAAAGGCCGCTTGCCTGGGTGAGAAGCCAGTTGCGGTGATAGGCGCGGGCGCTCCAGTTTCCGAGCCCGGTGCCGCCGATTGCAGGTGCCATGTTACTCCTCCGATTTCATGCACAACGCCTTGCGAAAGGCCTATATAGAGCACGCTCTGGTCTGTCACCCGCCCAGCCTTGCAAAACCGGAAACGTCAGGCATATATTGACATAAAGATATCTTTATGTGATTTGGTCACTTTGGTCTTTAAAACGACGTCAAGGAGTCCGCCCGTGTTCGACAATCTTTTCGGCCCCGAAGGGGCAAAACGCGACGGCAGCGAAGTCTTTGCAGCTCTGCGGAAAGCCGCGAGCGAACGAATCCTCGTTCTTGACGGCGCCATGGGCACGCAGATCCAGGGGCTCGCCTACGATGAGGACCAGTTCCGGGGCGATCGCTTCATCGGTTGCGCCTGTCACCAGAAGGGCAATAACGATCTTCTGATATTGACGCAGCCAGATGCGATCGAGGAAATCCACTATAAATACGCCAAGGCTGGCGCGGATATTCTCGAAACCAATACCTTCTCCTCGACCCGCATCGCGCAGGCCGATTATCAGATGGAAGGCGAGGTCTACGCGCTTAATAAAGAGGGTGCCGAGATCGTGCGCCGCGCGGCGATCCGCGCCGAGCGCGAGGATGGCCGCCGCCGTTTCGTGGCGGGCGCCATCGGCCCGACAAACCGCACTGCCTCGATTTCGCCGGATGTGAACAATCCGGGTTTCCGTGCGATCAGCTTCGACGAGCTTCGCATTGCCTATGGCGAGCAGATCGATGGCCTCATCGACGGTGGCGCGGACATTATCCTCATCGAGACCATTTTTGATACGCTGAATGCCAAGGCTGCAATCTTTGCCTGTGAGGAGCGGTTCGAAGCCAAGGGTATCCGCCTGCCGGTGATGATCTCGGGCACGATTACCGACCTTTCCGGCCGCACGCTGTCTGGACAGACGCCTTCAGCCTTCTGGAACTCGGTGCGCCACGCCAAACCGTTCACAATCGGCCTCAACTGCGCGCTCGGCGCCAATGCGATGCGTCCGCATCTGCAGGAGCTCGCGGGTGTTGCCGACACCTTCGTCTGCGCCTATCCGAATGCCGGGTTGCCGAACGAATTCGGCCAGTACGACGAGACGCCGGAGCTGATGGCGGCGCAGATCGACAGCTTCGCCCGCGAGGGCCTCGTCAATATCGTCGGCGGATGCTGCGGCTCGACGCCGGAACATATCCGCGCGATTGCCGAGACGGTTGCCAAGTACAAGCCGCGGCCGATCCCGGAACACCGGCCTTTTATGTCTTTGTCGGGGCTCGAGCCTTTCGAACTGACCAAGGACATTCCTTTCGTCAACGTCGGCGAGCGCACCAACGTTACCGGCTCGGCCCGCTTCCGCAAGCTGATCACCAACGCCGACTACAATGCGGCCCTGGACGTCGCCCGCGATCAGGTGGAAAACGGCGCGCAGGTGATCGACGTCAACATGGACGAAGGCCTGATCGACTCCGAAAAGGCGATGGTCGAGTTCCTGCACCTGATCGCGGCCGAACCGGATATTGCCCGGGTGCCGGTGATGATCGACTCGTCGAAGTTTTCGATCATCGAGTCGGGCCTTAAGTGCGTTCAGGGCAAGGCGATCGTCAACTCGATCTCGTTGAAGGAAGGCGAGGAGAATTTCCTCGCCCAGGCGAAGCTGCTGCACCGCTACGGTGCGGCCGTCGTCGTCATGGCTTTCGATGAGGTAGGACAGGCGGATTCTTACGAGCGCAAGGTGAATATCTGCACCCGCGCCTATAAGCTCCTGACCGAGAAGGCGGGCTTTCCGCCAGAGGACATCATCTTCGATCCTAACATCTTTGCCGTCGCCACCGGCATCGAGGAACACAACAATTACGGCGTCGATTTCATCGAGGCGACGCGCACGATCCGCCAGCGCATGCCGCTGGTGCATATTTCCGGCGGTGTTTCCAACTTGTCTTTCTCGTTCCGTGGCAACGAGCCGGTGCGCGAGGCAATGCATGCCGTGTTCCTCTACCACGCCATCCAGGCGGGTATGGACATGGGCATCGTCAATGCCGGCCAGCTTGCGCTCTATGACCAGATCGATCCGCAGCTGCGCGAAGCCTGCGAAGACGTCGTGCTTAACCGGCGCCCGGATGGTACCGAGCGCCTGCTCGAAGTCGCCGAGCGTTTCCGTGGCGCAGGGACGAAGGAGGCCAGAGTTCAGGATCTTTCCTGGCGCGAGTGGACGGTCGAGAAGCGTCTTGAACACGCTCTGGTCAACGGCATCACAGAATATATCGAGGCCGATACCGAAGAGGCCCGCCAGAAGGCGGCACGTCCGCTGCATGTCATCGAAGGCCCGCTGATGGCCGGCATGAACGTCGTCGGCGATCTGTTCGGTTCCGGCAAGATGTTCCTGCCGCAGGTCGTCAAGTCGGCGCGGGTGATGAAGCAGGCGGTCGCCGTGCTGCTGCCTCACATGGAAGAGGAAAAGCGCCTCAATGGCGGCGACGACAGAAAGACTGCCGGCAAGATCCTGATGGCGACGGTCAAGGGCGACGTGCACGATATCGGCAAGAACATCGTCGGCGTCGTACTTGCCTGCAATAATTACGAGATCATCGACCTCGGCGTGATGGTGCCGGCGACAAAGATTCTCGAGACGGCGGTGGCCGAAAAAGTCGATGTCATCGGCCTTTCGGGCCTCATCACGCCGTCGCTCGACGAGATGGTGCATGTGGCAGCCGAGATGGAACGCGAGGGCTTCGATATCCCGCTCCTGATCGGCGGCGCGACAACGAGCCGCGTTCATACCGCGGTGAAGATCCATCCCGGCTATGCGAAGGGCCAGGCGGTCTATGTGACGGATGCAAGCCGCGCCGTCGGCGTCGTCTCGTCCTTGCTGTCTCCAGATACGCGCCAGGGCTATATCGACGATATCCGCGGCGAATATGCCAAGGTTGCCGCTGCTCATGCGCGCAGCGAAGCCGAGAAGGTTCGTTTGCCGCTTTCCCGCGCCCGTGAGAATGCGCAGCAGGTGGATTGGGCCGCCTACAAGCCGACTAGGCCGCAGTTCATCGGCACCAAGGTGTTCGAGGACTATGATCTGGCGGAGATCGCCAAGTATATCGACTGGACGCCGTTCTTCCAGACATGGGAATTGCGCGGACGCTTCCCAGCAATCCTCGAAGATGAGAAGCAGGGCGAGGCGGCGCGTGCCCTCTGGGCAGATGCGCAGGCGATGCTAAAGAAGGTGATCGACGAGAAGTGGTTCCGGCCGCGTGCCGTCATCGGCTTCTGGCCGGCGAACAGCGCCGGCGACGATATCCGTCTCTTCGCGGATGAGGCGCGCGCCGAAGAGCTTGCGACCTTTTACACGCTCCGCCAGCAGCTTTCCAAGCGCGATGGCCGCCCGAACATTGCGCTGTCGGATTTCGTCGCACCGGTATCGAGCGGCGTCGAGGACTATGTCGGCGGCTTCGTGGTGACCGCGGGCATCGAGGAAATTGCGATCGCGGAGCGGTTCGAGCGTGCCAACGACGACTACTCCTCGATCCTCGTCAAGGCGATCGCCGACCGCTTCGCCGAGGCCTTCGCCGAGCGCATGCACGAACGGGTCCGGCGCGAATATTGGGGCTATGCCAAGGACGAGACGCTGACCAACGAGCAACTCATCACCGAGGAATATGCCGGCATCCGCCCTGCGCCGGGCTATCCGGCGCAACCCGACCACACGGAAAAGGCGACGCTCTTCCGCCTGCTCGACGCCGAAAAGGCAGCCGGCGTGAAGCTGACGGAAAGCTACGCCATGTGGCCCGGTTCTTCGGTCTCCGGCCTTTATATCGGCCACCCCGACAGCTACTATTTCGGCGTCGCCAAGGTGGAGCGCGACCAGGTCGAGGACTATGCCGCGCGTAAGGGCATCGAGATTTCCGAAGTGGAACGCTGGCTCGGGCCAGTGCTCAACTACGTGCCGCGCAAGGCTGCCGAGGAGATCGACGACGCGGCGTAACGCGTGGCGTATGCGATGTCTTCAGGCATTGATCA
Organism: Rhizobium sp. 007; assembly: GCF_015353075.1. Classification (NCBI taxonomy): domain Bacteria; kingdom Pseudomonadati; phylum Pseudomonadota; class Alphaproteobacteria; order Hyphomicrobiales; family Rhizobiaceae; genus Rhizobium; species Rhizobium sp. 007. The sequence goes on along the minus strand of NZ_CP064187.1, from coordinate 2,174,465 downwards.
AGAAACCCGGAAAAGTGCTTCGCTTTCCGGGTTTATTTTTTTGGTATCTCTAAAGCCCGGGGAATCGGTAGTATATGGAGCAGATAGCTAAGTCGGCTCAGGGTGCGCTGATGACGGTGACTGTCTGCGCCGCCAAGATCAATGTGTTGAAGCTGATTGAGGCCGCACGCGCTGGCGAAGAAGTGGTTATTGTGAAGGGACAGAAGCCGGTTGCGAAGCTGGCGCCCCGCGCAGATCTCGTTTCAGATTGGTTTTCTCAAAGAGAAAGCTATCGGAACGGGTCCGAACTTTTTCGAATTGATGGATGAGGAGGACATCGCAGCTTGGGAAGGTAGTAGGTCTCAGGCTCCGATCGTCAGTTCCGCCACAAAATCATAAGCGTCTCCGCGATAGAGCGAGCGTGTGAATTCAACGGCACGCCCCGAGCCGAGGTAGGAGATACGCTCGATCGAAAGGCCGGCGGCGCCAACGGGGACGCCAAGCAGATGGGCGTCGGCCTCCTTCATATTGGTGGCTGAGATGCGCTGCACCGCGCGGACGGGACGAACCTGGCGCCTCTCGAGTTCGGCATAGAGCGATGTCGTGACCACGAAAGGGTCCGGCAGGAATTCGCCCGAGACACTGGCGTTCTCGATTGCCAGAGGCTGGTCGTCGGCGATGCGCAGGCGGCTCAGCCGTGAGACCTTGATATCGGCGGCAAGGCCGAGGTTCATCATCTCGTCGGGCGAGGGCGTATGGATGCCCTTATGCAGCCACTCGGAGCGCGAGGTCATGCCACGGCGGGCCATATCCTCAGTGAAGGAGGTGAGCTGGGACAGCCGCTGTTCGACCTTCGAGACCGGCTTGGCAACGAAAGTGCCGGAGCCGTGGCGGCGCACGAGCAGCCCGTCCGCGACGAGTTCGTCTATCGCCTTGCGGACCGTGACTCGGCTGACGGTCGCGAACTCCGCAATGTCGCGTTCCGGCGGCAAGGCATCGCCGTGGCCGAGCGTGCCGGCGCGAATGGCTTCTTCAAGGGTGCGGCGCAGTTTGACATAGAGCGGGCCGCTGCCGCCGCCTTGAAGCCGCTCGGGCGAAAGGATGCTGGCGAAATCATCCGTCATGCCGCACCCTTCTGCCGCTCCTGAAGAAATTTTAATGCGAGATCGATCGCGCCCTGGAGGACGTCGCCTTTCGGCTCTCTGAGAAGGACTTTGTGCCGCTCGGCGAGCCAGGGTTCATAGGCCTTTGCGAGGCCGCCGAGCAGGCAGATCGCTGGGCATTCCGGCCAGAGGAGGGCGTCCAGGTTATCGTCGATCGCCGCAGCGGCGTCCTTGATGATGCCTATTGCGATCTCGTCGCCTTGTGCGGCGTAATCGAAGACAAGCGGCGCGTATCGGGCAAACTCCTTGGGTTTCGAGGCGTGGGCGAATTCGACGACGCGTTCGGGGTCGTCGCCATACTCGGTCATGAGCTTTACCGTCAGCGGCGAAGACGGGCGCACCTTGTCGTAGGCGAGCAGAGACTTTTCCAATAGGTCGCGGCCGAGGCGCGCGCCGCTTGCCTGATCACCGACGACGAAGCCCCAGCCGCCGATACCTCGCAATTTGCCGTCCCTGCGGGCATTGTAGACCGAGCCGGTGCCGAAAGCGCCGATGACGCCGTCCGAATCGCCGAGGGCGCCCTCAAGCGCGATCAGGGCATCAGTGACGACATGGCAATCTGCAAAGGGCAGGGCGTGCTCGATGCGGGCTCCGTAGTCGCCGACATTGGCGCCCGCGACGCCGACGACGGCGCAGACCTTGGAAACGGTTTCACCAGGCAGACCCGCATCCCGCAGAGCCTCGCGCGCTGACGAAATGATATTGAGGAGAGAGTTATCGAGATCGGAGAGGATGTTGGCAGGCCCCGCCTTGCCGCGGCCCAGAACGTTGCCCTTGCTGTCCGCAACTGCAGCCCGGCAGCTCGATCCGCCCCCGTCTATGCCGATTGCCAATTCCGTCATCGAGCCTCCGAACGCTGCATGCTTTAGGTTTTTGCTACAATACCAAAAAAATACCATTTACCAAGCAGAATTGGTTCGAAAATTTTGCGCTTATATGTTATTGATTTTCAATGATAAAATTTTTAACTGAAATTTTTGGGCGCCAAAAGTTAAAATCGGCTGGACAATTGGTATTTTTTTGGCCTTAATTCCGGAAAAGGGAACAGCACGTAGAGGCAGAGAAAAACCGGCATCAGGACATTAGCCGGTTTCAGGTCGCATCACGATTGCCGCTTCGGCGCAAACGCCATGGAGACCAAGCCGCCTGCAGCTTTTTCCTTAGGAGATTATCGCGCCCGGTTCAGCGTATCGGGAGGGCGCATACGGGCCGGCAGCGTCATTGCTTTCCGCGTCCGTCGAGCTTTCGGGGGCCGGCAGTTGCTGGCGGCCCTTCCAAGGGGCGTTGGGTGTAATCCTCAGGCACGCCAACTGCTTGTTTCAGAACCAAGATGGCGCCCTGCGGCGCTTAAAACAGGAGAGGGAAATGAAAAACACTGCTCTGAAAAGCCTGCTGCTTGCCTCCAGTCTGCTCACGTCTGCCGGCTTTGCCTATGCTGCGGATGTCACGCTGACGATCGAAAGCTGGCGCAACGACGACCTGCAGATCTGGCAGGAAAAGATCATCCCGGCCTTCGAAGCCAAGAACCCGGGCATCAAGCTCGTTTTCTCCCCGACAGCGCCGACGGAATACAACGCCTCGCTGAACGCCAAGCTCGACGCCGGCTCCGCAGGCGACATCATCACCTGCCGGCCGTTCGACGCCTCGCTCGAACTCTTTAACAAGAAGCAGCTTGCAGACCTAACAAGCCTGCCGGGCATGGAAAACTTCACGCCGGTTGCGAAGGCTGCCTGGTCGACCGACGACGGCAAGTCGACCTTCTGCGTTCCGATGGCTTCGGTCATTCACGGCTTCATCTACAACAAGGACGCCTTCGACAAGCTCGGCATCGCCGTTCCGAAGACGCAGGACGAGTTCTACGCCGCTCTCGAAAAGATCAAGGCGGACGGCACCTACATCCCCATGGCGATGGGCACGAAGGACCTTTGGGAAGCCGCAACCATGGGCTACCAGAATATCGGCCCGAACTATTGGAAGGGCGAAGAGGGCCGCATGGCCCTGATCGAAGGCAAGAAGAAGCTGACGGATGCCGAATGGGTCGAGCCCTACAAGGAACTCGCCAAGTGGAAGCCCTATCTCGGCGACGGCTTCGAAGCGCAGACCTATTCCGACAGCCAGAACCTCTTCACGCTCGGCCGTGCGGCGATCTACCCGGCCGGCTCGTGGGAAATTTCGCTGTTCAACAGCCAGGCGCAGTTCAAGATGGGCGCATTCCCGCCGCCGGTTCCGAAGGCTGGCGACACCGGCTACATCTCCGACCATCCGGACATCGGTGTCGGCCTGAATACCAAGAGCGCACATGCCGAGGAAGCCAAGAAATTCCTGAGCTGGGTTGCTTCCGCCGAATTCGCAGACATCTACGCGAACTCGCTGCCGGGCTTCTTCAGCCTGAACTCAAACCAGGTGAAGATGAGCGATCCGCTGGCTCAGGAATTCGTTTCCTGGCGCGGCCCGTACAAGTCGACCGTCCGCTCGACCTATCAGATCCTGCAGCGTGGTACGCCGAACCTGGAAAACGAAACCTGGATTGAATCAGCCAACGTCATCAACGGCACGGATACGCCGGAAGTGGCCGCCGAAAAGCTCCAGAAGGGTCTCGACAGCTGGTACAAGCCGGCCAAGTAAGCCTCCAGCAAGAAGGGCGGCGATCTTCCGCCGCCCTCATTCCTGTGCTCGTCACCGGAATCCAGCCACGCGAAGTCTTTCGCGTGAGAAGAGTCTCCCGCGCCGCCGAGGCGGCGCAACTGGATCCCTGTGTAATTTTCGGGATAAACCCGAGGACAGGGATGAGGGAGAGAACGAAGCAAAGCGAGCCAGAAACAATGACCGATCTGACATCGGAAACCCCGATTTCGCTCAAGCGCCCGGTGCGCTGGCATATCGGCGTCTTTCTTCTCCCGGCAGTCGTCGTCTACTCGGCGATCATGATCCTGCCGTTGATCGAAACGCTCAGGCTTTCGTTCTACAATGTGGTTGACGGCGTGCCCGCCTTCGTTGGCCTTGCGAACTACAAGGTGTTGTTCGGCGATCCGCACTGGGCGCATGATTTCTGGAATGCGCTTGTCAATAACCTGATCTTTTTCGCCATTCATATGTGCGTGCAGAATCCGATCGGCGTTGCGCTTGCAGCGCTTCTGTCCACGCCGCGGCTGCGTTTCGTCGCCTTCTACCGCACGGCGATATTCCTGCCGACGCTGCTTTCCTTCGTGATCGTCGGCTTCATCTGGAAGCTGATCCTCTCGCCGATCTGGGGCGTTGCACCCTGGCTGATGAGCCTTGTTGGCATGCAATCCTTCTTCGCGCCCTGGCTCGGCCAGTCCGGC